>QHZP01000429.1:6102-8218 GCA_003224715.1 Acidobacteriota bacterium | reverse complement strand
GATGTCTATGTCTCTTACTGAAATCCGAAAGGTTGGCGCATGGACAGAAAAATCAGCTTTCAGCAAGCAATCAACGAAGCCCTGGCGCAGGAGATGGCGCACGACGCCACCGTGGTGGTGATGGGCGAGGATGTCGTCGGCGGAAGCGGCACGGACGGCAGCATGGATGCCTGGGGCGGTGTTCTTGGAGTCACCAAGGGGTTGTGGGGCAAGTTTGGCAATCGTGTTATGGACACTCCCATCACCGAATCGGCTTTTGTAGGTGCCGCCATCGGCGCGGCCATCAGTGGGCTGCGCCCTGTGGTCGAATTGATGTTTGTGGATTTCATGGGCGTCTGCTTCGATCAAATCTTCAACCAGGCCGCCAAATTCCGTTACATGTTTGGCGGGAAAGCGGCCACACCG
Source organism: Acidobacteriota bacterium (assembly GCA_003224715.1). Classification (GTDB taxonomy): domain Bacteria; phylum Acidobacteriota; class Terriglobia; order Versatilivoradales; family Versatilivoraceae; genus QHZQ01. The sequence goes on along the minus strand of QHZP01000429.1, from coordinate 7,813 downwards.
CTGGTGGTCCGCACCATGTGCGGCGCAGGGTTCCGGGCGGCAGCACAGCATTCCCAATGCCTCTATCCCATGTTTACCCATATCCCGGGACTCAAGTGTGTCGTGCCCTCGACGCCGTATGATGCAAAGGGGTTATTGATCCAGGCGATCCGCGATAATGATCCAGTTATTTTCTTCGAACACAAGCTGCTCTACTCGAGAGAGGGCGTCGTTCCCGAAGAGCCTTACACGATTCCGTTCGGCGAGGCCGGTTTTGTGCGCGAGGGGAAAGACGTCACGATTGTGACGCTGGGGCGGATGGTGCACGTCGCTTCTGACGCTGCCGTCGCGTTGGCAAAGGATGGTGTGGACTGCGAAATCATTGACTTGAGAACCACCTCACCGCTCGATGAAGACACTGTTCTCGAAAGTGTGGAAAAAACCGGCCGGCTGGTGGTGGTGGATGAGGCGTCACCGCGCTGCAATATAGCCACTGATATTTCAGCCCTGGCTGCCCAGAAATGCTTTGCCTCGCTCAAAGCGCCAATCCGCATGGTGACCCCGCCACATACACCAGTGCCGTTCAGCGACGTCCTGGAGGACCTTTACATTCCTGATGCGGGCAGGATTGCCGCCGTGACCCGCGAGCTGATGAGGTACAAGGCATGAGCAGCCTCCATGCTCTCACTATGCCAAAGTGGGGGCTCTCCATGAAGGAGGGGAAAGTTGCCGGCTGGCTCGTCGAGGAGGGAGCGGAGGTCAATGCAGGTGTCGAGCTGGTCGAGATCGAGACGGAAAAGATTCTGAGCACGCTGGAAGCGCCTCTATCCGGCATTTTGCACCGCCAAGTGGCAAGAATTGAGGATGTGGTGCCAGTGGGCGGTCTGCTCGGGGTGATTACTGACTCCCCGGTGCCCGATGCACAAATCGATCTTTTCATTGCGGAATTTCAGGCTCATTCCGTTTCCGGGGAGGCCCAACCAGAAACCTCCAGTCCGCTGCCCGAGGCCGTCGTGGTGCAGGGCCAATCTCTGCGGTATCTAAAGCGAGGCCAAGACGGGGAGGCCGCCGTTCTGATTCACGGCTTTGGTGGCGACTTGAATAGCTGGCTGTTCAATCACGACGATCTCGCCCAGGATCGCGTCGTCTATGCCCTGGACCTCCCTGGACATGGCGGGTCTTCGAAGCAAGTTGGTAGTGGCACTCTCAATGAGTTTGCCCAGGTGCTGGAACAATTCATGGACGCCGTGGGCTTGTCCAAGGTCCATCTGGCCGGTCATTCTCTGGGTGGAGCGGTGGCTTTGGAATTCGCGCTGGTCCATCCTGAGCGCTGTCTGTCTCTTTTACTGATTGCCAGTGCTGCACTTGGTCCGGAGATCGACAGCGAATTCATCGATGGGTTTATCACAGCGAACCGTCGAAAGGAGATCAAGCCGCACCTGGAAAAGCTGTTCGCCGATCCCAGGCTGGTGGGGCGGCAACTCATCGAGGACATCCTCAAATACAAACGGCTCGACGGTGTAGATTTGGCCTTGCGCACGGTGGCTGGTCAGTTTTGCCCGGGAGGCCGGCAGGCAGTCGTCCTGCGGGATCGCCTGAGCCAACTCTCGATACCTACCATGGTGATCTGGGGGGCGGATGACCGCATTCTGCCGGTCTCGCAGGCTCAGAGTCTTCCCGGCAGCATCAGGACTGAAATTTTTCCCGCAGTCGGCCACATGGTGCAGATGGA
>QHZP01000429.1:1900-6096 GCA_003224715.1 Acidobacteriota bacterium | reverse complement strand
GATCCAGTCCTTCTGGGACTCGCTGTAAGCTCGGCTCAGACGGTGCTATTGGAACCCAATTGCGCAGATCGGCAGCCGGATTGTTTTCGAGCGATCTCATACCCGCCCACGCATCAGGCAGAACCCCGAAACACACGAAACAACGTTCCTGCCTTTCTCCTTGTCAAGAAGAGTCCTCAGATGTTAAATACGACGCATGAGTTTCTTCATGAGATTGGGGATGTGCTTGGTCTTCTGTCTCGTGCCGGTCTATGCCCAGTCAGATGACCTGGCGGCAAAATCAGGCCGAGGTAAGAAACTGATGGCTGCCGGGAAGTTTGAGGAGGCCATACCAATCTACAGGGATCTGGTTCAAGCTCTGCCGGACAACCCGGGTCCTATGATGAATCTCGGATTAGCTCTGCATATGGCCGGACATGAGCGGGAAGCAGTCAGTAAGTTCCAGCCGGTGCTGAAGCTCGAGCCCACGCACTTGCCGGCGCGCCTTTTTTTGGGAACGGCCTATCTCAAGCTGAATGAGCCGGCCAAAGCCATCGAGCCTCTGAAGACCGTTGTGCAGGCCCAGCCCGATAACCTGGAGGCCCGCCTCTTTCTGGGCCAAGCTCTTTTGTCACTCGAGCGCTTCCAGGCAGCGGCGGAGCAGTTCGAGAGACTATCCGAGCAGGCCCCAGAAAATCCGAAGGTCTGGAATGGGCTGGGACTCAGCCATGAGGGTCTCGCCGGCCAGAATTTCGAGGAGCTCGAAAAGGCCGCGGCCGGATCTGCCTACTGGCTTGTGCTGGTGGCCGAGTCCCGCGCCAAAGCTGACCAATATAATCGGGCGTTCTTTTTCTACCGGGAGGCTCTCGCCAAGATGCCCAACATGCACGGCGTCCACGCGATGCTGGCCGAAGTCTATAGAAAGAACGGGCACCCGGATTGGGCGGCCATCGAGGAGAAAAAGGAACGCAAGCTGCCGCCGCTGGATTGTAGCGACGCTGGCGAAGCTTCTGTAACGGCGCGCAGCGCGCTAGCACGAAAACATAGCAACAAGTCTCAAAAGCTGGAATGTGATTTTTGGGCAGGACGCTACCACCAAGTCGCAGCCTCCTCAAAAGAGGTCAACACCCCGGAAGCAATTTTCTGGCGGACACGCGCCTACAGTGAGCTGGCGCGGCAAGCCTTTTCCCGCCTGGCTCAGCTACCGCCCTCTGGCGAAGCGCATGAGTTGATGGCTAAGATCCACTTTGGGCAGAAGAATTATGCCGCCTCGATCAAGGAATGGCAGGAGGCCCTAAAGTTTTCACCTGAGAATCCCTATTATCGGCAGGGCCTCGGCATCTCCCTTAGCGCCAGGGGCGATTACGACGGCGCTCGCCGACTCTTGGAAGACCTTATCAAGCAGTCACCCGATTCTGCAGAGTTGAATTATTGGTTTGGGTTCACCCTCTTAGGCTTGGAGAAGCCAGGAGCAGCCATTCCGTTCTTGGAAAAAGGCGTCGAAGGCGATCCGACGGTGCTGCCGGCACACAGGGATCTGGCCCGCGCCTACTTGCGGACTGGGCAGATCGAAAAAGCGATTCCCCACCTGGAGGCTGCTTTGCCTATTGATGATGAGGGGAGCCTTTATTACCAATTGGCCCTGGCCTATGGAAAACGTGGCCAAAGAGAACTGGAAAAGGAGCTGCTTAGGAAATTCCAGGAGATACAGAACTCAGCGACGGTTGAAAAAAAGAGATTCGAGCAGCAAATCGAAATCACCCCGCCTTGACGCGAGTGCTGCTACAACGCCGGCCTCCGCCGAGAAGGGCAGAAAGACCCCACGCCAAGACGCAAAGGCGCAAAGTAAAGTTAAAAGTTACTCCAAGCCACCTTCAATCCACCTTTGCTCAAATCATAAAAGGAAGCAGATTGGTAAACCGACTCCGGCAATCCCGGACCCAGAGTGGTATGGATCTTGAAGGCAACATCCACAATGATCCGACCAATCTCATTTTCTCTCCTGACAATCATTATCCCGTTCCTTTGCGGCTTTGAACCCATCGGGTTAATGATCCGCGCCCGCTCATTTTCACTCACGAAAGTTATTATCCTATTCTTTTGCAGATTTGCGTCTTTGCGCCTTTGCGTGAGTTTAATGTAACGGCCGGAAGGCAGAGAACCCCAGAACGATACGGAATGGAATAATTTGCCGTAGAGAAAACCGCATCAGTCGGGATCCTCCGTATTCGTTGTCCTGTTCATGTTCCCCACTTGCGGCACCAATCGCTTCATCAACTGCGCCTTGCGAAGCTGCTCGTCGGCCGAGGGATCCCCTGCCAGGCGAAGGACAAGGCCCAGACCATAGTGGGCCAGAACAAACCCGGGGCGCAAGCGAATGGCTGTTTTAAAGGACTGGACGGCCTCCGCTGTCTTGCCTTGGCGCGCCAGCACCAGTCCCTGGTTATAGGCTGCTGGGGCACTGGAGGGGTCCAGCGTCAGAGCGGCTCCAAATTTCTCAAGAGCTTCGTCAAGCTTTCCTGCGTTCATGAGCACAAGACCTGTCGCGTTGAGGTTAGAAGCCTCAGCTAAGGTCCCACTGCTTTCCTTGAGCAGTCGCACCTGGTCGAAAAACCGCTGCGCTTCAGCCTTCTCGCCCTTGGACTGGAGTAGCAGTGCCAGCCCATAGCATGCCTTCTCCAGTTTCGGATTGAGTCGAATGGCCGCTCTAAACGCCTTCTCGGCTTCGTCATTTTTTTTCAGGCTCCTATAAAGGACGCCCAGTTTGGCGTAAGCGTCGGCCAATTCTGGTTTCAGGCGAATCGATTCCTCTAAATGATGCGCCGCCTTCACCGGCTCCTTTTGCTGAATCAGGAACCGGCCCAGTTGGTAATGAGCCAAAGCATCATCGGGATTCAACTCCAACGCCAATTCAAATTCGGACTGGGCCGAAGTCAAATCTCCCAGTGAACGCAGAGTCATGGCGAGACCATAATGAGCGCCCGGTACGTGGGGATCGAGTTCGAGCGCTCGATGAAAGGATTGAATAGCCTCCGAATATTTCTCGGCGCCCGCCTGCTTTCCTCCCAACATCACGTACAGATCGGCTCGCCCGCCGGCTATTGAGACAGCTTCCTTCAACGCACTTGCAGCCGCCTCAAAATCACCCTCCTGCTCCAGCAAGTTGCTCAAGTTGATGCGAGCGTCCAGGTGCCTCGGATCCAATCGAAGCACTGCCAGGAAGTGGTCGATGGCCGCTCCGTAGCTTTCTCGCCCCTGACGCGCCAGGATCACCCCGAGAACAAAATGAGCCTCGATAAAATCCGGCTGAAGCTGGATGGCTGCGTTAAGAGCCGCGACCGCCTCAGCGGCTTTGCTTTGTTGCAGGAGAGATTCAGCCAATCGGTACTTGACAACTGCTGCCGGGTTGGCTGCGGTTTTTCTGGCTGGCGGCGAAGGGGCTTGAGATCTCGATGAAAGCCGGGCTTCAGAAGGTCGAGAGGTGCCGTGCATGGGAGACGTGCCGGCATTGGAAGGTTTCGTGGGTGGCGAAGCCTTTGACCATCTGTCCGGAGCGCGTGATACATCCGGTCCGGTAGTTGGGAAGGTCTCATCCACCTTCAAAATCTGGTCCGGCTTAGGGGCCACCATGACCTGCTCAATACCACCAGGCCATTGGATGCGGATCTCCCTAACCGATGGCTCGGTTCCGAGGCCAAAGTAGACGCGCCGGTCGTTAGCCGAAAGGTAGCTGGCGGCGGTTGAAACCATGTTCCATTGGACCTTGCCGCTTGAAGTGGTCAGTCGCACTTCGGCTCCGATGCCGTCCCGGTTGCTCTGGGTTCCTCGCAATTCTAGAGCTAGCCAGTGATTCCTGTTCCCGCCCTCGTTGCGCAGGCAGTAAGCTCGATCATTACAGTTGGACACCACAATGTCGACGTCTCCGTCATTATCCAGATCGCCAAAGGCCGCTCCCCGACTGGCCCAGAGCTGATTGAAAATTTCACCGGAGCCGGCAGAGACGTTCACAAATGTGTTCGCTGCGTTCCGAAGCAGCAGAGGCTTCTGGCGGTAGCTAAGATGAGGCTGAGTAAACTCGATGTTATCCATCACATGGCTGTTGGCCAGGAACAAATCTTTGTGACCATCATTATCAAAGTCAAAGATTCGCATCCCCCAGCCTGAGAAGAGACGGGTGATCTTTCCCAGGTTGGAAGTCAGTGTGGCGTAGCTGAAGG
>QHZP01000429.1:0-1855 GCA_003224715.1 Acidobacteriota bacterium | reverse complement strand
CCCATCGTTATCGATGTCCGAGAAATCGGTCCCCATCCCGGCAAAGGTTTTGCCATCCTCGGTGTAGCCTACTCCGGCCATTTTGCCGACCTCAGTAAAAGTCCCATCGCCGTTGTTTTTGAACAAAAATTGTGGAAAGGAATCGTTCGCTACAGTCACATCCAGGAAACCATCATGATTGAAGTCTGCAAAAGCCACTCCCAGTCCCTTGCCCAGACTGGCACGGATGTGGCTCGGCTCACTCACATCGGTGAAAGTCCCGTCCCGGTTATTTCTAAAAAGATAATTTGAGATCGCCTGAAACTTATCGGGATGGCAGTACGCCCGCCCTCCGGGTTGGTTCACGCCGCAAAATAGGCCCCCCTGTTTGAAATTCCATTGCAGATAACGACAGACGAACAGGTCGAGATAACCGTCGTTATCATAGTCGAAAAAGCCTGCGCTAGTGCCCCAGCCTTCCGTCTTGATTTTGGCTTTGGCAGTCACATCTGAAAAGGTTCCGTCACCGTTGTTATGATAAAGGATCGACGCTCCGTAATTGGTTACAAAGAGATCGGCGAAGCCGTCATTGTCGTAATCACCGGTGGCCACACCCATTCCATAGCCTTTCCCCTGCAAGCCTGCCTTCACAGTGACATCGGTGAAGGTGCCATCATGATTATTCCTGAAAAGACGATTCCAGAATTCGGGTGTCGATTTATCGAGATCTTCGCCGTCGGACTGAGGGTCTTTCAGCCTGGCCCCATTGACGAAGAACACGTCTAACCAGCCGTCGTTGTCATAATCGAAAACGGCTACACCTCCGGTCATGGTCTCGATCAGGTATTTGCCGGGGGTGGCGGAATTGTGATGTCGAAAGTGAAGACCGGAGGCCGAAGTGATATCCACAAATTTGACTTCAGAGCCTTTCTCATTGGAACCCGTCTCGAGTGGGGCAATGACCCCAGCACTCAGGAAGAGGAGAAAGGTGAGGGAGCTTCTCATGATCATTCCATTCGTGCTCCTGCTCTTGCTCTTTCTGCCGGAGCGAATCGAAAAGCACGAGCAAGAGCAACAAGAGCAAGATGATCTCTTCGCAAAGAATGAGCGTGAAAACGGGAGACACTCGTATGCGCGCTTACGAGATCGAGGGCAAAGCGAGAACCACGCATAGCTTCGGTTAAGCAAAAATTAAAGCGGCAGAGCTGAAAGAATCCATTAAGTACAGAATGCTAAGCGAGCGAAAAAGCTTGAAAGCCATCATCAATGATATTACCGGTGTCAAATTGAGCTGGGATTCCAGTAGGTGTCCTAACTTGAAGGGAAGGCGAAAAAGGGTCTTGACTTGGGAGGCCACTCTCGATTTAGATATTTTCCAATCAGAAACTAGACAACGCCGGTGCGCGGGTCCTCTGAGGACGTTGTTTGTTTCAGTCAAGTTTCTTAACCTGCTAACCCCTNNNNTGGTCCGCCGGACGGCGGACCGGGTGAGGCGTCAGCTGCTTCGGGAGACCCATGGCGGTATGAGGTTGCTCGCTACATGTTAGCCCTGTTGCTGTTGCTTATGACTAGTGACCGCGACCTCCTTTCTCCATACGGGAAAAAAGCGGTCGTTCTTCTCTTTGTTCGCAGCGATTGCCCAGTCTCGAATCGTTATGCGCCCGAACTTCAACGGCTCTATTTACGCTATTCCGCACAGGGTATTGACTTCCGTCTTGTCTATCCCGAGCCCGGCCTGACCCCCGCAGCGATGGAGAAGCATCGGAAAGAATATGGCTATACTATTCCCGCTCTGCTCGACACGAGTCACCAATACGTCAAGCGTGCCGGGGCTCGCATCACTCCCGAGGCAGCCGTCTTTGTGCACGGCGAGTTG
>QHZP01000017.1 GCA_003224715.1 Acidobacteriota bacterium | reverse complement strand
CGGAGTATCATTTATGGCTATCTGCCCATCGAATACGCCCAGGAAGGAACTGCGGTCGAAGTCTACTTTTTCGGAAATCGGTACCCGGCAACCGTGATGCGTGAACCTCTCTATGACCCGGAGAATTTGAAGCTCAAGGGGTAGGATGCAGGCTGATTTTGCTGATTAGTGCCTGGTGCCGATAGCCGGGGGCAGCGACCCATAAGCGGTAACTTTATCAGTCTTCCTGCCTGCTGCCGGAAGAACGAAACGCCAAGACGCCAAGGACGCCAAGAAAACAAGACAAGAAAAGAGCACGCAACTGGGTCGCCACCTTAATTTCCTGTTCCGCCTCCCGATGGATCCGGAGGATTTCTGACCACACGCTGGAGGCTGTCGCCTGACAAAATCACGTTCGCATTGAGGATCAGCTCCAAAGATAGGCACTTAATTTCAACAGGTCAGCAGGAAAGCGCTTGCTCTTGGCGGTCTTTGCGTTTTTGGCGTTTCCCTCTTCTCGGAGCCACATCCAGTCTTAAGTTAGCGCTTATAGGGCAGCGACCCGGGTCGCCCTTGACGCGCCTCTTGCAACAGGTTGCTTCACTCTGGCACCAAGACGCCCGAGTGGGAGTGTGGACGTTTTTTATTCCCCGAAGGGGATTGTTTGCTCCCCAACCGAGCCATCTGCCCTCAGCAGTCAGCGGTCAGCACCAAAAAGCTGATGGCTGATCGCTGAAAGCTGATAGCTATTGAAGACCCGCTCCTGCGGACCAGGAGTGACGAGCAACCTCATAAATCCCAGGCATTAGGAACAACCACGAAACACACGAAAGAACACGAAAAGGGCCGCACTAGCAGCGCCAGGCTCGCACAACTCTCCTTACAAGGAGGCTGGCCCCAGGCCGGGTGAGGGCGTGGCTCGATTCAATGTATGCTTTTGTTTGCAACTTTGGCATAAGGAGATCAAGAATGAAAATCGACCAAATCATTGCAGGATTCGCGCTGACCGGGGTTCTCATGGTGGCAAGGCCGCCCCGACAGCCGATGAAGAAGTTCCTCAACCCGGAGGGTGTTCCCAAGCCAACCGGATGGACCCAAGTGGTGAGTTCTCGAGCCGGGCGAATGATTTTCGTTTCAGGCCAGGGCGGCGCCTCTAGCGATGGCCGGTTGCCGGAGGATTTTGCTGCTCAGGCCAGTAACACGTTTGAAAATATACGTCGTTGCCTAACCGCCGCGGGCGCTCGATTTGAGGATGTCGTCAAGATCAACTATTACATGACCGACCTGGCCAACACGGCCGAACTTCGCCGCATTCGGGCAGATTATCTGAATCAGTCGGCGCCGCCCGCCTCGACGCTTGTCCAGGCTGGCCTGGTGGGAAAGGGAATGTTGTTGGAGGTCGAGGCCATCGCCATCGTCGCCGAATGATTTTGAATGGCAGGCGTTGCACTCAGACTAACTGGCGGCGCCATGAAAGCGCTTCAGGGCCTGACGGTGTTTGGCAAGCTCTCGTGGCAGAAACTTCGGCGCCACGAAAGGGCCCGGCCGGGTGTCTAGCGAATTCCTGCCTGTCTGACCGCGCGCCAGCACGGTTTTTTTGGCCTGACGGCCAACGGACAGGCAGGAATGCCTGTCCCTACCGAAAACTCCCGACCAGCATCACGTGAAGGAAATCAATTATCTGCGCCCAAAGTCCTCCGTGCGAACTTTCTTAAACCAACCCCACAATTCTCCCCTCCCCATCGAGATCGATTTGATTGGCCGCAGGCGTTTTGGGTAATCCTGGCATGGTCAGGATATCCCCGCAAATGACAACCAGGAATTCTGCTCCGGCAGCCAGGCGAACCTCTTTAATCGGAAGGACATGACCGGACGGCGCCCCACGCAAGAGCGGGTCTGACGAGAAAGAGTACTGCGTCTTGGCAATGCAGACAGGGTAGTGACCGTAGCCTTCATTTTGATACTGTTTGATCCTGGCTCGGATCTTAGTATCTGCCACCACTTCAGAAGCGCCGTAGATTTTTGTGGCAACCTTATTGATCTTCTCCCAAAGAGTCTCGGTGTCTTGGTAGACAAAACGGAAATCAGACGGCGTTGTGTTGATCTCATCCACGACTGTTTCGGCGAGTTCTTGAGCACCCTTTCCTCCTTGGGCCCAGTGATCGCATAGAACGACATGAACTCCATGGTGCGCCACCTTTTTTTTGAGCAGCTTGATCTCGGCCTCAGTGTCATGGGTGAATCGGTTGATTGCGACAACACAAGGGAGCCCGAAGTGATTGCGCACGTTGTTCATGTGGCGCTCCAGATTGACAATGCCTTTTTCGAGGGTCTCCAGGTTTTCCTGATCGAGAGCGGTCTTTTCCGCTCCTCCATGGTACTTAAGAGCGCGGATAGTTGCCACGAGCACGACCAGGGAGGGGCGGAGGCCCGACTTGCGGCATTTGATATCCACAAATTTCTCGGCCCCCAAGTCAGCACCAAACCCGGCCTCTGTCACGACGTAATCGGCCAGCTTCAGCGCTCCCGCGGTCGCAATAACCGAATTGCATCCGTGAGCAATGTTGGCAAAAGGACCGCCATGAATCAAAGCCAGGTTGTTCTCCAGTGTCTGGACCAGGTTGGGCTTAATCGCATCTTTCAAAAGTACCGCCATCGCTCCATGCGCATAGAGCTCCTTCGCCAGAATCGGCTTTTTGCTATGAGAATAACCGACAATCATATTGCCTAACCTGTTCCGCAGGTCCTGCACCGAATTTGACAGACATAGGATGGCCATGACTTCGGAAGCCACCACAATATCAAAACTATCCTCGCGGGGATATCCGTTGGCGGTGCCACCCAGCCCCACCATGATTTTACGCAGGGAGCGGTCATTCAGGTCCACCACCCGATTCCAGCAGATGCGTCGAACATCAAAGTCGAGTTCATCACCATGATGAATATGATTGTCAATGAGCGCGGACAAAAGATTATGAGCCAGGCTGATGGCGTGAAAATCGCCCGTGAAGTGAAGATTGATATCCTCCATCGGAACAACCTGAGCATAGCCCCCGCCGGCAGCCCCTCCTTTCATCCCGAAACAGGGACCCAGAGAAGGTTCGCGCAGACAAATGATCGTTTCCTTCCCTATCCCGTTAAGGGCATCCCCAAGACCAATCGTGGTGGTGGTTTTCCCTTCACCTGCCGGCGTGGGCGTAATGGCCGTGACTAATATCAAATGCCCGTCTTTCCTGCCTTGCAAGCTATCCAGGTATTCAAGAGATAACTTGGCCTTGTAATGTCCGTAAGGCTCGATATGGCGATCATCAATTCCAAATCTTTCTTTGGCTAGGTCTGCTATTTTCCTAAGCTTGGCCCGACGTGCAATTTCGATATTGGTCACTTTTAGTCTCCTCGATTTTCTAGTCTATGGATGGCTCATACGAACAAAAGGATACATTGAGTCGGGTGGCCCCCTCGCCCAGCCTCCGCGACCGCCGTCGCTTTGGCCACCTTCTCTCCCAGGGGAGGTGTGAAAAAATTGGGACGGCGAGCCTCCTGGCGAGCCATCGCCCCAGCAAATCCTTGCCCCATCAGGCTCGGCGGGAGCCTCACTTTCCCAATCTCCCACCGGTTTTGAAATTTTTTTTCACACCTTCCGGTAGAAGGGAAGGGGTGGAAAGATTCGTTGGTAGGGGCGAAAGAATCCGGACGGGAGATAAATTGTTCCTTGTCTCTCACCCCTCCGGAGCTGATTCACCCATCTGCCTTATCCCAAGGCTGACGCCGTGGTGGCTAAAGTTAGGACATTTTGGGGGCTCGCATTTGCGCTGGCTTGACAGCGCTTTGTTGGCCTGCGGCTTTGACGCAGGCCCCGACTGCCGACGCGAGTAAAAACTCCCCGCAAGCGTTTCAGGTGCATTTCGAAGACAAATCATTACAAAAGGTGCGTTTCAAGAACGTAGCAAAATTTTTCGGGCCTCGTTTGGGGGCGCTGTCAAGCCAGCGCCAATGAAAGCGACGTCAAGCCGTCGCGCTCCAAGAAGCCGCGACCGCTGGTCGTGGCTTAAAAATGTCCAATCTCTAGTTATCCCACGGCTGACGCTGTGGTATTATCTTGCGCCTCTCCGAGGCTAATGCCAATGGTGCATAATTTGGGATATCAAGCCTTTATCCTCTCCTACAATCAGTGCTTGCGTCACGGAACATATCCAATTATAAATAATTTCCCGCGGTAGTGTCGATTTGGGCACTCGCCGTTCGACTTACGCATGGAGGCCAACCAAATGAGATATATGTTGCTGATTTACGGGGACGAGCAGGCTTTGGGCGAAACCGAGCGGGCCCAGTGTTACGTGGAGTCCACACACCTCGCTCGAGAGATTCATTCGAAAGGGCAGTACCTGGCCGCCGCCCCGCTGCACCCAACGTCGACGGCGACCAGCGTGAGGGTGCGCGACGGCAAACGGCTCATCACCGACGGTCCGTTCGCGGAGACGCGCGAACAGCTGGGCGGCTACTTCCTCATCGACGCCAAGGATCTGGACGAGGCGATTGGCATCGCCGCGCGGATTCCAATGGCACGCACGGGTACCGTCGAGATCCGACCGGTGATAGAGGTCGCCGGTCTGCCGACAGCCTAGGATCCGAAGGGGAGGAAGATCGAGAAGCCTCCCTGAGGGCGGGTGAGAGGAACCCATCTCTGGAGTTGTCACTATGATTGTAAACATCAGCAGTCTTTCGTAATCTGAAACTAGACCGCAGGAGACCGTCATGACTGTCTTTGGTAAGCCTCTGTCTGAGTATGTTTCATTCTCCAAGCTGTTTCTCGGTTTGATTCTCGTTGTCGGGATTGCCCGACTCGCACTATCTCTGGGTGGCGTGCCGACTTCCATAGCGAAGTGGTTCAGTATCACGGCTGTGGTCTGGATTGGAGTCCTGTACTATTCGATCCGAGTTCATACCACCGGCTTCGGCAGCTACAAACAGATTCTTCCAATTTGCGTCCTCCAGAGCCTGGCAGCACAGGTCATCATCGTTCCGGCAATCGTCCTGGCGATCCTCACTGGCCATGACAACATTTACAGCCTGCCAGAGTTTAGCTTCGGCCAGGACGGTAAGACCTGGTTTCATGTGGGAGCTCATCTGTTAATTGGAACGACGATCGGGTCTTTGATTGGCTGGCTGGTTGGGTGCCTGATACTGTTTGCAACCAAGAAGCTGGTGACCAGAGGCAAGGACACGAACGCTGCGGCGCGGGCGTGACTCAGAATCTTTTGGTAACGAACTGTTTTTCCGGTTCCAATCAACGGAAAGCAACCTGACAGGGCGTGATCATCGCAGAATTTTTGAAAGATTCCTGACCCAACGGCGTCGGAAGCAGGGAGAGCAGGAGTTCGACCTGTCCGCTAGGGTGCCAGGATTGGGCTCTGATTATCGTAGACGCAACATCGGCAGGTGGGATAACCTCATGGGTCTTAAAAATGGGTCTTAAAACTTGGCGGGAATACCGCGAACCTCAGAAAGGAGCAATTTTATGAGCAGAGTACGGGTTCTGGTGGGTACACGCAAGGGCGCATTCCTTCTGGAGTCGGACGGCAAGCGGGAGAACTGGAAGGTCAGTGGTCCCCACTTTGCCGGCTGGGAGATTTACCACATCAAGGGATCCTCCGTTGACCCGAATAGGCTGTATGCGTCGCAAACCAGCGGCTGGTTCGGCCAGATCATTCAGCGCTCGGATGACGGCGGCAAAACATGGCACCAACCCGGCACACCCCCCGGCGAGCCGACCACAACCCCGGATGGAACGCCCAAGGGCGAAAGCAACAAGTTCGTCTATGACACTTCCCCGAAAAGCGGCAAACCCCTCACCACTCACCAGTTTTACGACGGCACGCAGCACCCCTGGGAGTTCAAGCGAGTCTGGCATCTCGAACCATCGCTGACCGATCCGGATACCGTTTACGCCGGGGTGGAGGACGCGGCTCTGTTTCGCACGACCGATGGCGGCCAGACGTGGCACGAACTCGCCGGCCTACGCGGCCACGGTACCGGGCCCAAATGGCAGCCCGGCGCCGGTGGGATGTGCCTGCACACGATCCTGCTGGATCCGAGCAATCCTAAACGAATCTTTATCGCTATCTCGTCGGCGGGCGCGTTCCGTACCGATGACGCCGGCAAGACGTGGCGGCCCATCAACCGTGGTCTGAAGTCCCAATACATTCCCGACCCGAATGCCGAGGTCGGCCATTGCGTTCACCGCATCGCCATGCACCGGTCGCGTCCGGGCGTGCTGTTCATGCAGAAGCACTGGGACGTCATGCGCAGCGAGGACGCCGGCGACTCGTGGCAAGAGGTCAGCGGCAACTTGCCGACTGACTTCGGGTTCCCGATTGAGGTTCACGCGCACGAGCCGAACACCGTCTATGTCGTCCCGATCAAGAGCGACGGGGAGCACTATCCGCCCGAGGGCAAGCTGCGCGTCTACCGCAGCCGGACGGGCGGGAACGAGTGGGAGGCGCTCACGAAAGGTCTGCCACAACGTGACTGCTACGTCAACGTGTTGCGTGACGCGATGGCCGTTGACTCGCTCGATTCATGCGGTGTGTATTTCGGCACCACCGGCGGGCAAGTGTACACCTCGGCCGATGCCGGCAACACCTGGGCTCCCATCGTCCGAGATCTTCCGGCCGTGGTGTCCGTGGAGGTCCAGACGATACCATGATCCGAGTGATCCTCCCACCACATTTACGGACACTGGCAAACATCGAGGGCGAGGTGGCACTCCAGGTCGAGGGTCCGGCCACGCAGCGCTCGGTCCTCGACGCGCTCGAGGCTCGCTATCCAATGCTGTGCGGGACGATCCGTGACCACGTCACGCAACAGCGCCGGCCCTTCGTGAGGTTCTTCGCCTGCGAGGAGGATCTATCCCACGAGCCGCCGGACGCTCCGCTGCCCGACGCGGTCGCTTCGGGGGCGGAGCTCTTTTTCATCGTAGGGGCCATTGCCGGCGGCTAGGGAGCCGTGAAAAAATGCGCAATTTGTGGCCAGAACCTGCGGTTGAGGCTTTGAGAAGACCTCAGGGTTCCATGATCCGCAGGATTGCAAGCACCCCTTGGAGGCCGGGTACCCCTGGTTGCATCAAACACAACGCCAGAGGCAGTTAGATCGCTGGCGCTCTTTTTCCCTGTCTTATATTCCAACTAAATCTAAAGGAGGCAGTCATGAGTCAAGTAGCGAAGAGTCAAATCGATCCCTTGAATCGAAAGAACTATGGCGCCATTTCGGCCGCGCTTACGGTGACCGACGTCGAAAAGGCCTACGAATTTTGCCAAAAGGCCTTTGGCTTCGAAGGGCGAGGCGTCATGCGAGGTCCGGGCGGAAAGCCCATGCATGCGGAGTTGAAGTTGCGAGACTCCGTTCTCATGCTGGGTCCGGAATGGCCGGACAAGCAGGGTTACAGCGCCAAGAGCCTCGGCAACACTCCAACCACCCTCTATCTCTATGTGGAAGACGTAGACAGGTTGGCCACGCAGGCCGTCAACGCGGGTGCCAAGTTGCTCCAGCCACCAGCCGACATGTTCTGGGGCGATCGTACAGCCGTGCTTGTCGATCCCGATGGAAACAAGTGGATGCTGGCTACCCACAAATCGGAACCCACTCCTGAACAAATGGAAGCCGAGATGAAAAAGCAGCTTGCGCAGATGAGTTGAGAACAAGGGGCAAAGACATTTCTGCTGGCGCGCCAGGTAAAAAGCGCCAGCAGAGTTTGCTTTTCGACTGCGAGGGCTTGTCTGGTGAGTCGCCGGATGCCCTTCGGCCGAAAGGGCATGGCGGGATGGCAGTGCGCCGCCGGCATTGGCTGGGCGTTGTCTCGAAATCGTCTGAAATGCCGGCCTGCGCGCTTGAAGCGAAGGGAGCCTCGTAGAGGCGGCATCTTTGTGGAAAGACGCCTACGCCCGGAAACTCCAAGCCCCAGCGGGGCGTCATCACGCTCCTACGGAGTTCTGTTGATTTTTTTGGGCCTCTGAACTATAAATATTTCGCCTCTACGAGGCTTATTGCTTCCGTCATTACCCCACAAATTTGTCGCACGACTCCCGTTTTTGACGACGTTGCGAATAGAGGTCATAATCAATCATTCAAGTATCTTGGTTTAAGGAGATTTCCATGACACAAATGCCTTCACACAATCGCGCACAGATTGCTCGCTTCATTCTCGTTCCAAGCGTCATCACGCTGGTGATTACGCTTCTACGCATGGTAGGCGAACTCCGGCATTGGTCGCCTTCCCTGTTCAACCCGTCTGCCGGTGGCGGGGGCGCCCTCGTCGGCATCACCTGGCTGGTACCGATCTTCGGAATCTATTTCGCACTCAAGCTGGCGGGCGCTGGCGAAGGACCGGCAGCGGCCGGTCGAGCTATTGGAATGGCAGTCCTCGGGTTTATCGTAATGGCAGGCGGTTCCTTTCTGGCTGTGGCTCCCCAAATCACGCTTCCCGGGAAACTGGTCATCGGGCTCCTGCTAATTGTCGCAGCGGCTGCGTTGCAGTTTAGGGCTTGGCCTGCTCTATCAAAGGCGTTGCTGGCTTATGGTTATGCGGCGCGAATTCCAGTGGCCCTCTTGACGTTTTTCGCAATCCGGGGTAATTGGGGTACCCACTACGACGCTCTACCGCCGGGATTCCCTGAGATGAGATTCTGGCCGAGGTATGTGCAGACTGCGCTTGTCCCTCAACTGGTATTCTGGGTGGCATTCACCGTTGTCGTAGGTTCGCTTTTCGGAAGCATCGCCACGGCCATCTTCAACCGCCGCAATATTGGCGTACCAGCTCATGGGCAAGCGTAGCCCTCAACCTCCCCGCTCAAAGCTGCGATGAGCAGAGCCCGAGGAGGGTACGAGTTATCATTTTTTGGGTGAAGTCTCCCCAAGCTACTTCTTGGTCGCTTTGTTCCCCGGGTCGTCAGCCGGGTTCACGTAGATGACCTTGAAGGGTCCCATTCCGTGCACCTGCACGATGGTCTGGCTTTTGCACTGGCCGAAGTGGCGCATCTCTTTGGGCATGAAGGCGTACGAGCCTGAAGGCAATGCCTGCAGAGTGGCCTTGTCAAACTTCTCTCCGGTGCCGAGCAAAAAGGTCCCTTTAATAACGGTGAGGTGTTCGTCGTTCGGGTGCCAGTGCGGTGGGACCATTGCCCCATCAACACCTTTGATGCGAATGGTGAACAGTCCTTCCTTGGAAGGATCGCCGTCCACCACGGCCAGATCAAAGCCCGTGGGAAAGTTGGGTGGATGTGTCCAAGCGATCTTCTCAGGTGTGGTGACTTTATGCGCCCCGGCTGGATGATCCCCTGCCGGCTTGGTTTCCGCTCCATGGGGCGAAGCGGACCAGCAGATCAAGAAAACCGTCACAAACAAAACTTGCTGCTTCATGATGCCTCCCGATTAGTTCGGCCTGACGGCCTGATATTTTAGTTCTGCCAGCGACAACTGCTGACTATACACGAATTCCTCTTCCAGGTGACATCAGATCGTCGGGGTGGTGAGCGGCACTAATTCCCTCTGCACTTCGCAACGATTAACGTGATGTCGTCACCCTGCTCATGAGGGCTGAACTGCTTAACTTCATTAACGATCGACCCCAGCAAGTCCTCTGAAGACAGTTCCCGATGCCGCCTCAACGCTTCAATCAGACGCTGTTCTCCGAATTCTTCTTCGGCCTCGTTAACGGATTCAGTGATCCCGTCAGTGTAGAGCGCCAGCGTATCCCCGGAGAAGAGTAAGGTTTCCGTTATCAAGCAATCCCATTCTTTGAAGAGCCCCAGTACAGTGCAGGTGGAATGGAGCCGCTCAACCGTGTCATCGCTCCGAAGAAGAAGAGCGGAGAGATGCCCGCAATTCGCATAGCGCAAACGCCGGACTTTGTCGTCA
The DNA here is from genome assembly GCA_003224715.1 of Acidobacteriota bacterium. GTDB lineage: Bacteria > Acidobacteriota > Terriglobia > Versatilivoradales > Versatilivoraceae > QHZQ01. The sequence continues at coordinate 4,308 of QHZP01000017.1, read as the reverse complement.
TATTCGGCAAAGAAGAGGGTTGCGTAAGCGCCGTCGGTCGTATTCTCGTAAAAGAGCTGGTTCACGGGTCGCAGGAGCAGGAGAGCGGATAGCAGACGATGGACTCTCATGAATGTCGCCTTCGCTTTGTTTTCTGAGCCAGCACCGACCGTCGCTTGCGCTTCGGACTCGCAGCTCGAATACTCCTGCGGTCCTGACAGCCAGAGACCGGCCGCCAAATCACGGGAAGAGGATGAGGGCTTAATCCAAATTAAGCACCCAACCAAGGTAAGGAATCTTCAAAACCCTCGCTGCGTTAGCCCCCTCGCCCCCATCGGCGGAGAGGGGAAAGCGGTGAGGGGGATCGCCGCCATAGTGCATAATTTAGGTGATAAGCCTTCAGGGGGTAAGGGGCCACTTGGATTTGCTCTTCGATCAATTCTTCACAGCTTGCCTCGGAAAGTGCGGACGTAACAACCCCGGAGAGTTGGCGACCGCACTTCTAAATACCCGTTCAGGGCTGGAAATGCTTAAATCTGGATCAACCACGCGCAGGCCCGGATGCAATTCTAGGATGCCCGCCTGACGCGGTAGGCGCATCGCCGCGCCCCCGAGAGGATGTGTTCCTCTCGTTCAATTCCGATGTCAGGCCCCAGCACTTTGCGGAAAAGCTCGAGTTCCGCTGTGCAAAATCCCAGGCACTGGGTTGCTGCCGCGCAGATCGGGCAGTGATTCTCAATGAGAAGGAAGCTCCCTTTCTCACCGGGCTTGACTTCGGCCATGTAGCCCTCTTCGGTTCGGAGGCGAGCCAGTTGCTGAAGCTTTTCCTTTAGCGAGGCCGAAGGTGTGATCCGACCAGCATAAGCTGCCTGCTGTCGAGCGCAGCGAGTTTCCAGCACGCGCTTTAGTCCCTCAGCCCCAAACACATCTCCCAAAGCACTGATGAGTGAGACGCTCAGCTCGGAGTACGCGTCCGGGAAGAAGCGATCAGCCTCAGCAGTGAGCTGCCAGTGCTTGGCCGGGCGGCCGATGGGAACAGGGCGCTCCTCGACCGTCACGAACTTTTCCGATTGCAGGGCATAAAGATGCTGCCTCACCGCCATAGCCGTAAGTCCCAGCCGGTCGGCCAGTTGCGTAGAGGTCAGTGGGCCTTCCGTTTTCAGCAGATGAACCAACCTGCGACGAGTCTTGCGGTCTCCGGATTTTCGAAGCTTTCGAAGCATACTCGATATCTAAACATTTTTCTTTACAAAGTCAACCAGGAAAGTTATTCTGGCTTTGTAAAGCTGAACCTTTAGAAAGTCGCTGAACAAGCCTACCGATGAAAAACTCAGACCATTTTCCACTGAACTCATTTGTGGGCTCCCAGAGAGTTTTTACAAAATTTAACGAAAGATTCATGCAACTTTTTTCTGCGAATCTCGTCTATATGAATCGAGTGTCCTGATAACAGGCTTTTACCCTGGGTGACCGCAGTAAGCAAGGAAAGGATGTGGTATGATCAACCCAAACAAACTCGCGCAGCCCGAGATCCGGGAGAAGGTAACTTCGTCAATCCTCCAGCTCCTGGCTATTCTTCCCGAAGGCCATAAGAACATTTTTATTTGGAAGCACTATTACGGCTGGCCGGAAATCCAAATTGCCTCCCGTCTGGGGTGCAGCGCCCCCGACGTAGAAAATACTCTTCATGAAATCAGCCGCACTCTTTCTCAGAGGACGGAAGCCATATTGCTTAATGAATCTGTCAATTTGGAAGAAAGCGACCACTCCGAGAAATTGTATGCACTGGAGCCTGTGTCCAGCATAAAGTCATAAGGATGAATTGACCGTTGACAAGTTCAAACCGAACCGCCGAGTTCGCAAGGAGAGGCTCATTCTGAAACAGCAGAACAAGCACCACGTGGCTAGAGAAAGAACTAAAGTGGGAGAACTGTATCGAAACACCGAATGGCCCTTCAGTCTTGTCCGTCACAACGGGAAGGGGATCGGAGGCGCGCTCACATCGCTCTATCGTCTCCAGGGTGCGACAAGATCCGCGCTCCAGTATCCACCCAACCCAGCGTCTGATAACGAATGCGGACACAAGCCAGGAACAGCACGATGGCAATTGCGAACATGAGCCAACGCACTCGCCTCATAGCCCGAATAACCCAGCTCGGGTGCAACAACGTCTCATAAAACCTCCACCTAAGGGGTGCGTGATGGTTGCTGTTCAGGTGCTCGACCTCCGCTTATTAACGAGACGAAAGAATACCAGCCGGCCCGCTAGTCACCCTCCGCCGGTTGTCTCCCATTTTAGGAACACGGCTTTCTGCGACACCGACCAATCAATCAGTTAACTTTGGAGGACCGCGGCCTCAGGAAGCCTGCTTGCTTCAGGTCAGCTATCCACGTGTCAGCCGACATTGACGCCTTCTCGACCGGTGACCCAAAGCCTTGCCCTCTGCGTTCTGGCATTGGTACCGACTTTCACGTCAGGCGTGATGGTCGATGGACGATACCTGCACGGTCAGCCCGTCCAGATCGGGAAAGTAGACTCGATCCGAGCCAGTGGGGCGTGTCGGGTTGAACCCCTGTCGTTTCAATTCTTGCATCGCTCCATCGGCGCTAAAGTTCTCGATGGCGATACAGAAGTGATCCAGCCCTGGATTCGGATTCTGGAACAGCGTCAGGAAATTCTTGCCGAGCCCGAGGAAGCAGTTGTCCTGCGATTCATGAATGACGGGCAAGCCGAAATGCTTCCGGTAGAAATCTCTGGAGCGCTGGACATTGGCCACGCGGATGGCGATATGGTTGAGTGCGACTCCCTGAAAGGTGGATGCGGCGGCTCGGGCTGGATAGGCGGCTCCCGCGATGACGGCTAGACCCTGGATCAGCTGACGGCGACTGACCCTGCCAAGTTCGTAGCTTTCGAGCATGTCAGAGATAATTTGCTTCATCGAGATTTTCCTCCGATTCTTCCATTCTTACTAATTCCTACTAAAGGCGTTGTCAAAGATCATACTCTGAAGCGACTTCGTTTGCCTGCAAGATTTGTGCGGGACGATAAGTTCCAAAAATCTCAAAATGCCACCGGACTGACCTAAAAACGGCAGTTGGCCACAGAGGCACAGAGACCACCGGGGCGGCAGATAAGGAGTTGTATCTTCGCAAAGCCTTGAAAAATTGTTACGCTCTGGGTGAAGATAAAGCACCTGAAAGCCGCACGCCTTTCCACTGGCTCTGTGCACTCTTGAAGCTGTCTCACAGCTTCAACTCCGTGGCAATTTCAACTGCCGGATTTAGGTTAATATTTTTTTTACGATAGACATCGCCTCGACGTTCCAACAACAACCAACAATGTCACCGTCCAGTAGATCCACCTGGCTGTCTTGATCCATTTTGGTTTCTTTTCCGCCATTGAATCTGCCATTTCCCCTCCGTTCCGGTTTCGTTCAAAGCGCCTACACCAAGGCATTTGACACCTTTTTGCCAAATTTTTCCTCTCCCTATGCGACGAACGAAAAAGCCGGACGCGGACAAGCATAAAAAAACGCCGAATCTTTTTCATCATCAATTCTGCATCTTCCTGCTGATGTCGCAGAGCATATCTGAATGAATGTTCAGTCCGATGTTGGTCATATTATAAAGATGTTCGCTGGCAACCAGCCAAACGATCTCGCAGATCTCGCGGGCGGAATAATGGCCTGACATGCGAGCAAAGGTGTTCGGGTTAACTTTTTTGTATTTCGTCAGCTCTGTCACATAGTCCAGTGCTGCGCGTTCCGCATCTGTGAAAAGTGGGCTCATGCTGTATTGCTCTAGCGCATCGAATTTGGCTTCATTCATCGATGCTTTGATTGTGAACGATCGACCGATATCGATGCAGAAAAGACAGACGTTAATACGCGCCACCTGTTCACGGATAAGCATCACCATTTCGGGTGATAGCAGTAGCTTTTTGTCCAGTTTGCTAATCTTCGAATAGAACAGACCGAATGCAGGTGGCAATCGCGCAGAATGCACTTTCAGCGGTGTAAGCACTTTGCCAAATTGCCGGCGTGTAAAGAAATACGCCAGCTTCATCACGAGCCCTTTGGGCTTTTCGATGGGAGGAAGAAATGTATCCATTTTCATGCTCTTTCCCTTACCTCCAGCCAGTCTTCCATTGCCGGTATGAGACCATGACGAAGGCAAGAATGATTAAGGGTACTAAGCTTTCACAAAGGGATCACCATGAAGCGCATGCGACGCTGACGCTCCGAACAGGTCGAAGGTATAGCCCGTTGTAACGCCCAGTCGGCTTGGCGCCTCTTTTCAGGCCTGATTTACGGCCTCTACCTGTACGAC
>QHZP01000428.1 GCA_003224715.1 Acidobacteriota bacterium | reverse complement strand
AAGTCGTCCGCGCATCCAGGAAACGACTGGCTTCATAACTGTTCTCTAACTCGCGCAGATAGGGGGTGGTGTGCCAGGTCAACATCTCAGGAGGAAGCTGGAGCATGGAGGTCCTGGAGTAAAGAATGGCCACTTGGGCTGGCACGGACGAGAAAGCAGCGATCTCTCTTGAAAGTCGACGACTATCCAGCACCGCCTGGAATAACGCCGACAAATCTGAAAGTGAAAACCTCCAGCCATGAGCGAGGGAGTGATCAATATGATGGGGATGTTCGGCAGGTGGCTGATCTGGCCAATGCCAGAGTTGAATGACTGACTTTCCGTGCAGCATGTGGGGAAGCAGGTAGCGGACCTGGTCCAAGTTCATCTCCGGATCGCAGAGTGGCTTTGGCTTTTCGGAAAGGGCCAGTTGCAAATCCATGCCCAGGGTCGAGCCGCTGCCTTCATGGATGATTACATCGTCCACCCGATTGATGATCTGTTCCTCGTCGATTCCGGAAGTTCCATTACTTCCCACCAGCATGCTGTAACTGCCGCCTGCGGCCAGAGGCATGACTGGATCGAAGCGGCGGATGACGCTCTTGACCCACATCAGGTACTCACTAAATCGGTCCTGGTTGAACAGGGCCCAATCATACCACTGCGCGCGGTTGGTGCCTGGCAAGGGCCGGGACTGCTTCGTAGGTGGGGCGACAATCTCCTGGAAGGTGCTGTAGCGGGTTCCCCAGGCCTGGTTTAAATGGTCTACCGTTCCATGCTTTCGCTCAAGCCAGCCACGGAACAACTGTTGCGAGCGATCACAATAACAGATGTATTGCAACTCGTAGGCCATAATGTTGTAAAGCAAATCGGGGTTCTTCCGCCACTTCGGAAACTCTCGCTCAATGTACCGTTCGACAGCCTCCCGCGTATGAGGACTCTCAAGGCAGATAACCACGTTCTCCTTCTTTCCTCCAGTGGCATTGAAGTCACGAATCAAGTGACCACACCACCCGTCCCAGCCGACCCTATGAGTATCGGGAAACGTTTTAACAGCTTCGTAAATCGGACAGGCACGAACAGTCCAGCGCGAGCCGCCGCCTACCGAGTAGCTTTCGATATGCTGCATGGGGGTGGCGAAGAACCTGAGCAACCCTCGGCTGGGGCCATGAACGGACGTAATAAACAACGGCCGCTCGTCCTGGTCTACAAAAAACCCGTCTTTGGCGGGAAGATTCCGCAGGCGAGGATAGGGCGGAACCAAGGGTGGACCGACCTGCGTGTCGTCACGCTCGGGCAGGCGGATTTCGCCGGTCAGCAGTTTCTCCAGGTGCTCCCGCGCTCGCCGGCAGGCCTCGGCGGCGTATCTAAACATCCGCTCCTTCTCACGATCGTTATTGAACCAGGCCAGGCTAGGGCGAAAGTACAGACCCAGCTCCGCCACAACCAATTCCGCTTGAGAATAGAGGGTGTCCAGACCCATCTGCTCGGCGGTTTCGATTGCTACCTTGAGAGCCTGGTGCTCATGCTGAGCTTCCCGGCGAAGACTCTGAACGGTGACACTTTCCGAAATCCTGTCTGGTGGCCCTACTTGCAGAATGGACACCCAGCGGCCTTCCAACCGGGTCGTGATGTCTTGCGGCGCCCTACTTGAAACGGTCGAGTCCCTTTCGGGTCCCGACACGAGACGGAAATTATCAAAGAAGAGAGTCAGGGGACGAGTACCGGTGTCCGCGATAATAGCCAGTCGTCGAATCTGATCCAGCGCTATTGAGCGCAGTTCCGAGCTCACCTCAAGATTCTGAAGCGCTACCTCGACATGAGTCCAGCCAGAACCGAGAAACAGTTTACGATCTGCCCGGTATAAATCGTGCGGGGCAACGTTGGGACCGTCTCCGCCAACCGCATCATAGAGACGCAAAGAGAGAATAAGAGGAACCGGTTCCGGGTTGTAGACATCGAAAAGCAGACGCTCGAATCGGCTCCAATTGCCGTCCGGCGGCGATATTGAGAAACTCGAAGAATTAGAGTCGAATTGGACCTCCACACAATTCTTGCCATGAGAAGGATGAGCAGTGGACAAGCGGATGGGACCTCGCCAGTGATTCAGGTCCAGTTCCGATTCGAAGTCACCCAGGACCTGGACCCGTGCTGATGGTTGCGACAGCGTCAACTTCGTGAGGAAAACGACGGCGAGAGAAACTGTCGCAAGAAGAAGTAAAGCGCTGCCCCCACTAAGGGCCCATCCCAGAATGAGATTTACCTTTCGGCTCGAGGAAAAAACGATGAACCGCAGAGACGCCGAGACGCAGAGAAGAAGGGAGTCCAAGCGTTGGATATGGCTGCAGGAATGGAGGGTTGAAAGCATCACATTGGCTGAAGCATAGGTTGTTGGGTTTTTCGTTTGGGAGGCATTTCGGCCGGTCCTTCTCCATCCCCCAGATTTTCTTTGCGTCTCAGCGTCTCTGCGGTGAAACAATCTGCAGGCGAAAAGGAAACTTCTTCATCGGAGAGAGGCTCCCGGTCCCCGCAGGGTTTCCATACCTCTTGTATAGATGGACAAGACGCGCTCTCGTTCTTCCTTCGTGGCGAAGAGGCTCTTGGTGGCAACGGTTTGCCTGGCGTCTTCCATTTGCTTCATCAGGTACTCTACTTCGTCCTTGATTCGAATCGATTTCCCATCCACTGTGATGTAAATGGGCGAGGTATGGCCAAATAGTTGACGACCGAACTCATTGTTGGCTTTGGTCGAAATCCGCAGCGCCAGCCAGCCAGGCTCATCGATCTCGACGCCGCGGTCCAGCCTCGCTTCGAAGTGGTCTTTGCTTGACCGTGGATCGACTTCGGCGATGACCTTGCCATTCTTTATTAATTGCAGCTTCTCAAAATTGACCCGGCCAATGGCTTTCCCCTTCACTTGGACCTCTCTGCCAGATTTGAGATTGACCGTATCTCCAACCTCCTGCCCACCGACCGTCAACTCGAAGAGTGGACCGTTGCTGATAAAAGATCTCCCTGCGACCAGGGCATCGAGCCAGGATTTGATGCCTAAGTCGCCCACTACTTTGGTATAGACCCGGGCCAGGTCATACATGAACCAATCAGTGCCAGTAGAAAAAGGGACTCGTATGCCGGCGTTGAGATAGTGGTAAAAGCTGTCTTCGTAACTACCATGAGTGCCGCCGTCAAAAATGTTCTGCGCCTCCAGTTTTCTGCTGACAAAATTAGGCACATCTTCCATACCCCAATTATTGTGGCACCAGATAGCCACGCCTCCTTGGCGGTGGGCCGCGTCAATGCCAGACTGTAACGCCGTTCCATCGGTGCCTTGATGGCTGATTCCCGGCCCGATGCTGACGGGTTGAACAAGGTTCCTGATATTCAGCAGCATCACATGACCAAATCCTTCTCCCTGATCGCCGAAATTGTGGCGGTGTTCCTCGCCATTGTTAACCAGAACGCCCGTGGACCAAAATTGCTTGAGGTCGCCCAGCGGATAGCGATTGGTGATGTAATCCTTGTCTACGACGGCACGTTCCAGATAGGAAATGAAGAGGACGTCGAGGTGGTCGGCCCGAGGAATCTCTCGAAGATAGCGGTCTGCCTGGTCTTTGTTCAGATTGGAAAGATGCAGATGGGTGTTGCCGCCATACCAGCCCTGTCTGGAGACTTGGCTGAATGAGCGCAAGGGAATGGTGAGGGACTCTTGATCTCGCCCACTGAGATCGATCGAAACCGATGCCAGTTCAGTCTCTAACCCCGCGAAGGCTTCCAGCTTCAGGGGTTGGCGAGGAAGGAGCGTCTCGGCACTCTCGGTAATTACATACCAATCCGGGAGGGCGTCTTTTCCTTCCAGACCTTGTCCCCGCGCCAGTGCGCCTCCGACCGGAACTGCCTGGTTGCCGCTTTGGGTGAAGCAACGGATTACACCAGGAATTGATTTTTTGGTCTGGCTATCAACGAGTGTGATCTTAAGCCGGCAATCCTTCTCCTGACTGGTGCTCCGATGATAGAGAGCGCCCAATGATGCAAGCAGGAGAAGGAAAAGAATGAAATGACGACTCAAGAATGTTCTCACCCTTCCTCTTAAGGGGAAGGTGAAGCGTCGTTCGTTTTGTGTTAATAGTCGATTCGCAGGGCAAACAGCATCTTCCTCATATTGCCCGCATAGGTAGCCAGCCCGAAATCTCCGCTGCTGATATTCGTGCTTAGACCATA
>QHZP01000427.1 GCA_003224715.1 Acidobacteriota bacterium | reverse complement strand
TGGAACTGGTGACTCCAGAGATCACTGGAGGCGTGGTATCTGGAGCGTTGTCGGTTGTAAAAGTAAAATCGCCGGAGACTGCCAGGTTCCCCGCCCCATCTCGTGATCGTACGTGATAGTGATACAACGTGGCTGGAGCAAGTCCACTCAAAGCTTGCGAATGGGCAGTGACCAAGCTGCTGTTAAGCGGGGTGACACTTCCATAAGCCGTCGTTGTTCCGTATTGTATTTGCGAATCACTAGCCTCATTCGTGGTCCAACCAATTGTGGCTGAGTCTTCAGCGATCCCCGCGCTCGTCACAGCAGAGATGAGCGGGGGAGTGACATCCACAGTACTGGAAGTTGTAAAGGTGAAATCGGCTGAGACGGCCAAGTTTCCTGCCGCATCTCGTGATTTTACGCGATAGTGATACAAGGTGCTTGCGGCGAGCCCACCTAAAGCCTTCGAATGGCTTATCACCAAGGTTGTGCTTAGCGTAGTAGAACTTCCATAGGACGTCGTCGTCCCATATTCCACCTGTGTATCAGCAGCTTCATTGGTCGTCCAATCAATGGTGACGTTACTCGCATCAATCGACGACTCTCCAACGGCGGAAATCACCGGTGGCGTTGTGTCAGTGGGGGGGACCACACCAGTCAAGCCATTAATATATTCCTCAATATTGGTATAACCGTCGCCATCCTGGTCTAGAGCACTATCGTCCACATTGGGGTTAAGCCCATGGGCGACTTCCCAGGCGTCCGGCATACCGTCGTGATCGGAATCTACGGGAGGTGTACCAGCTGCTAGAGTTGGATAACCACCTACTTGATCAGGATCGTCCAATAATCCGTCCGGTGAACCTGGGACGGGAACTGTATCTGGATCGGATGGATTGGCAATATACTTTTGCAATTGCCGTAAGATACGCGTGTCGGTCGCGTCCCTTTGAGGCAAAGTTGCTCCAACGTTTTTGCTACCTGTAAATCCTCCGGTTTCACTGATCTTTTCAAGAGCCACTTGTGCTGAAGAATCTTCTGTTACCTTGGTGGCGGGATATGCAAATATTCCATCTGCATTGGTACATAAAGGATCACCAGTCCAACGATTTCTCATTGATGCTTCTATTGTCAGGTTATCTGCAAGACTATCGTTCGGCCGGCTTGGCCCAATGTTTCCATGCGTGTGAACCAGCATTGTGGGCAAAGCCCCAGATGCAATGGCGACGTCGTTGCGAATATCGCTAGTCCTTAGAAGATAGTTTTTAATGAAACGATTTTTTGACTCACCAGCAACTCCGTGTGCATCTGCATTGACGTTCATTCCTATGTGGGTTGCGTGGTAAACGACGTTGTTGATTACTTCCGTCAATCCATATTCTGTGGAAATTTGTGGGACACGATATTCAACATGACTCATCAGATTATGGCTGACGGATATTTTCCCATTCATTTCCTGATTACTACCAGGTGATCCGACATAGAAATTTAAGGCTCTGGAATGTGGGCCTTTTGAGTGACCCGCATTCTCAAGACCTTCGGATATGATGTTCCACTGCCAGGTCACGTCATGAGCCTGACTTCCGTGTTGCGCATTCGTATCAATGGCCCACGTAATAGAACAGTGGTCTACGACAACATTGTAAGCCTCGTGACCATCCTCCCCAACTTGGATAGCAGATTGGCTGTCTACATTAACGCCCGGATTAACTCGACCTGGACGAATTCGTAAATGGCGGATAATCACATCGTGAGTAGCAACCAGAAGGGGTGACTTTCCGAAAGTCGCACGACTACGAAGACAAATGCCCCCACCTGGAGCCGTTTGGCCGGCAATTGTGATATAAGGATTGACGATCAAAAGAGAGGTATCCAGGGTAATAGTGCCGCCAGTCCGAAAGACCACCGTCCGCGGACCCCCGGCATCGATAGCGGCTCTCAAGCTTCCCGGCCCAGAGTCATTCAGATTCGTGACCTCGATGACCTTACCGCCGCGCCCTCCAACCGATTTGGCTCCGAAACCCTCAGCACCCGGGAAAGCATCTGTTGCGAAAGCCGAAACTGCAGTACATCCCGCAAATAGAAGCAAAGCTAACGTGTGTTGGATAACCCTAGTTGTCTTAATCATTTCCACCCCAGTTCACTGCGTCCAAACTGAAAAAGTAGCTTGGACTGGGGGCAGGCAACCGTGCTTCCAATCGCTAGATGGCTTTTACATTTTCTTACCCGCTTTTTGTAAAGAAGTTGAATTCTATACCACTATCTTGGATGAAAAAATTGCCCCAGGACTCCAGCGATTTGGTGTTTAAACCGGGTTCGGCTGGAATCGTGATTACAAAATTGTTCATGGAAGAACTAATACAAGCGTACTAGACGATAGACAAACGAGGTAACCCATAGAGAGAGGGTCGGGGCAGCCCGGAAGTAGAGTCATTGCTCTGCATTGCATTGACTCCGCAGGAGATGCTGGCGTGTCTGTCAAATTCGAGGGTCTGATTTTATGAGGATCAAGCGCTGAGGCTTGCACCTCCTGACCGGGCTTTTGTCCTTCAGAAGTACGGTACCAGGAGAATGGCTTTGGAAAAAAGTGCCCATTTTTACAAGCATCAAATAGACACGACCTGATAGATCTTGTCATACCACAGAATTCAAGTTACTATGCCTCCTCTCACTTGGCTCTTAAAGTGGACAATGCTGCAAAACAATGCGCTGAATTCCTTCTCTGCATTTTCATTAGCCCCGTGCTTCAGCCGCGGGGGGTCCTTCGATGGTTTGCGCTCCTTCCAACCCCGCGCTCAAGCAGGGGGCTAATGAAAATTCGGCGCATTGTTTCTGAAGGTTACTCTAGCCTAGTCTGGCTGTTGGCAGACCACGGAAGCGGCTAGAATCTTGGCTCAGGGGGTCCAAATCGTTCACGATCCAACCAAACTGATGTAGTGGGTCTGGCCATCACGAGCCACCAGAACTCCGTCTGAAAACCTCAACATTTAATAATGTGAAGGCAGAGAGCAAACTCGGCCACTAAATTAACTCCGAATTATGCAATTAGACACAAAGATTGTTTCGGAGCTGACTTTACAACTCCGTTAAAGTTCGTCTCCCGGTATCGGTGGCGAGGTCCCGGAAGTAACGCCAACTGTTAAGTCGTTAACCGGTGGTAGAAATGAGGTGTGGAAATGGGTATGCCAAAGCACTCAAATAGTCTGGTTCCTCTGTTAACTTTAGTACTTATCTGGCTAGGCTCAGTTCGAGCATGGAGCCAGGTGAGTGTCTTGACCCAGCACAACGACATCAGGCGCACCGGCGCCAATCTGAATGAGTCAACCCTGACGACCTCCAATGTGAACGCCGGTCAGTTTGGCAAGCTGTTCTCTCGTTCCGTAGACGGACAGATCTATGCCCAGCCGCTCTATGTTCCCAACGTCAACATTCCTGGACAGGGAACGCACAATGTGGTCTATGTGGCCACCATGAAGAATACGGTTTATGCTTTCGATGCCGACGACCCCAATGCCTCCGCCCCTTACTGGCAAGCCAACTTCGGACCAGGTGTGCCCTGGCAGGAGACCGGCTGCACTGTCTCCGACATCGATGATGTGGTTGGAATTACCGCCACCCCGGTGATTGATCTTTCCAGCGCCACCCTTTATTTCGTGGCCAAAACCAAAGAGAATGGCTCCTATTTTCAAAGACTGCACGCTCTCGACATCACGACGGGTCAAGCCAGAATCGGAAGCCCGGTAACGATCCAGGCCACCATCCCCGGAACGGGAGATGGCAGCAACAATGGACAGCTCAGCTTCAGCCCTCAGATGCAATTGAATCGTTCCGGCTTATTACTCCTGAATGGCTACGTTTATATTGCTTTCGGATCGCATTGCGACGCTTTTCCCTACCACGGGTGGGTATTCAGCTACAACGCGGTGACTCTCCAGCAGATGGCGGTCTATAACACCACTCCCAACGATGGGATGTCGGGGATTTGGATGGGCGGCAATGGCCTGGTGGCCGATGCCAA
>QHZP01000426.1:6774-12111 GCA_003224715.1 Acidobacteriota bacterium | reverse complement strand
CCCAGCAGCCCTGCCTTGCCCATGCGTATCACCAGATCTGCCGAAGCGATGCCTTTATACATCGCTCCGCTTACATAGGCATAGCGTACCCGGTGTTGTTTCCGAAATTCGCTACTTCCGAGCGTTTCAGAGGAAATGGCAGGGTGCTGAACAGCCGGCTCATCCTGGCCACCCATTGCCCGTTGCCCCGTGTCTAGCATGATCGCGTCTGACTTAAGTCTTAAGGTGACGGCGGAAATCACTTCTCGTTGAGAACAACTCTCCGCCATTCGGCTTTGATTCCAGTATGCTAAGTCAGGAGGAGCCGTTTGTCGAGCCTTATCTGGGAAAATGAATACCAAAAGCAGGTGAAATCGGCGTTATCAGAAGTGAAAACCGGTACTGGGCCAGTTAATGGGGGAATTTCGCCGGTAGGGCAGATGCTCCGCCATCCACCGCCGGTTAATGTGGAGCATTCACCCTCGTGCGCCTGAAAGCGTGTTTGATCGGAGAGGTGAAAGCCCTCTTCAGGTAAACGCTCTCCGGCCAGTAACCGACTGCAATTGCATCCGTCCGCGAGGCGGAGTCGGGAGTCCGCCAGTCGGCGGAGGGGTAAGCAATCCATCCGTAGGATAACAAACTCGATCCGGTCTGTCAGCGGCGGTGAGCCTGCTAGGGAAAGGTCAAGCCTAGACCCGCCGAAGAGGCGGGAGACAACCCAAACCCAAAGAAACTTCGCGCGGGTAGCAATATGGCGGAACCTTCGTCAACTTCTTCTTTCGAGATGTAAATGAAAAAGGTCGCGCTGGGTTGTAAGCAAGCCGGGAAAGAATTTTAGAGCGACCTCGGAAGGGTTGAAATGAAACGGACGCGTCGGTTATTTTGAAAGCCTTAGGATGACAACGGACTTCTCTGTTCCTTGAAATGGTTCTTCACCATTCGGTTTTTTGATTCCGGTATGCCAAATCAGGAGTATCCTTTGTCGAATCTTATCTGAGAAAATGGATGTCATAAGCAGGTGAAACGGGGGTTATTGGAAGTGAAAATGGATGTTATTACCAAGTGAAAATGTCCCCTTTTTTAGCAAATGAAATGTCCGCTTGAGTTAAAAAGAGAAAATTGTTTTGTAAATAAAATAGCTCGCCGTAGGGCCTGTGGGAAAGTGGAGCCCGGCTCCCCTTGGCCGCTGTGGGAAAGGGGAGAGGCCGGTGGGAAACCGCCCTGGAGGCCAGCTTTGGGGCGCTGGGGTTTCCAGGCGGTTTTCCATGGGCCGAAACGCTTTTCCATAGCGGCAGAGACGGGATCCACTTTTCCATCAGGCCACCCGTCGCTTTAGAGGAACCCCCTCCGCCGTGTAACGGCCCACCGTGTGGAAGTCCTTTGACAAAGATGCCAACGGCCATGTTCCCGGAGAGTGTATAGGCGTGCTCCTTTTGCAGCCTTTGGAACAGGCCCTCACTGATGGAAATCAGATTTATGCCATGCTCAAGGGTTCGGCTGTCAACCACGGTGGCCGTGCCTTGTCATTGACAGCCCCTCGGGTCGAAGCGCAGCGGGACGTTCTGCTCCAAGCTTATGAAGATGCTGACATCAATCCCGAAACGATCACTTATCTTGAAGCGCATGGCACAGGCGCCTCTCTTGGCGATCCCATCGAGGTGGAAGCGGTCACCCAAGCGTTTCGGTGCTACACGGGATCGAAGGAGTTTTGTCGGATTGGTTCCGTCAAGACAAACATCGGTCACCTTGAGGCGGCAGCTGGAATTGCAGGGCCATCAAAGTCCTGTTGATGATGAAGCACCGGGTCGTTCCGAAAACCCTCAACATCAAAACGTTGAACCCGATGATTGACTTTACGAACTCGCCCTTTAAAGTGGCTGATCGACAGACTCCCTGGAACTCTCCCGCGGGATATCCTCGCCGCCCAGGTGTCAGTGCTTTCGGCTTTGGCGGAGTTAATTGCCATGTTGTGCTGGAGGACGGGCCGCAGCCTCAGAGAGCGAGTCACCTGGCAGGAGAGGCCACAACGGAGGCGGCCAGCGAGCACTACCCCTTCCTGTTGTCGGCAAAGACGGATCTTAGCCTGACCAGACTGCTCAGGAACTGGGTGAGGTTTGTTTTGTCGAACTCTGATGGTTGGTAGAGAGCATTTCCAGGTTCGCTTTGGAGTTTGCGTACACAGCAAATCGAAACTTAAGACGGTCTTGAGTTGGCCGCTAGCGACGAGTTTCTGATGGACGAAACACATGGGTGGGTGCTGAAGGTCGGAGGAATCCGTGCGATCGATCCGGAGCTCGTCAGGCCGGCGTATGAAAGGCTTGGCCTGTTCAGGACGGCTTTTAACCAATGCGAACAAGAGCTGGCCCAGATGACAGACACCCGGGAGCCGTTGCAGGGGGTAAGAACCAACAGGCCGATAGGGGCTGAGTATCAGAAGAGTTTTGACTTCGCTGTGCTTTATGCGCTGTCACGGCAGTTTATGGTGCTCGCAGCTACACCTGAGCTGATTGGGACAGACCTGGCCGGTCAACATGTGGCTCTATGCCTAAGCGGCATGATGAGCATTAGTCAGGCTTTGCGGATGCTTTTGGAGCCAGAAAGTGCCAGCCAGCTCATATTGGAACGGCCTCGAGTGCCCTTCTACGATCCAGTTCACGAAAAAATACTCCAGCCCTTCCGCCTCAGCCCTGACTATCTGAACTCCTTGGTAAACCAGACAACACTCGACCATCCCTTCCCGCAGCCCCTGGTGGATCAAGCCAAGCTGCTGGCAAACAGCCAATATTCCTTCAAGAATATCTGGATGAGTGGAATGAATGTCTTGGTCTGGAAGGCCTCGACGTTTATCAAATGCTAAACGAGGAGTCACAGCAAGACAGAGATGATGCATCACGGGCTCACAGGTTGCTGCTCCTCGTCGTTGTGAGTAGCAGACCATTGAAGACTCCGGATATCGACCTTCGGATTTCCGCGGCACGAAAACGGGTATTCTCGTTGGCGTATGCAATGACGATTACAGCAGATTAATCGACGAACAGGTAACGAACGCCGAAGTGCTGACGGCGACTGGCACCTTCTTCTCCATCATAGCAAACCGGGTGTCCTATTTCTTGGACTTACTGGCCCCAGCATTGCCATCGATACGGCCTGTTCGAGCTCTCTGGTGGCGATTCACCAAGCCGTCAGGGCGATTCAAGACGGAGATGCCGAGTTGGCACTGGCTGGCGGGGTGAACCTCTGCTGCCCGCCGAAGCCCTACATTTTGTTCAGTAAAGCCGGCATGCTGTCACCTGATGGTCGCTGCAAGACCTTTGACAAAGATGCGAATGGCTATGTCCGGGGAGAAGGAGTGGGTGCAGTATTTCTGAAAAGCCTCGAAACGGGCCATCGCGGACGGTGACCATATTTACGGGGTGATCAAGGGCTCGGCCGTCAATCACAGTGGATTCACTACCTCGCTGACCGCTCCGAATCCCAGCGCTCAGACCGACCTACTGATGGCAGCGTATCAGAACGCTGGAGTGCGGCCTTGGACAGTGAGCTATATCGAAACGCATGGCACTGGCACGGAATTAGGAGATCCGATTGAAGTCAACGGCCTCAAAAAGGCATTCGAACGACTGGGGGAGCGGTTCAAGGACCATGGTGCTGGCTCAGAGCATTATTGCGGCATCGGGTCAGTAAAAACCAAGATCGGGCACCTGGAATCTGCCGCTGGCATTGCCGGTGTGATCAAGGTATTGCTGGCCATGCAGCACAAAACCTTGCCAGCTTCCATTAATTTTCAGGAAATTAATCCATACATAGACCTCAAGGGCAGCCCCTTCTATCTGGTGCAGCAAACTCAGAAGTGGGAGGTGATAAAGGATAGCCGGAATGAACCCCTCCCGCGAAGAGCCGGTGTAAGTTCCTTTGGAATCGGCGGCGCTAATGCGCATGTTGTGTTGGAAGAATATGGGCAGTCTGAGCAAAAGACTGAATCCAGTCCGGCGGCGGAAGAAGCTGAGGAGGTCATTCTGCTCTCTGCCGAGAGAGAAGACCGGCTGATGGGTTATGCGGAGAGCTTGCTGGAATTCCTGGAGAGCACGGAAGTGGGGCGGTGTGACAGGTTACGAGACGTGGCTTACACCCTGCAGGTGGGCCGTAAGCCGTTTGACCATCGCCTGGCTGCGGTTGTCCGGAACAAGGAAGAACTCTTCACAAAGCTTCAGGCTTTCCTACAGCACAAGCAAATGGTCGGCCTTTTTGTTGGTAGTCGAGCTCGGCGGAGCCCGCTGAGTCAAATCGCGATCGGTGCCGACCACGCCCGGACCCTTTCCAATCAAACAAACTATTCGCTTTCACTCAGCGGTGGCGCGGAACTCGGCAGCCCTGTGGACCCTGGTCATACTCCTATCCTCGTCGCGAAACGGTTGGTATACTCAGTTCCTTTAAAGATTCCGGTGAGGAGTGGGATATCCTTGAGGTTAAGCCAGGAAAATATGTGCTCGGGCTGCGTTACTATCGGTGGACGGAGCATGTCGAACTCCCAGCGATTCAAGGAGACGGGAATGACCTCGTTGCAGCCAAGGTGGTTCCTCGCGATATTAATAATTTCTACAGTGATTTGATCAACCGGCGTAACTTTTTCTACTACGCCTTGCACTTTTACGTCTATACCATGTTACGATTTCGACGTATGTTGCCAAGTGGTTTCGTCGAGCGACAGTACGCCCCTGTGGGCAATCCGGAAACTAAGTATCTCTATGGGACAGTTCAGGCAGGTTGACCATCTGCAGTTCAAAGCGCCGCCAGCGGTGCTTCGAGACTATGACATCTATCTCACAATCTATTCTCGCCTTAGCTTGCCCGTCGTCTGGCGCCAAATTAGTAACTCTGAGGAATCCATCAGTCCGGTTAAGAGCTTTTATCTCATCAGGATTCATCCCAGGTGCCCCGAAGCCAGTGACTGGAAGACCGAAATCCAGCGGCAATTTGCCTTTTGCATCCAAAATCTATTGCCCAAAACACGGAAGGGAGGGGGACTAACTTGGCTAGGTTATCGTGCTGGCGAGCCATCATCTAACCAATCATCGTTGTTTTGGTCCATTTGCTAGCCTGTGCCGTTTCGTGCCGGGCTTGGGTGTGCTACCTAGTCTCTTGCAGAAGGTTGTCAGAAAGGTGAATGCCAACTTATGATTCTGAAATTAACCCCTTCTGGTAAGAACGTCCAAGGGGAAACCAAGCACGACCGAAGTGGGCTTGCCCCGTTGCCACGCCGCAAGCGAGTGGAGCCGGAAGCTGATCGGGTTGGATCACCGACGTTACCCCCACCTCGAACCTACCGTCCGTCAACCTTGCCAGTGCTTTATCGCCTCT
>QHZP01000426.1:2464-6681 GCA_003224715.1 Acidobacteriota bacterium | reverse complement strand
GTGCGCGCCGATTTTATCAGACACCAATACTGTGACGAGCTCAACAAGATGCTCGACCAGGTACCGCCCTTTCCTGTCGAATTCGCCATCCAGTCGGTAGAAAAGGCGATCGGGAAGCCTCTCGGCGAAGTCTTCGCCGTCTTTGACCCCGTGCCTATTGGTTCAGCCTCTCTGGCTTGCGTGTACCAAGCCAGGCTTCGCACGGGAGAATTAGTTGCCGTCAAAGTGAAACGTCCCAGCATTGGAACAAAATTGGCCAGGGATCTCAGGGCGATTTCGTGGCTCTGCATCGCGGCTGAGGCCTTGGGGATTATTCGATATGGATTGACCAATAACTTCCGTCAGGAATTGTGGCGAATGTTGATCGAAGAACTGGACTTCGCGCTAGAAGCTCGCTACACCGAGATTTTTCGGCGCGCGGCCAGGAAGAACAAGTACGTGTCAGCGCCGCGGGTTTATCATGACTTATCTGATTTCGATGTCTTGGTAACCGAATTTGTGGCCGGTGTGTTTCTGAATGAGATTATCTATGCCATAGAGAACAACGATCAGGAAATCCTGAAGATCTTGAAGGCCCGTGGCTTCAGACCCAACAAGATCAGTCGGCGAATGCTCCAGGTTCTTTGGTGGGAGGTTAGTGAAACTCATTTCTTTCACGCAGATCCGCATCCTGCCAATATCATCATCAAACCCGACAACACCATGATCATGATCGATTTTGGGTCTTGCGGCGCGGTTTCCAATCGTTCGCGGCGCAAGATCCTCTCCTTTAATCGGAACATGGCCGCGGGCAATGTGCAGGGCATGGTCCAGGACACGATTTCGATGGTTGAGCCGCTCCCTCTGATCGATGTCGAACAGTTCTCCAATGAAATGATGAATATCTATCGGGATTCGTTCATCGCCCTCAAGAGCAAGCACGCACCATGGTATGACAAGTGCACGGGTGGTGCGTTTATGAAAATCATCAGCTTGACACAGAAGTACAACGTACCGATGACGCTGGATACGGTGCGAATTTTCCGCGCCAATTTCATGTATGACTCGATCATTTATCGAGTGAATCCCCAGCTCGATCCGCAGAAGGAATTTAAGAGATGGGCTAGAGATGCGGATCGTAAAGCTCGAAAACGCGCGATGAGATCTGTCCAGGATCGGCTGTTGGGGCCGACAGGTTCTGATTTCACTAAGTTAGAGGAACTCAGCACCATTGTCGAAAGCGGGCTGAATCGCTTGCAGCACTACCTTGACCGGCCTGATTACAATTTCGTCTACAGCATCGGCAAGATGGCCTATGTCGTCTCAACCATTGTCAAGAATGGTATATTTGTTTTCATATTCATAATGGCCCTGGCCATCCTGCGCATGTTCCAGGCACAGATCATGGGCTATCACCTTGATGGCAGGGTGGCTCTGCTCGAGGCGATCAGGTGGGCACTGAACAATAAAGTCATCCTGGCTGGCCTCGTCATCTATTTGCTGATCACGATTCGGAAGGTTCTGTTCAGGGTGGAGGATTTAGACGTGCGCTAATCTTGTTACTCTCGGTTTCACCATAACCACCCTGTTGGGACGGGAGACCAAAGTGTGGATGACTGAATCCGTGGGCATGAAACGGATTTGGAGAACTCAGTAAAGGAAACCAGACTTGAGAATCAAACTTCTCCGCAGCAGCACCGGTAATGATCCGCAGCTTCAAGCGCTGACCACTTACCTGGTTAACGATTTTCTTGCGATTGACGGTGGTAGCATCGGGCTTGCTTTGTCTCCCCAGCAAATGCCAACGATCCGCCACATCGTGATTACCCACGCTCACAGTGACCACATCGCGTCGTTACCAATCTTCCTTTCTGAGGTGTTAACCGAACTGAAGTCTCCCGTTACCGTTTACGCGCTTCCTGAGGTGGTTTCAGCGCTACGCGATTTCATATTCAACGACCACATCTGGCCAAACTTTGAGAACATTCCGCTCCTAGCGGGTAACGGATCGGCCCTGCAGTTTAGAGTGATAACGCCGGGAGAGTCGTTTGAAATAGATGAAATCAGTTTGACGGCAGTGCGGGTGAACCACGTTGTCCCTACTGTAGGGCTGAGAGTGCAAGATCGGAGAACCGCGGTGATTTTCACTTCGGATACCTATATCACCGACGACATTTGGGAAGTCGCCAGAGGAACCAGGCACCTCAAGGCAATTTTTGTCGATGTTTCTTATCCCAACGAATTGGAAAGCCTCGCCGCGGCCGCCAAGCACCTGACGCCGCAAACCTTGGCCTCGGAGCTCCTGAAGCTTGGCCAGGCCGTAGAGGTTTATGCGACTCATATCAAACCGGGCAGCCGCGAGCAAGTCAGGCTTCAGCTAGGAGAATTGAGAAGTCCCAGGGTGTCGGTCGTTGAAGTTGGACGTGTGTATGAATGGTAATTTCAGTAGGCTCGGTCAAGCCGAGAAGGCAAAAGAGATATGAATCCGCGGCTCTTGGTCAAACACTCCGGTACAGGCGACGAGTTTGAATTCGAGCCTAAAAGCACCGAAACCAGAATAGGCCGTTTACTCGAGCAGAATGATCTCGTGTTGAATGATCAAAAGGTCTCGCGTCAGCATGCGATATTGCGACGTTCCGGCAACTCCTTTGTGCTGGAGGATCTCAAGAGTAGAAATGGAACTTTGGTAAATGGACGAAGAATCGTGGAGGTCTCGCTCTCCCCAGGAGATGTTATCGCCATCGGAGATTGTGTCCTTACATTTTCCGATGGATCAAGTGCAACGGCTTCCATCCAGTTTGACAGCGAGCCGCTTGGCAACACACTGATGCTCCGTTCGCCGGACCAGATTGTCCCGCACCTAGCTTTAAGAGATGGGGCACTGAGCCTATCTGCCAAGCCTGCTCCGCAGGTACCTCCCGACAATAATCTTGAAGCATTGAGAAAAAAAGCCGAAACCCTGACGCACCTTTACGAGTTGAGCCGAGTGTTGAGTTCGGTCTTGTCCTTGACCGAAATTTTCAAAAGGGTCAGCAACATGTTGTTCCGGCTGACGCCCTCTGACCGTTTTATCGTGTTGCTGAAAGACCCGCAGACTGGAGCGCTTTCGCCGTTTGTGACTGAATTCCGCGAGCCTGCTCGCCAGGAGCCAGGTGAAACGATTTCGATTAGTCGAACAGTGCTGGACCGGGTTGTAGCGGAGAAAGTCTCTTTGCTTTCCCTGGATACCAAGGCGGATGAACGATTAGCGCACGCCCCTTCGATTTTGATGCAGCAAATACGATCGGTCATGTGTGCGCCGCTACTGGGCAAAAGGGGTGTCCTGGGGGCGATTTACCTCGATTGCCAGGAGCGCTTGAAAATGCTCGGCACACATGATCTGGATTTATTGAATGCGCTTGCAGTTGAAACCTCCATGGCAGTAGACAACGCCATGACCCATGAGCAACTGTTAAAAGAGGCCTTGGCTAGGGCGGCCTATGGACGCTTCATGCCCCGGCACGTGGTTGATGAGATCCTGGCTAATCCCAATGCTTTGAGTCTTGGGGGAAACAACCAGCATGTGACGATGCTTTTTTCCGACGTCCGTGGATTTACGGCTATGTCCGGAGGTCTTCCGCCGGAGACGGTGGTCCAACTGCTTAATCGATATTTTGCCGAAATGACTCCGATTATTTTCCAGCACCAAGGCCTTTTGGACAAGTACATGGGAGATGGTCTCATGGCGCTTTTCGGAGTGCCCTATGAGATTCAGGAAGCCGCGGTGAATGCAGTCTCTGCCGCCGTTTCCATGCAGCAGAGACTGTCGCAATTGAAACGGGAATTCCAAGAGCGAGGGCTGCCGGAAATCGAGATTGGAATTGGCATCAACACAGGAATAGTCACGGTTGGGTACATTGGCTCCGAACAACGCACGGACTATACTGCTATCGGTGACGCCGTCAACCTCGCATCGCGGTTCGAAAAGCTGGCCCAGGCGCAACAAATCCTTATCGGCCAAAGCACCCTTGAGGCGATTGGCGGACGATTTCCCATCAGGGCTTGTGGTGAGACAAGAGTTAAAGGGAAGAGCGATCCCGTATCGGCATACGAAGTTCTTTGGAAAGAAATGGAGAGCTAAGGTCGTCGATCCAACTTCTCCGTGAGCCTTGACTAGAATGACAAACTCGAGAACTCGAGCCGTACCTTCCGCCGCGGTACCAACACAAGTCGGATGACCGACGACAACCCCCGAAAGA
>QHZP01000426.1:0-2208 GCA_003224715.1 Acidobacteriota bacterium | reverse complement strand
GAGCCGTGCACCACCGGAATCGCACCAATCACCAGAATCACAGCGTCTCGAATGGTCGCGATCCTCCGCCGAACCGTCAGCATCTGCCAAATTCCTAGTTCACCGTTGACGTGCAGGAGCAATTCGTTGACATCGGGAATCACGACTGCAAATGCGGCGGGCCTTCCGTTGACCTACGCAAATATTTTCCAAGTTCGATAAGTCGTTGAATTTTAGGCGTCCATGTGGGACTCTGGTCACATGCTCCCCGCTACCTTTTCGCACGTCTTCTTGACCCTTTTCCACCTCAGTTTGGACTTGATCCGATTCCTGGGCAGCCTGCTGCAGTCCAGAGCCGCCCTGGCTGCTGAGAATCTCTTCTTGCGCAAACAGGTGGCCCTCTACCCGGAAGGTCAAGTTCGACCTAGACGGGCCACCGACTGGAAAGAGGCTTTGATTTCGGTTCGACCAGAGACCTTTACTGGATGGCACCGTCAAGGGTTTAAACTGCTCTGGCGGTGGAAATCCCGACCCATTGGTCGGCCCAGGATTCCCAAAGATCTTCGTCAACTCATTCTGACCATAGCCCGGGACAATCCGACCTGGGGCAAGCCCGCATCGCAGCGGAGCTCCGCTTGAAGCTGGGAATTCAGGTGTCCGCTCGGACCAGATTAGGGTTAATACCATTTCCCATGGTTATGCCTCCTGCTGTTTTTCCATACCACTAGAGTCCTGACATCCTAATGTCTAAGCCACTCTTATGATGTCCGTCAGTTTATAGGCCTCAAACTAAAACGACGTGTTCAGATGCAGAAGTCCTTAATCATATAAAAACCAACCGTTCCTTTTTGGTTCTTAAAATTGTATTAAGTTCCTTGTTTCACTGGAGCCATTGGATTTTAAATCGAGTTGCCCCTTATAATATCCATGAACTGCCTGGAGGACTTGCTCAATTGATGTTTCTATTGCGCCAGTTAATGGTGGGAATTATGGTACAAACGCTCATTGTGGGCGGGGCGCTTTTTTTGCCGGCAGGAACCTGGCATTGGGGGCGAGCCTGGGTCATGTTGGCCACAGTCGCCATTGGCTCTGCAGCCACGATGCTGCTCGTTTTTCCGGGAAGGGAAGACCTGCTCCGTGAACGCATGAAACCCCTGGTGCAGGAAGGCCAGCCAACGGCGGACAGAGTGGCAGTGCTGCTCTTTCTGCTTTTCTATATCGTTTCCATTCTGGTCATTTCACTGGATGTGTTCCGATTTCACTGGCTGCCCCAACCCTCCACGTGGGTTTCAGGGCTGGGATTATTGCTGTTTGTCATAGGCCAGACCATCATCAGTCTGGTTTTCAAAGAAAACCCCTTTGCCGCACCGGTGGTTAAATATCAGCCCGAGCGCGATCAGAAAGTCATCGATACCGGTGTTTACCGTGCGGTACGGCACCCCATGTATTCCGGCTTTGCTCTGTTGGCCATCGGCATGGCCCTATGGCTGGAATCCTTTATGGGGGCCATCGTCTCATGCATCCCCATCGTCATACTGGCTGTACGGATCACCATTGAAGAACAATTCTTAAAACAAACCCTTCCGGGCTACCCAGCCTACACCCAACAGGTCCGCTACCGGCTAATCCCATTTGTATGGTGAAATCAATCTACTGCAGGTCAGGGGTCCGACTCCTGACGGTATGCTGAGCCTCTGGCTCGGGCGGGCTCAAGCCCAGATGGGCCAGGATGCGCGTGCGCTGACTTGGCTGCGTCCGCCGTTTCCGGTTCGTGTCTGCTTTCCCCAGGTCCACGGTTCGGCTCTTCTCTTCTCAGCCCCCCCTCAGCCGCCGAGCCACCTGCCCCAGCAACCGGCCATGCCGCGGGTGGCCATCCACCAGGACCCCCAGGTCGTCGGCTAGGCGCGCATACACGAGGCGCACCCACTCGCCCTCGCGGGTCACCTCCTCGGCCCTCTCCAGCTACACCGTCGCGATCCGACGGATCCTGGACTATCTCGGTCTCAGCCCGCCGGAGAAGCCGCCCTTGTGTGAAAGCAAGGCTCAACTGACGGCGGAAGCCTCCGCCCTGGGCCGTTTGAATGAAGCGAGCATTCGGCTTTGGCAGTCACCCGATTTGCGTGCGGGCTTGGAAGAAATGCTTGATGCGGCAATTGCGCTCCTGGGAGCGGACATGGGGAATATTCAATTATTAAATTCTGAAAAATTCGTGTTGGAAATCGTGGCCCA
>QHZP01000425.1:4180-4680 GCA_003224715.1 Acidobacteriota bacterium | reverse complement strand
CGTGACTCCTTCCCGCAATCGTTCCACTGTGATTTCCCCAATGCATTCACTGATCCACTTGGCCGCCCTGGGCTCTGTCGTTCTCAGGAAGATCTTGGTGGTGGGTTGAGACAGCATGGCTTCGGCCAACCGGCCGTAGACCACTTCCAGTTGGCTGCGCCCTTGAATGCCGACCACAATCCGCAGATTGGATTTGCGGCTTTCGGTCAGAGCGGTCGGGAGTTGAGGCAGGTTCTGGAGACTCGGGAGCTCATCGAGAAAGATCCAGACCGGATAGCGCTGTGTCCAGCGTCGATCGGCAGACATCAACCTCAGGATCAACATGTCGAGCCACATGCTGATCAGCGGCCGCAGAGCCTCACGAGTTTCCGGTCTGCTCGAGACGAAGAGTCAGCCTTTACGGTCCTGAGCCCAGGCCGCCGCGAGGTCTCGTGCTCATTGGGTAACAACTTCAGGGTCGGCCACCATGGTGAGAGACGACAGCATTCCGAGGCGTTGTG
>QHZP01000425.1:0-4121 GCA_003224715.1 Acidobacteriota bacterium | reverse complement strand
AACTTCAAGGTTCGTTGAACCCAATTGCGGGTGCTGGTCCAGCGTTGTTCGCTCAAGATCCAATCATTCATGGCGGTGCTCCACTTGGTGCTTGAGAAGTTGATTGATTATCTCAGCGGCGCGTTCGAACTTTGTTTGGTCGGCATGGGCGATGATCTCGTTCATTCTTTCAACGCTCAGCCTGGAGTCGGTGGCCAGATCATAGATGACCGAGCTGACGATGCCGCGCAGGGCCGCCAGCTCTTCTAGGATGAGTTTGGGGAAGGCTTCAGCGAGTGGCCCCCTATTCCTGATGGCGCCCACAATCACTTCACGGCACCACTCCCCCAGTGGTCTCCCTTCGCGATCAGCCACCTCTTGGAGAGACCGGTACTGTTCTTCTTTGACTTTACAGGATATCGATCGAGTCCGGTTCTTGTGGTTCACCGCTGTCTCCATTCCGTTTCTGCTCTTTCAGATGACGGGTACCAATTGGTACCGGAAGGCGGCTAAAAGTAGACGAATCAGAGGTAACCAAATGGTACTAACGGGTACCTTGCAGCACCCATTCTGGGGTGACGTGTCACTCCTAGCCGACGCGAAGCGGCGTACGGGCTGAGCGGACCTCCTCAAATGAGCGATGAGGAAACCGGTCGTGCCTTTGCGGCCGCTGGGGTAGGAAATCCACGACGGTGGAGTTCGATAAAGCACAGTCGGGATTCCGTTCATAGAAACCTGACTCAGGGCGTCGGTCTGAATGATGTTGAGATGGAACAAATGAACACTCTTTGACGGGAGTGCTTGCAGGATTTCTAAGACATCACGTTCGATCAGTGTGGTCGTCATGACTTGGTCCTCATGTTGACGCTGGGGCTGAGAGTGGTTGAACCGGAACGCTCGTTTTGATTGCCGGGGTTACTTGGGTGCCAACGTTGGGGGGCTCGAGTTCTGCGCGGGACCCCTTCTTGGCCTTTGAAACCGGCTTGGATTTTTCTTTGGGCTTGGGCTCTCGCAGTTTCTCGAGGAGAGTCGTGGCGGCCTCGAAATACCCATGGGCCGTTTGGTCGATTCGTTTCTCAAGCGTCGGAATGATTCCCTCGGTCGCGAGGATGTCGGGTAGTATCCAGTCGCTTTCCGGAGCGCTGATCGAGAAAGCAAGTGTCGTGACCCCATTGTCAGTCTTCCCTGTTTCCTGACTGACTTTCAGCTGTTCAACTTTCTGCGGCATCGGTCTCCTTTCTTTACTCGTCGAGGATTTCACTACAGGTGAACATTCCCGTTGCTGCCAAGTGGGATTACAGCCAGCGTCGCCAGAAGCCCGGGCGACCTCCGGTTTCACAAGAATTGGTGGAACTCGTGCTCCGCATGGCCCGTGAAAACCCAACCTGGGGTTATGACCGCATCCAGGACTCGATGACTTCCTGCTGGTGGCGATTGATCCACCCGGCCAAACTGACCAGAAGGAGGTGCCAAGGTTGTAGGAGGAAATTCATTTCTCACCCGACGCTGAGCGCCTATGAAAAAGAACAGCATCCCCAATGGGTTGTCAATCGGAACACTCACTAGTTTACGCCCTCGCTTTATTTGGGGCTCGGCTGCGTATCTTGACCATACAAGACTCGCGATTCGGTAGACACTCAGCCCTCCGTTGGTCCTATCCATCGAGGAGACTGTTCCCCTGAGAGCGGCGTTCATTCCGACGAACCAGGACCCGAGGACCACAACAGCCGCACACTCGACAGCGAACCTGGACCCACCTAGCTGTTAATCTGGCCCCTGAAAAGTTGAATGCTCATGTCTGAAGACTTGGGAGCTATGTTTTTAGCGACCTGGGTATTGCAGAAATCCAAGGGAGACTGAACGCGAAGCCGGGCGAGTCTGCTGACTTTGTTGGTCTTTCTTCCATGCTTTGCATTTGCATTTTCTTTCTGAACTCCGCGAACGTGAGACAAGGTACCGCGGTTGCGATGTCGGCTCTGACTTGTCGTTGGGCTGCTTGCTCCAAGGTGTCTTGTCTGAAGGCGAGTAGGCGTTTCCACCGATCTTGTTTCAGCATCTCGCGCTTCTTGACTTCGACCAGAGTCGCCAACTCCTCGACCGAATGGTTTCTCTGGATCAATGACGTCAGTTCCTGGTCTTTGTATTCGATATAGGCAAGCTCCAGTCGCGCCAACTCTCTGTCCTCTTGGTCGCGGGCATGTTGCGCGGATTCCCGCAGCTTCCGTTTACGACTGGTTTCAAATGTCTCCGGGGGGATGACGTTGTCCTTGACCAGGGCAATAAGAATTCCTCCGGGGTTGTAAAACTTGCCTCGCGGGGCGTTTCTTAGTAAATGATCACCCCATTCGAGCTGATCCATGACTTCCTGGCCTGGACGAAGATTTCGAAGTAGCTCTACGGAAGTCTTCTCGGTGATCCCTCTTTTCATCAACTGGTGAAGTAATTCCCGGTCAATGGTCCTTTCTGGATCCTGGCTAACACTCTTCGCTTCTGTCTCTTCAGTCGCCCGGGGTGAAGTCTTGAGCATCCGGTCCATTCGAGTCAGTTGATCCCGATTGAACTTTTCGCCGTGGTAGAAGATGATCTTGAAGTCAGCGCCATCTGACGTTTCTCGTATTTGCCAGCCGGCGAGGTAATGGTGCTTCGTAAGCTCTTCAAGTGAAGGGCCTACCTTTTCTTTAATCTTAGAGAGGTGTTGGTACTGGCAGATGTTGAGGATCTGGCAGAGATCTCTGTAGCGCTTCTCAAAAGATCCGCCCTCCCGGGTAGCGTAAAGCCAGATTTGAAGAAGTGGCACCAGGGCTTTTGCAATATGGTTTTTAAGCCGTCTGTACACTTCCAGATCAACTGGGAAGACGTGATTGTTATTGATGTTCTCCAATTGCCAATCGGAAAGCCAGACGTAGTGTTTGTCGGCAATGCTGCCGTCAGGCATTTGATTTCCGACTGACACAAATCTTTCAAAGACATGAAAAGTATCGCTGGCCCACACCTTTCTTCCTGCCAAATAGATAATTCCCTCGGAACAAATTCCAGTCAGAGTCATGCGCCTGGCCCAAGAGACAATGTCCTCGTAGTTCTTGCCGGCGGTGACCCTGAGGCCTAGAATCCTTAAGAGCTCTGCGGAGGTGAACCCGACAGGATTGCTGATTTCTCCCTTCTGGCGGCGGATGTCACAGATGATTTTTTGTAGTGCAAAGTACTTATCTTGATCTCCGGTGATTGGTAGTCCATAGGCCGCCGAAGGGAGAATCACTGCTCGGACCTCGATTCTGTTTCCGTCAGCCTGCCTGGTTATACAGATCTTCTTCTGCTTGCTTCCCCTTATTCTTTTGTTGGACGGGGTGAAGAAGCCGAGAGAGGCAAGGTTTTTCTCCACCTTGATAAAGTCCGTAGTCGCCACTTGCCGCTTTACCGTCTCCAAGATCGTCGTGTCAGTGGAATGTGTTTGTGGCTGTGACTCAATTGGCCTTGCAGTTCGAGCGGTTTTTCTTGCTTCCATGGATCTGTCACTAGCAGAGGGAACTGACTGGGTGACGGGTCTCCGGCGACGTTTTGCAGGTCCAGGTTGCTGGATATTCAAAAGTGAGCTATAGTTCGACTCGTTGGGTCAAAAGCCCAACGAGCTTGGGAAGAATTCGCTGCGGGAAAAACTATCTGGAACTGACTGTAGGTGGGAGCAGTTTGCTAACAAACTTGCTAACAGTTGGTACAACAAAGAGCAGCAAACAGTGGCAAACACCAGCAACGAACGGAAGGTAAGTCACTGAAGAGCAAGAAAGACCACCAAAGACCAACAGATAAGAATCGGTCTCATAACCCAAAGGTCGCGGGTTCAAATCCCGCCCCCGCAACCAAATTGAATCATAAGATTACCGAAATCGGCCAAGATCGATTTCGGAACATTTCGGAACAATAAGCCGCAGTGCTCAATTCACATTGTCTTTCCCCCCAGGAAAATTCTCAGTGAACCTAGCATGCGGCCTTTTTTTTGTAGCATCCGCCGCGCGATGCGGTAGGCCGCTTCCTGCTTGTCCTTCTCCATTGCTCCAGTGTAAACATTCATGGTGAATGTCGCTGTGACGGAGAAGTTCCTGAGCGACCTTCATTCGAATCCATTCCCGGTCCATGACCGACGCGGT
>QHZP01000400.1 GCA_003224715.1 Acidobacteriota bacterium | reverse complement strand
CGGCCTGCTCGCGGTTCGGGTTGAGCCAGACGAGCAGCTTCTCGAAGGCCTCCGGAGTCAAATCCCAGTCTTGCTTGCTAGAGGGTGAACTGGTCAAGGTTTCAATTCTCCTCCGTCAACGACAAACCTGCAAGAATCACCCTCCCTCCCGTCCCCTGTCCCTCCATGAGGACGAGTGGAGAGTCAAAATTTAAGCTACCTCCCTCGCCCCCATTGGGGGAGAGGGTGGCCAAAGGCCGGGTGAGGGGGAACAGTGGATTCCATGACGAGTTAGACACATTCTTTCACACCTTGGGACGACTGTTTGCCCGCGTCACTTCCACTCTCCCTGCAGCACAAAAGCAGCCCAGTAGTAAGGTGAATGCCATTTCTTCTGTTGCCACATGTCCACTTGCGCGGCGCGAAGCGCTGCGGCTGGTCTCATGCCGCCTTGTAGCATCCGTTGGTAAAATCGCTTCATTAACTCAGCAGTGGCCTCGTCATCCACCTTCCACAGACTGGCAACCACGCGCGGCGCCCCGGCATACATAAAGCCCCGCACGATTCCGACCAATCCTTCTCCTCGCACTTCTCTGCCCAACCCCGTATTGCAGGCACTCAGGACGACGAGATCGGCCGGCAGATTCAGGTTATAAATGTCATGCAGCCGAAGGAAACCATCTTGGGGTTTGCCGCGTTCATCGACCAGTGATAACACCAGGCCGGACAATTGCGGTTGTTCGCTGTTAAGCAGACCATGCGTTGCGAAGTGCACGATACGATATTGCCTCAACTCAGGGCCGGTCGCGGTCGCTCGACTGGCTTGAAAGTCAGTCGCCTTCATGCCTGCACCCATGGGAGCCACCGACATAATAGCCTCAGCCTCCTGCCGAGTGGAAAGCAGGCGAGGGATACTGAGGCCGTCCCGCGAGATTCCTACATCCCGCAACGCTCGTTGCAGCTCGGAGACTTGTGTGAAACGCGCCAAGGCGCCACGTCCCCGCGACCCCGCGCCTTTGGACTTCCTCGTGTCTCCGCGTCCCCGTGTCCCATTGTCGCTTACCGTCCGCGTGTCGCGCACCGCCCCCGCGTCGTGCACAACGCGTGGGTCATCGCTCTCAAACACCGGATCGGCCAACACAGCGACTGCCCTGCTGGCCGCTTGGCGCTCCCGGATCTCGCGCCTTAGCACCGCCAGCACCGACGCCGGCGGCAAACTGACAATTTCATGCTCAACAATGAGAGGAAGCCTCGCGTCTGGGAGCTTCCCCGTGTCTCCGCGTCCCCGCGCACCCGTGTCGCCTTGCGCCTGTGGCTTTGGCAAGGCTCCGAACGGCACATATTGCAAAGCTCCTTCAGCAACGATCAGGAGTCTTCGGTTTTCCAGTTGGTCCGCCACCGGGCCTAGCACTATCTGACTCAGGTCACTGGCTTGCTGCGAATACCCAGAGTTGGCTTTTGTTAGACGGGCACGATATTGCGCAGCTGTCTCACCAGATATAGGCAGCGGAGCGACCAGCAAGTCGTGCACCTGCCGAGCCAGTCTCTCGATCTGCGCGCGCTGGGGTAGCGGGTGAGCCGTCAGTCCACTCTTCGTGACGGCCCAAAGATAGCTACCTTCATCACCCAGGGCGTACTCCAGCAAAAGCGTGCTATCGTCCAGCACCTGATCCTGAATCTCTTTTAGACTTAGGGGTTGCGGCTGCGTCAGGGCAGCATAGCGCGGGCTCTTACTTCTAATCTGAGCCTGCAGTTCCTCGTATTCGGTTGTCAGATCACGGATCTCCTTGGCTAAGGCGGCCGGCTCGTCATCTTTGAAATTTTCACTGGTCAATCGCATTTGACGTTCAGCCTTATCATCGAGTTTCTGCCGCAATGAGCGCTCGCGCTCGAGTAGAGCAGGGTCGACGCCTTGGCGAATGTCGGCGCGGGCCTCGGCCAGGCTCTCGAGTAGAGAACGAGCTCGCGATCGCTCGCTAGCCTGCAATGCCGCAGTGTCGTGACCTTGCGACGGACCTTCTTTGTGCAACCGCATAAGCAGATCGATATAAAAGTCGTAGCGCTGGCGCTCAGAAGCAAAGTACGATGTACGCAGCTCACGGCTGACTACCTTGGTACGCAGGGATTCGATAATCTTGAGTGCCGCCTCAACTTGGACGAGCCCTTCTTGAAGGTTACCAAGGTCACGCTCCACCCGCGCGATACTACAAAGCGTCAATGTCTCGCCGAAATTATCCCCCGCAGCTCGGTTGAGTACGAGTGCCCGCTTGTAATGCGCGAGCGCCTTTTGTTTTTCGCCCGATCCATTGTATACGTCAGCAATATTATTGAGGATGTAAGCTTCCCATCTGTTATCCTCCCCGGCCCGCTTGAGCGCAAGGGCCTGATTGTAGTAGCCGAGTGCCTTTGGTTTATTACCCCAAGATTCGTAAACCACCCCAATATTTCGAAGAGCATACGATTCCATTCGTTGGTTCGGCAAGGCTCGGAAAATTGAGAGCGCTTGCGAGTAATAATTGAGCGCTATTTGATTGTCCCCCAATGTAAAGTGTACATCGGCTGTCGTCATAAGCGCTTGGGCCTCGTCATTCCGCAGGCCAGCGCCTCGAAGGAGACGCAATGCTTGTTTGTAACACTCAAGCGCTCTTTGTTTCTCGCCCAATTCCTCGTACACGAAGCCTATGCCATTAGATATGCTAGCCCTGTAAACAGCGTCGTCAGTAAGCCTAGTGAGTTCTGCTGCCTGGTTGTATAAGTTGAGCGCCTGCTGCTTCTCGCCCAATCTAGAGTAAAGATGGCCGAGGCCAATTAGCGTCCTGGCTTGCCCACGACGATCATTCATCGCGCGCCAAAGGAAAAGCGCTCGCTCAAATGATTCCACGGCTCTCTGTGTATCGCACAGATCAATATAGTTGTGACCCAAAAATAGTAGCGAAAGGGCTTGTCCTCGGCGATCATTTAACTCAAGCCAGAGTGCCAAAGCCTGATTGTGAAATTCGATCGATTTCAACATGTTGCCGAAACCAGCGTAAACCTCCCCGAGGCTGTTGAGCGCCTGAGCCTCCCCTCGCTGATTGCTATTCTCTCGGCTTAGATTGAGCGCCCTTGTGCAGTATTCTAAGCCTTCCTGATTTTTCCCCAAACGGAGATAAACAGAACCGATGGAATTGAGTGTTTCCCCTACCCCCTGAGAGTCGTTCACTTTTTGACTGATCAAAAGAGACCGGTTGTAGTATTGAAGTGCTTTATGAGGTTTGCCTAAGAGGTCATAAACTTCCCCTATGTTTCGGCGTGCTGTGCTTTCTTCTCTTTGTTCACCTGCGGCTTTCCAATTCACCAATGCCTCTTCGTATCTTTCGATCGCCTTTAGGTCGGATTCGCTTCTCCACTCCGCCCGTAATTGCTCAGCTTCAGCAAAAGCCTTCTTAGCCGCAATGCGGTTCCTGTCCTGCCTCGTCGCTGGTCTCATCTCCTCGATCTTCAGCCGGTAACGTGCGCGGGCCGAATATTCTTGGAGTGAGCGCAGCTCAAGCCTGTAGGTCCCGGAACGCTCCGCAATCACTGATAAGGGTGTAGGCCGGTTTGCGTAACAGCGCAATTCAGTAATCTTCGCGCCACCCGGCTCAAAGAAAGCCAGGGCTACGTCTGCATCGACTAAATCGATAACTGCACGAAGGTATCGACCAGAATCGACCTGCAATTCGTAAGAATGAATCGGATCAGCGGAAAATTCCCCTTCAACTAAGCTGCCAAGCACGAGAGGATGAACAGGATCAGTGTCCTCATTTGCAGTACTGGCCTCAACCCTGGCATGGTGTGCCGGCGAAGAATCGGAAGTGGCACAGGCGCGTAGCTCCAAGAAGTCTGACACGATCGTAATTAAAGGCATGCAAGCTATAATGATCAGGCGAAGTGATTCCCTCAGCATTAGAGTCACCTCAATTTAGCCCTTTGATAGTGCTTTCGCTAACTCAGCTAAGAAGTCATGACTCGGAGGAAGAAACGAATTATTCGGTAACACAGAGAGGTATTTTCTTTAGTCTTATTTTGTTAACAGGCGCCTTTGCGACAGCCGGTGGCTTCTTCAGCGCTGGCATCCCGGGTTTCACATCTATACATTCTCTGTTACACCAAATAAGCGGAGGATTTTTCATGCTACCTATCTCGGACAGCAGTCCTCTACTGCCATATTTTGGGTTAGTTCTAATCGGGAACGGAATTAATACCA
>QHZP01000399.1 GCA_003224715.1 Acidobacteriota bacterium | reverse complement strand
GGACAATCTCATCACTCCAGAGCTGCTCCGCACCATACCTCCCGGTTACGTTATTCCCAGACCCACGGTCGTCGGGGTGGTCAAAGACGTCAAACACTTCAGCTTGAGCCAGCCGGGTTAGCCGGAAATTTATGTACCGCACCTTCAAGCTGGAATTGGCGTGCAGCGCTCCATGGCTATTGTGGTGCGAACAGTATCTCATCCAATGAGTCTCATCGCCGCCATACGGGAACAAGTGAAGGCACTCGACAAAGACCAGCCGGTTGCACGAATCACTACCATGGAGCAACTCTTGTCCGATTCCATCCTGCAACCTCGATTCAATATGCTGCTCCTTACGATCTTCGCAGTTCTGGCCTGGCTGCTCGCAGCAATGGGCATTTACGGAGTCATTTCCTACGTGGTCACTCAGCGTTCTCACGAAATCGGCATCCGCATGGCGTTGGGAGCTCAAAAGAGCGACGTTGTCAGACTGGTGGTGGGGCGGGGAATGTTCCTTGTCATGATTGGTGTGGTTATCGGCTTGGCGGCATCCGTCGCGTTGACTCGCGTCCTTTCCAGCTTGCTTTATGGCGTGAGCGCAAGGGACCCACTCATTTTTGGTGGCGTTTCAATGCTTCTGGCCGGAGTGGCACTTTTGGCCAGCTACATTCCTGCCCGGAGGGCAACGAAGGTAGACCCGATGGTGGCGTTGAGATACGAATGAAACAGTGGCGAGTGATTTGTGATTGCCGATTGAAAACTGCTTCTCGAGTTCTTGGACCTTGAACTTTGAACTTTGGACCTTGAACTACTAACCCCTGACCACTATGCTTAATGACCTTCGTTACGCGTTTCGAATGCTGCTGAAGAACCCCGGCTTCACTTCCGTGGCGGCGCTCACGCTGGCGCTCGGCATCGGAGCCAATACAGCCATGGTCGGCGTAATTAACGGCGTGCTGCTTCGACCGCTACCTTTTAAGGACCCCGCCCGCCTGGTTTCGGTCACGGATTTCGTTCCCCAGCAGAACAGCATACTGGTCATGGACTCAGATTACTTCGCTTGGCGCAGGCAAAACGAAGTCTTTGAAGACATGGCGGCCTATACCGGGAGGGATCTCACCCTGACCGGCGTCGGGGATCCCGAGCGTCTGCAGGCTGGAAAGATCACTGCCAGTTTCCTCACTGTCCTTGGAGTCAAACCTCTGCTCGGCCGTGGGATCCTTGCCCAAGAGGATAGGCCCGGTGGACCGCGGGTGGTGTTGCTGAGTCACGCCCTTTGGCAGCGCCGTTTCGGGGCAGAAGCCTCGGTCATTGGGGAAATCTTGGCGCTCGACGGCAACAATTACACCGTCGTAGGTGTGATGCCAGCTGACTTCGAGTTCCTCGACAATATCAAAGCTGACTTGTTTGTCCCGCTAGCCCTTCCGGACAATGCCGGTTTGGCGGGCCGGACCGTTACGCTCTTGAACGTGATCGCACGCCTGAAGCCAGCCGTTACGCTTCAGCGAGCCGAATCGGACCTCACGACCCTCAACCATCGCCTCCAGGCAACGTATCCAGTTCCTTTCGCCCAGATGATGGCCGGAGCGCAGGCAAGAGTAGTGCCCTTGCACGACAAGCTGGTGGGCAATGTCCGCCCCTCCCTGCTCGTCCTGCTGGGAGCGGTAGGCTTCGTCTTACTGATCGCGTGCGCTAACATCGCCAACTTGCAGTTAGCTCGGGCCGTCACGCGTCAAAAAGAAATCGCTATACGCTCCGCCCTGGGGGCAGACCGGTTGCGACTCGCCAGGCAATTCCTCACCGAAAGTGTGCTGCTGGCGGCGCTGGGAGGGGCGGCAGGCATTTTGCTGGCCCCCTGGGGTGTAGGATTGCTTCGGGCTTTCGGACCCGAGGATATCCCCCGCCTGGCTAGCGTGCGCATTGACTCTGTGGTGCTGCTTTTTACAGGAATAATCGTCCTCTCGACAGGGATTCTTTTTGGTCTGGTGGCGGTCCTCGCCGCCTCGAAAATCAGTCCAAACAGCTCGCTCAAAGAAGGGGGAACGCGAACCACCTCAAGCCATGAGCGGCACCGCCTCCGGGGCATACTGGTGGTTTGCGAGCTGGCCTTGGCCTTGGTTCTGCTGACCGGCTCAGGCCTTCTCATCAGGAGTTTCTTACGCCTGACGCGAATTGATCCTGGCTTTAATCCGCGCAATGTACTCACCCTGAGGCTTTCGCTCCCTCTCAACAGGTACCGCGAAGCGAACCAGCAGCGAGGGTTCTTTCAAGAACTCATTGAAAGGGTGCAGGCCCTCCCGGGAGTTTCCTCGGTAGGAGTGACCAGCGTTTTGCCGACCATGGGTATTCTGATGAGCGCGGGGGTGGAAATCGAAGGGCGACCCGTGGCGCCTCCCGGTCAGGGCTTATCCGCAGCCGTGGAAACGGTAAGCCCTGCCTCCATGGGCATTCCTCTGGTAGCCGGGCGATTCTTCGATCACCAGGATACAATCGCTG
Organism: Acidobacteriota bacterium; assembly: GCA_003224715.1. Classification (GTDB taxonomy): domain Bacteria; phylum Acidobacteriota; class Terriglobia; order Versatilivoradales; family Versatilivoraceae; genus QHZQ01. Next base: position 1,597 of record QHZP01000399.1, on the reverse strand, counting down.
CCCCCAAGGTGGCGATTGTTAACCAATCGTTGGCGCGTCGCTTCTTTCCGAATGAAAGCCCGATCGGCAGACGCCTTCAGGTTGGTGACGAGGGCTGGATATCAGTCGTGGGCGTGGTAGGAGACGTCCGGCAGTTCGGGCTCGTCACCCAGCCGTCTCCCCAAATCTTCGTGCCCTACCTTCAGTCGCCTGCCCCTTTCATGGCTCTGGCAATCCGAATGGCTTCAGACGCCCCCGACCTGATGGCAGCAGCGCGATCCCAGGTCAAGGTTATTGATAACGACCTGCCCGTGTATGACGCAGCCACGATGGAGCAGCGCCTCTGGGAAGCAGTCGGGTCACAGCGGTTCAATATGCTCGTTCTTGGAATCTTCGGGGGCTTGGCGTTAATGCTGGCCGCCGCCGGGACCTATGGCGTAACGGCTTATTCTGTGGCCCAACGCACCCACGAGATCGGCGTCCGGGTGGCGTTAGGCGCTCAGTCCAGCGATGTGTTGAGACTGGTGGTCGGGCAAGGGCTGGTTCTTACTCTAATTGGTGTGGGGATAGGCTTGGCTGCGACTTATCCTTTAACGCGTGTTTTGTCGAGTATGCTCTATGGAGTGACCGCCACAGATCCAGCGACGTTTGCAGCCGCCTCAGTGCTCCTAATTGGGGTTGCCCTGCTCGCAAACTACATCCCCGCCCGTCGAGCTACGAAGGTCGATCCGATGGTGGCATTGAGGTATGAATAAAGCAGTGGCTCGTGATTCGGGGTTAGGGATTCGCGGCGAGCCGTCAATTACTAAGCTCGAATTCCTAACCCTGAGCATGACGCAATCGGAGATCTGCAATATGAACGACCCTTTACTAACCACGAATCACTAACCCCGAATCAAGATGTTTAACGACCTTCGTTACGCCATTCGCATGTTGGTCAAGAATCCGGGCTTTACGGCCGTAGCGGTGATCGCGCTGGCTCTGGGGATTGGTGCGAACACTGCAATTTTTAGCGTTGTCAATGCCGTCCTGCTTCGTCCGCTGCCTTACCTGGATCCCGAACGATTAGTCAAGATGGGGGAACTCGACAAGTACTCGGGTGTGCTAGGGGCCTCAGCTCCGGATTTGGTGGATTGGAGGGAGCAGAGCCAGAGCTTTGTGCAAATGGCAGCTTTCGAGTGGAGGGATTTTAATCTCGCCGACGGCCATGAGCCATTACGGCTTCACAGGTTTCGAGTTGAACCCAATTTTTTTAAATTACTTGGAATAGAAGCTGTTCTGGGCCGCACCTTTCTGCCTGAAGAGGGACAACTGGGCAAGGGCAGAGTCGTTGTGATAAGTCACGGGCTGTGGCAACGCCACTTTGGTGCTGACCCTGATCTCTTGGGTAAGAGATTCATGCTCAATGGGCAAGGTTACACGGTGATCGGAATTATGGGACCCGACTTCCAGTTTCCGATCGGGCCTGAAGACCCTTGGTTCAAATTCGCCTCTTCAAGCGATCTCTGGGTGCCTTTAGTTTTTGATGCCGATGAATTGAGCCAGCGTGGACTTCACAATTTCCAGTAGTGGCACGCCTCACGCCTGGCGTCAGGCTGAAGCAGGCCCAAGCTGAGAT
>QHZP01000398.1 GCA_003224715.1 Acidobacteriota bacterium | reverse complement strand
TACACTAGATGAAGAACGTGTTTTAACCTTAAATCTCATGAGGTCGTCCTCCATTGCCACCGCTCATTAAAGACTATCTTGAGTTTCGCAAAATAGATTATCAACCGACCATTGAAACGGCCAATCTGGCCGATTGTCTTAGCACTTTTGTGCCGACCGATGGTTTGGTTGAATTAATGAGTCGCATCCTGGAGGCAGTCTATAAGAAACTCGGGCAACAGCAAGTTTCACCTCAGGAACCCTCATCCGTCCTGCTAACCGGAGGACATGGAGTTGGGAAGAGCCATCTTTTAGCCGTCATTTACTCTTTGATCAGCCAGCAAGGCGGCCTGACGTCTGGTTTGCATGATCCACGAGTGCAATCACACATCGCCACCCTGCGTGAGTTGTCGCCTTTAACGATTTGGATCGATCTCTCCGAGGAAACTGAGACTCCTTTGCCTGAGCTGATGTTGAAGAAAATCCACGACGAATTCAAAGTACGTTTTCACAAGCAAGTTATCGATCCGTCCGCCATTCCCGGCATCGACACAATCAAAGCTCACGAACTAATCACCTTTAGCATTGCTTTAGAACGACCCATTCTCTTAATCATCGACAGTTTGTCCAAACGCGCCCTAAGACGAGATGTGCAACAGCTCAACGAGGATATTGAATTCTTGAGTTTCATGGGATACAGCTCCAAGGCCACTCAATTGTTTCTGCTGGTGGCCACTCATGAGGATTTCTTTTCGCCGAAGAGTCCCTTGGGAATAGATAGCAACCTCATGGCGCAGACGTTGGAGAATTTTCGAATTGAGTGGATCGACCGAGCCAACCTGAGAGAAATCATTACGCGTCGTGTCATTAGGAAGAATCCCCGGCAATATCAGGACCTCAAGAAGCTCTATTCCTTTATAAGAGCCAAGCTTCCGAACTTTCAATATTCGGAGACTGAATTCTGCGACGCCTATCCTTTCCATCCGTTGGTCTTTGACTTGTCTGAAAAAATTAAGAGCAAGCTTCCAGTGTTCTCGCTCTTGGACTTTGTCATCTCGACCTATCCCAAGATTGCCAGTCATCGCGCTATCAGTCTGGTGACCATTGATAGCCTCTTTGATCGATTAGAATACGACCTAAGAAATACTCCCCAGTGCAGGCGACTTTACACGGTTTACCAGGGCTTGGCAGACCAGGCCGTCTTACGCTTGGAGGACCGCTGGAAACTGTGGGGCAAGATGCTTTTGAAGGCAACATTCCTTTTCACGCTGGCCGATCGAGCACCTTCTGTTCGTGACCTGGCAGATTCCTTGCTGCTGTATGAGGACAGCGAGACTGGGCTCAGTTACAACGTCGTCGGGATGCTGATGGGCCGCATGGAAAAGGCTGTCGAACAAGGTTTTTCTACCACCCATGATCGGCTGGATCGCACTTATCGTCTGGGGATTGCCGATCTTCGGGAAGAACTGAATACGTACCTTTCCAATATCGCGGCCCAGATCCCGGACTCCGATTCGCGAATTGCCGAGATTTTATTGGGGGCGGCAGAGAAAAACTTTCCCGACTGGCCCATTCGATCTGACCTCCCCCGGAGCCCCGTCACGCCACATGCTAGACTAAAGATTAATTGGAAACGACTAAAGGTAGACTGGAGAGGCACCGAACGGCACGGCCTGCTGCTTCATTCCGAGCGGGTTGAGGGAAGGAAATATCATCCTTTTGGTGACTCAGAAGAGGATGACGCGATCTCGCACAAACTGCCCAGTCTCCAGGAACCTTTCCAGAACAGCGAGACGGCCATCGCCTCTCAGGAAGGCTTGACGAACATGAGTGGCGCACCGGGAGAGATAGAGTGGATCTTGTGGATGGAACCGATCGGACTCACAGAGGAGATGGAGAGGAAAATTAAACCTCAGCGCCCGACTGAGGTTCATTGGCTCCCTTCCCCCCCTTCTGTTGCGGAATGGACCCAGCTCAAAAGGATTTTGGCACGACATCTTAGCGAGAAATCGCACACGTCTGACTTCGCTTTCAGTGATTTGCATTCCCTGCGCGATGAACAAAACCTGGATCTGATCAATCTATTTCGGGAGCTCTATCTAAGTCGCGGCAAAATTATCACCATGTCCCAAACCCAAGCTCTTAATCAGAGACATTTGGAATGTCATACCTTTCAAAGCTTGGTTAATTACCTTTTTAAACCCAATCTGGACGAACTGTACTCTTTGCATCCGGATTTTGGCGGGGAACAACTTTCCGAAAATCAGGTTACGACTCTTACCCGCAAACTTTTCGCCGGTCAGGATCCCACGGATGATACAGTTCAAAAATTGGCCGGCAGATTTGCTTTGCCGTTGGGTCTAGTCAGCCATTTTGATGACGTCTACGAACTCAATTTAAGTATCACCCCTCCCATTTTTCTCTCGCAGGTCACTCAATTCCTGGAAAACTTGGACGCCAGCGAGCGGTCCGTCGACAGTATTTTCACGATGATCCACCGTCCTCCCTTTGGACTTACCCGGTCTTCGCTCCATCTCATCTTGACGGCACTGGTTGCTGACGGCCAGATTGAGCTCTTAGATCCCCAGACCAACACTGTGACCAGCCGAGAAAATTTGGCGTCTATAGAAAACATACCAGCCTGCTCACTCTTCAAGCGGATACAAAGTGACAAGGACTACCCCAGTGAGGTATTGACTCATTGGTGCCATCTCATTACCGGGAAGCAAGAGCTGCCTGACATTTCGACGAGTCGAGGCCGTAACGCCGCTGCCAGCGCCTTAAGTGAATGGCTCCAGCATTGGCGCGATCTGGATGTCTCTGGTAAGCTGGATTCTCTTCCAAATGAATTGCTTACCACTCAAATGTGGCGCAAGCTCGCCTGGACCAAGCGTCGTTTCGAAAAAGTGGCGGAAGTGATCGAAAGCTTATTGGAAAACAAGGTCAGCCTGATTCAAGGGATGGCAAAGATCATCGAGCTGTTCGGTGAAAATGTCAACTTGTTGGAGAAAAGCTCCAGGGATTTGGTCGAGTTATCTCACTTCGTTCATTGGTTGGACAATTTCTTGAAGTCCAGAGACTATATTCTATCTTCTGAAAAAACGGAGAGCGGGGAGATCGAGAACGAAAGGCAGTCTCTCCGCCGCATCCTGGAAGCCACTCACGAGCTGGTGTCATACGAGAAGCGGAACGAGTTTGAGGGCTTGTTTCTCAGCTTTAAAGAGCATTTCATTGATTATTATGCGCCACGTCATGACCAGAGTGTAGGTCCCCTGGGCAATTTTAAGATTTTGGAAGAGTTCGAAGGTTCCAAGGATTTTCGGAACCTCCAATTACTGGCGAGCCTTCCGCTGGGAGACTCCAGCTATGTCGAATACCTGGATGAGTGGATCACCAGCTTCCGGGATCATCGCTGTTCCTTGCCCGTGCGGGACCTCCTGCAACAAGCCCCGCTTTGCAAGTGTAAATTCAAACTCTGTCGCCCATTGGATGTGGGTCATGTGATTGAAGACTTAAGGGCATTTTTGGAACTCGGAATTTCTCACCACAAGCAGATGATCGCCTACTATCGGCATATCATTGAACCGAACCTGAAAACTGAAATTCAAAATGTTGAGACACTTCGCTCCCTTTTAGGGCAAGGCCCATTGCCTGAACTAACTCAGGACGTCATTAATCAAATCAATTCCTTCATTGAAACCCACATTTCAGAACAGAAGTTGGCTTCTCCTCTCGCTGTCATTGCTCCGACGGGTCGGATTACCAAGAAGCAATTGCAGGCTCGCATCCAGCAATGGCTCGAGAGTTTGTCTGCTCAGGAAGATGTTTTGTTTAGTCTAAAGGATTTCTGAAGGATAGTTGTTGGATCGTTTTAGGCTGCGACGCTAATTTCTTTTCGTCGTCATTCATTTTGTTTCCAGCTCGGTAGCCACTGTCACATCACTGCCGCCATAAAGCATGAATTCCCGCTGGTAGTCCTTGTATCCGGGCTTGCGGAAAACAACCTTATACTGGCCAGCGCTAATTGAAACTCTGGACGGCGTCATACCAATCAGTTTGTTGTTAAGGTAGACCTCAGCCCCTTCAGGAATCGACAAGAAGAGGTTGCTCGTCCCTTCTTTCTCATTCTCTTGACTTTTCGACCCATCGGCCGGAACGTTTGAAACGCTGGAGTTGGCTGTCGCAGGCATCGCGGCTTGCTTCTTTTTCAGCTCCGTAGCCACTTCGTTGAGGAATTCAAATTCAAATTTTCCATTGGACTTACACGGGCGCCACTCGCCAGTGATAGCGGTGTCATCCAGACGAAAGGAAGCAAACCCTTCAATCTCCGGCCGAATGATCACCTGAGTGTAAGAATCGGGAAGTCTATGCAGCGCGGCAAAGATTTTGATCCTCCCATCCTGCCACTTTTTTAGAAACACTCTGGGAGGGTTCCCGAACGCCTTCACTCCATTGCTGAGTTTTGAGAATCTCGGATGGCGAGACAAAACAATGTAGCCCGTTTCGATCTGGCCTGCAGCCTTGTCCTTGCGAGCAAATTGGAATTGATACTCCGACAGCACGTTAACTACGATCTGCCAAACAAGATCATAATCAGCCTGAAAAGTGGCCCGGTCAAAAAGATTACTATCCACGCGCGGTATGATCTTGTCCTTCTGCCCATAGACAACCCCACCAGCCAGCCCGATCCAGAACATCAGAAGACTGACCATGATTTTCTTCTTAACAGTCACTGGGCCATCCAGCCTTCCTCCATCATTGCTGTACCTTGACGATCCTAAAGCCATAATCGGTGTATCTGAAGTTGGGATCCAGGCTGCTCCGAGCAGCACAGCGGCTGACCTTAATGCGATGCCGCCAGGAGCCGCCCCGTGAAGCCCGGCGGGCGCTCGGCTCCACATTCACGGGATTACGATACGGTGATTGCTCATAATAATCTGGACGGTACCAATCCAAACACCATTCATGCACGTTATCACCGATATTATAAATCCCGAAGGAATTCGGATCGAGGAGCCCCACCACTTGCGGCTTTTCGTCACGCCAGCCCGTCCGATAGATTTCAAACATTTCCGGGTCCTCATTTCCCCAGGCGTACAGTTTTTCCTCCAGTCCTCCCCGCGCTGCCCGCTCCCACTCGGCCTCCGTCGGCAGGCGAAAGATGGCTCCCATCTTCCTGGACAGCCAGTTGCAATAGGCCGTGGCTTCAAACCAATTCACAGCCACCACCGGCTGGCGCGGCTCCGAAAAGCCGGCTTCCGCAAAGGCCGTAGGCATTTCCCCTTTGGTGTCTGCAATAAATTGCAAGTACTCGGAATTAGTTACTGTGCAGGCGCCCATGGCAAACTCGTCAACCCATACGGAATGGACAGGCTTCTCATCCTCCCTGCCCTGGTCACAACCCATCTGAAACCTTCCTTCGGAAATAGTAACGAGTTTCGGCGGAAGACCAGTTGACCGAACAGAACTTGGAATGGTGGCTGCCATCGGATCTACTTCGTAGCGACACGAGATCTTTCGGGAGTCGTTTTCTGATCAAATTCAAACCCCGGATAGGTAAGCCGCGTATGATAAATACTCGATAGAGTTTCCAGGAAACTAAAGGCGACGCGATCAATCTCAGCCAGGGTGATGTCACATTCAGAAAACTGTCCATCTTCCGTCGCAGTGGCAACGAGCTTTTGAATCAACTCCAAGAAGTTTTCTTGTGAATAATCGTGGAGCGTTCGCGCAGAGGCCTCCACGGCATCTGCCAGCATGACAATGGCCGCTTCTTTACTCTTCGGTTTGGGGCCGGGGTATCGATAGTCTTCTTCACTTACCCTTGAGGCATCCGGGCCAGCCAGTTTTTTGGCCTTTTCAAAAAAAAACGTTAGAACTTTAGTGCCGTGGTGTTGGGGAATGATATCAACGACATTGGATGGAATTCCCGCGGCCCTGGCCATGCGAATCCCTTCGTGTACATGACCGATCACCACCCTGACACTTTCTTGAGGGCTAATCTTATCATGAATATTAAAACCTTGCTGGTTCTCGACGAAATACTCCGGATGAAGCGATTTCCCAATATCGTGATAAAGACATGCCACTCGCAGAAAAACGGGGTTCAAGCCAATGGCCTTGGCGGCTCCCTCAGACAGAGTGCCCACGGCCACACTGTGGTTGTAAGTCCCGGGCGCCTTGATAATCATATCCCGAATGACAGGCAGGTTGAGGTTACCCAATTCCAAAAGGCGAAGGTCGGTAGTCACCATGAAAAGACGTTCGCATAGCGGTAGGATAAAAAGCAATAAGCTGGCATTGATTGGTCCTGACAGAAAGGCCAGTGCAGCCCCAAAAGAGCCACTCGATAGATCAAAGGGGAGTTGTCTGGACATTTGCAAGACGACAAATAATCCCACGGCAGCGACTCCTTGCTTGAATCCGGCTCCCACGATTCCCACCCGCTGCATGGCGTTACGCACTGCCAGATTGCCGATAAGGTTTGACATCAGGACATAGAAGAAGCCGTAAAGATCGGTATCCAAAGCCAGACCCGCCAACACGCAGTAAAAAATCGAAAAGACCAGGGCGATTCGTTCTCCCGCCAAAAGAGTTATTAACATTGCCCCAAAGGCAAAAGGCAAGGCGAAAAAAAAGTATTGCTTGTCACTAAAAGGGGCAGCCACAAAGTTTCTACTGAGGGCCTTATAAACGAACCAGAAGACCTTCAACAAAAGAATATTGGTCACCAAAAGGCCGCTGCAGAGCGCAACCAGTTTGAAATAACTCCATCGTACTTGAGATAAAGAACGGAGGAAATAACCAAAGATAAGCAAGAGAGAAGCGATCAAAACACCTTTTCCACTGACCTGCTTGATGGATACCGGATTCAACATGAGCTTCCGAATAGCCTCAATTTGCCGCAGTTGGTCAAGCTGCACTTCATCGCCCCGCCGGACAATCGTTTTTCCTTTCTTCAGAAGCCTGAGAACTGGCTCGACACTAGCTGCCGTCCGGTCTTGCCGGAGCTGAGTCATCTGTAAATCAAATCTTAGATTGGGGACCAGCAGCTTGCTGACTAGGGCCCTAATATGAGGCCGGGAAGACGGCGCTGTCTTCAGGTTACCAATTAGACCATTTAAGGTCTCACGAACTTGCTGCATGGTGACAACCCGGTCCAGAGGGACTATGTTTTCTTCCCCTGATACTGTATTGACGATTTGGATTCTCCCTCTATCACGCACTAAACTTCGCTTATCCTCGACCATGAGGTTTCGAAATAGCTTTCTTAGGATTCCACTTATGTTCTGGGCCAGCTCCGGACCAAATTGCTCCGCCATCAAGAATTCAAGAGACTCGGTATCAGTGATTTCTGGATTAAGAATGGCTACTTCGTTTGAAATCTTAGAACGGACATCCGGCGGCAAATTTCTCAAGGAGGATTTCGGGGGCTTTAAGGAAGACGAATCTTGAGAATTCTCAACGGAGTTAAGGAAACTTCTACATTCTGAAAAGGTCTGGGACAGCTTCGAAGCGAGGATTTCTCCTTTGGCCGCCTCGTAACGGTAAACAGGTGGGGATTGGTTTCTGGCGGCCGTCCTTCGGTTTCGTCTTCAACAAACACGTCGAAAGGGACGACGACATCCGCTCGTGCAATATCGTCCACAGAATATTGCGGAAGGCTTATTTGGGTGTAGCCGAAAAACAAAATGGTAAAAAAGCTCGTGAGAAATAGCAGCCAGACCACCAGAGTAAGGGCCTGGACCAAATTGATTTTTTCCTGGCTGGTTCTGGCAAAGACAAGTGTCTTGGACAATTTTTTCAAACTCAGAACTTTCATAATTCCCTTTCCAGTCCCAGTCAATTCTCGAACAAGAATAAACTCATTATAAGGGGCAGAAATGCCAAAACCCAATTAGTTTCCCCCGGGGAATTTTTCTCCGTACTAAGCCATCCAGCGATTCTGGTGCAAACGAAGCTTCCAAAGCAGAAGCTGTTATCTTATGATGGGTCGGTTGCGGATAGCGCTGCCTTGACAGTCGGCCGTTTTTTGGAGGGTTCAATGATAAAATTAGAACGACAGACACAGGTTGATCCTCGCTTAAGATCATTCCCAGTAGACGGAGGCGCTCCCAGGAAGCTTCACCTGAGAAGAACCATTTTCGTGGCAGAGTTGGTGTTGCTCTTGTTGTTCTTTTCAATTCTGAGCTTCGCTGCAAGAAAGAATCCCATAGAAGCCACGGCAGATTCCATTGCCAAGGGACAGGTGACATATAAGAAGAACTGTCAAATGTGTCACGGTGAGAAGGGGATGGGCGATGGGCCGGCAGGCCAGCGGCTCAACCCCAGGCCCCGCGATTTCACCGACAAATCCAAGATGGAAAAGATGACGGATGAGGAGATGTTCAAAGACATCACAAAAGGTGAAGGCCCCATGCCCGCCTTCGAGCATAAACTCAGCGAGACCGATCGCTGGCATGTGATCAATTATGTTCGTACCTTTGCCACCGGAGAAACTAAATAATAGGTCCTGAACCCCATAAATTCTCGCAGAGTCCGCCTTTTGGAACGGGGCCACAGGCACTGGCTGCGAGGGCTGTCCTAGTCCAATACGTGTCAAAGGGACATCCAGATGCAGCTCCCCTTGAACGGGGAATCCCTCACTCCCACAGTGAGGGGCAGCAAACCTGCTCCGATCGGTGACGCATAAGTCAAACCCTCGCTTCCGCACGGGCCGGATCCCCCTTTGGTTCAACGCTGGTTGAAACTACCTGTTCCGAAGCAGGCACGTGACAACCCAAACCTAAACCAACGCCGAGAAACAAAAGGATGACGAGCACCTATGACGAGCACCTATAATGAAGTCTATGCGCGGTGGTTATGCGACCCGGCTGGCTTCTGGGCAGAAGCAGCTGAAGCGGTCCACTGGTATAAGAAATGGGACAGGGTGCTGGACTCCTCGCGACGGCCCTTCTACCGCTGGTTTACCGGCGGCGTGGTGAACAGTTGCTACAACGCGCTGGACTGGCAGGTCGAAAAAAATGACCGGGCCGGCCAGCCAGCCCTGATTTATGACAGTCCTGTCACCCAAACCATCAAGGTTTTCACCTATCGCGAGTTGCTGGATAAAGTGTCGCGTTTCGCCGGAGTCCTGGTTCGTCAGGGCGTTCAGAAAGGGGATCGCATCATTATCTATATGCCGATGGTGCCGGAGGCGGCTATTGCCATGCTCGCCTGCGCCCGGATCGGGGCGGTCCACTCAGTGGTCTTTGGAGGCTTTGCTGCCCACGAGCTGGCCACACGTATCAGTGATGCCAGACCGAAGCTGATCATCTCGGCTTCCTGCGGCATTGAGGTAGACCGAGTGGTGCCGTACAAGCCTCTACTCGATAAAGCCATTGAGATCGCTGCGGCAAAACCTGAGCGGTGCATTGTCTTCCAACGTCCCCAGGAGAAAGCGTCTCTGGTCGCCGGGCGCGATTGCGATTGGTCGGAGCTCCTGGCAAACGCGAAACCGGCCGATTGCGTGCCGATAGCCGCAACGGATCCCCTCTACATCCTTTACACCTCCGGCACCACAGGCATTCCCAAGGGAGTGGTGCGCGATAACGGTGGCCACCTCGTCGCCCTCAAATGGAGCATGAAGAATATCTACGGCGCGGAACCCGGGGAGGTGTTTTGGGCAGCTTCTGATTTGGGCTGGGCCGTGGGCCACTCCTATTTGGTTTACGGTCCCCTCCTTAATGGAAACACGACTATTCTTTATGAAGGGAAACCGGTGGGTACGCCAGACCCCGGCGCCTTTTGGCGCGTGATCTCACAACATGGTGTGAGTGTCCTCTTTACAGCCCCCACCGCTTTTCGGGCCATCAAGCGCGAAGACTCCGATGGCGACTATATCCGCAAATATGACTTGAGCGGCTTCCGAACTCTCTTCCTGGCCGGCGAGCGGTGCGATCCCGACACACTCCTGTGGGCACAGAGACAGCTTAAGGTGCCCGTCATCGACCACTGGTGGCAGACGGAAACGGGCTGGCCAATTGGCGCCAACTGTGTCGGCCTGGGAATGCTTCCGGTCAAGCCGGGCTCGTGCACCAAGGCAGTCCCTGGTTACGATGTGCGCGTGCTCGGCGGGGACGGGCAGGAAATGCCAGCCGGCCAAATTGGCAATATCGTCATCAAACTCCCACTGCCGCCCGGTTGTCTTCCCACCTTATGGAACAATGACGCTGGTTACCAGACGTCATATCTCACCGCCTATGCAGGCTACTACTTGACC
>QHZP01000397.1 GCA_003224715.1 Acidobacteriota bacterium | reverse complement strand
GTCTGGTTATGATTTATAGCGGTGCCAAACGATGCGCCGTCAATCCAGTTTTCGTAGGCCATCACCTGGCCGCCGTTAATACGGGAGTTGAACCCGCTGCCGCGAAACATGGGATCACCGTTCGGCTGCGTAGGGACATAGCCCGGCTGAACTTGCAGCAACACCTCCGCCAAACGCATGTCCGTACCCATCACGACGGGCAGGTCTTGGTAGTATTTTTCATTGATGGTGTACGAAACGTCGGCTTGTTCGACGTTAATCATCTCGGCCCCCTCCTTCACTTCCACAGTCTGGGTGATTTCACCAACCTCGAGGGTAACGTCCTGCCGATAGATCGTACCGCCGGTTATCGTAATCCCGGATCGCAGAAAGGTCTTAAAGCCCTGCTTTTCCACCTTTACAGTGTACGTGCCGAGGATGAGCGGGGGCGTGGCGAAGTTGCCGTCACCCGTCGTGGAGACGATGGTGTTGCCGTTAGTGGCCTCATTGGTGACCGTTACCGTGGCTTGTGGAACAGCCCCACCTGACGAATCGGCGATGAGGCCGGTGATCACCACGCGGTCGGTCCGTTGTGCAAAGAGCAGGCCGGCGAACCCAATGTTCAGCACCAAGCCCAATAACCAAAAGCGATTGTGTCGTAACATGGTAATCCCCCGAAGCGCTAGTGTCCCGAACAAACCCATGTCCACAACATGTACTAAATGCAAGTCTGGAGAGGGATCGAGTCCTCCCACTACTGGTTTTGAGAATCCAGGAGCTTTGCTGGTGCCCATATGCCTACTCCTTTCTTATCTGAAGCTCGGTAGGGATTGACCTGAAACTTGGTTTTGATTTTAGAAATAGTACTCTGAAGATTAGGCTATTAGTACTATAATACGACAACGAGATTGTCAAGAAAAAAATCCGAAGTCACATTTTTGGCGTCAAGTGGTTTTTGGGGCTAAGATTTTTCAAAAATTTTGGGAGACCAAACGATGTTATAACAATTCGGTTAAGGCTCGACGTGCTCCAGGGTTCCGTCAAAGTCCCTGACCCTCCCTCACGGTCGGGCTACTGAACAGGGCCCGGCGCAACTCAGTAGCCCGCGCGTGAGCAAGGGCTGTGCCTCAACCCAATCACTTACGGGACTTTGACGGGACCCTGCGACGTGCTCGACCTAGATTGACTGATCTTGGTAAACAAAATAGTATTAATAGTATTAAATGATAGATTGGAGGGAGAGCGACGAATGAGGTCATTCGGACAGCGTGGCGGCCCAGTGAGGAAGGAAAGATTACACGACAAGATCACTCGTTTCATCGCCCTAGGGATACTGCGAGGTGATATACGAGACGGTCAAGCGGGAATGTCATCCGAGATTGAACTTTGCCGCCATCTCGAGGTGAGTCGAACGGTTCTCCGTGAAGCAATCAAGGTGTTGGAAGCCAAGGGGTTGATTGAAGTACGTTCCAAGAGGGGCATTAGAGTGTTGCCACGTAGTCAATGGAATCTTTTCGATCCTGACTTGCTGGCGTGGCAACATGAGGCGGGTGTTGATGACCTCTTCGTTCGAAATCTCTGTGAGATCCGACTCATCGTGGAAACCGCGGCAGCCGAATTAGCGGCTGTCCGAGCAACGGAACAAGACATGATCGACTTGGAAAACTGTGTGCGGCAGTTGGAGACTCTTATTCATGACAAGGCCGCTTCCGACGAAGTAGACATCAAATTTCATTCGACCATCTTTGGAGCTTGCCACAACGAACTTCTCGAGCAAATGACTGCAACCATCTCAATGGCCTTACGCGGAACCCAGACCCTCACGGCTCATTTACCGATTGATGTGCCTCGACATCAGGCAGTCGCTAAAGCGGTCGTTCGACGCGATCCGCAGGGTGCGAGAAACGCAATGGAAGAGCTAGTCATGAACGCCGCAGCCACGCTGTACCGAGTGCTGCACCCCAAACACCCGGACAAATGGACAGAACTGATGCCAATGCACAAGGGACCTCCCGTTTTGTGAGCACTGAGTAACGTCCTTTGGCTAGTCCGGGGGGAGCCCCATCAGTTGACATGACACGCTGCCTTCAGTTCCTCCAGGACCCAAAAGTGAGCAAGCCAGTGCGATCCGCAGCCCAGGCAATTCGATCCTCCTGAGGTCTCATAGCGGCATTTCTGCTTTCATGCCTGGCTGCTTCAGCAAGGAGAAGAAGTATGGGCAAAATACCCAGCGGTCGCTTGATGACTGCGGGCATCCTTGATCTTTTTCTTTCTGGAACAATTGCCTCGATGCTGGGCAACCTGCTGCCGGACCGTTACACTAAATACCGCCTCAGTCCGAAGCAAAACGGAGAAATCGCCTCGATCCAGGCCTCGGACCTCACGAGCGCTCCCAAAACTCCCGGGCCGCTCACCCATAACAAAGGAAAGAAGACCGACTTCCTTGTGGGTCTAATCCTGATCGGTCTTTCAGCACTCGGACTCCCAAATTACGGATGGAGAATGGTTGCAGCCTGCACGTCCCTGCAGGAGCCCGGCGGAGGCATTATTGCGATCCGAGCAGTGCCAGTGCCGCCACCTCACGGAGGAAATGCGCCACCCCAGATTGAGCGTAATGTTGAGAGCGTTCACGATGACCCGCAACAGATTGCGAACTTCGAAGACCTGATCCTCAAGGAAAACTTCCAGGAAGTTGATGCGCTGTTGCGCAGCTATGTAGCGGCACATCCCCGGTCCTGGAAAGCTTACTACTTCCTGGGTTATGTGCAGCTTCGACAGCACAGGATTACAGACTCCATCAAGGCCTTGGCGAAATCGCTTGAGCTGAATATCAACAACCCCGAGGCACACAAGCTTCTTGGAAAGGGCTTGTCCATGATCGGAAGATACGACTTGGCTACGAGGGAATTTGAACAAGCCTTGCGCCTGGACCCGAGCTTGGCGGAGGTTCACTATAATTTGGGCAAAGTCTATTCCATTCAGGATGACTTCCACCGGGCGAGGAAAGAGTTTGAGAAAGCGATCCGGCTGAACCCGAGTTATATGGAAGCTTACAACGCGTTGGGGGTCGCCATCGAGGCTCTGGGTGACAACGCTGCAGCGTTCGAAGATTACCAGGCTGCTCTCCGTATCAACGAGGAGCGCCACGGCAAATTCGTGGCACCGTACATCAATTTGAGTGGCTATTACAATCGTCGGAGCGAATTAGACGTGGCCGTGGAATACGCGAAAAAGGCGCTCGAAATGAACCCAAAATCGGACTTGGCTTATTTCCAGATCGCTAAGGCTTACCGCGCTAAGGAGGATTGGAATGGGGCGGCTAAGGCTTTGGAGAACGCGATCGCAATTAAGCCGTCGTCATCCCAGTACTATTACATTCTCGGAATCACCTACCACAGGCTGGGGAAGGTCAAGGAAAGCGAGCAGGCCCTCGAAGGCTTCAGGAAACTGGAAAAACAGACCGCCGACCTCGAGAACCAGAGGCGCGAAGCTCGTCGTGCAACATTTGGCCTCGAACTCAGGCCTGATGAATAGGCGCTAACTGCGAAGCATGCAAAAAGAATTGTCGATGTTCTCGTACGCGGCGATTTGGAGGTCCTTACTGAGCTGTCAGCGCTTCGCTTTATCCTGTGATTTTCAATCATGTAGCGGGAGCACGTTTACACTGCTACTCGCATGAATATCGCCTCCAAGGAAGGGCTTGAGATGAACAGATCATCACGTCGTAAATTTATTCAATTAGCTGGCACGGGTTTGAGTGGATCAGTGGTATTTCCGGATCGGTCCGTTTTTGCTCGCATGGAACTCTCTCCTGAGTTCAATCCCGGCGAAGGGAAACTCATGTCGGCGCCTTACCGCGCCACGCCCGTCACTTTCCTTTCTCACCGACTCGGGACGGACCATGCGGAAGGGCTCGCCGTCATAGACATGGATGGCGACGGCAAACCTGACGTCACCAGCGGAGTATACTGGTACGAGAACCCCGGCCTCGTAAGGGGAGAGTGGAAGCGCCACAAATTTCGCGATCTCGCACCGCTTCTCCCAAGCGGATCCGCCAAAATCTCCAAGGTAACTAATAAGGCGT
>QHZP01000396.1:4232-6909 GCA_003224715.1 Acidobacteriota bacterium | reverse complement strand
GTGCCAGCATCAAGGCATAATCGCTGGTGTCCTGGCGCGGTCAATTGGGTTCAGGGTGCCTCGTGGGTGGGCTGG
Source organism: Acidobacteriota bacterium (assembly GCA_003224715.1). GTDB lineage: Bacteria > Acidobacteriota > Terriglobia > Versatilivoradales > Versatilivoraceae > QHZQ01. The sequence continues at coordinate 6,834 of QHZP01000396.1, read as the reverse complement.
GTGCCGCTGGCTCCTTTTGAACCCTGGTATCCCTATGGGTTCAACTCGGGACGCGCGTTTGTTTCCAGGAATCTTCGTCATGGCGACGGTATTTCCTATCTGCCTAATGAGGCCTTTCTCAATGGGACCTCTGGTGCCAACTTTTCACGTCCCAGAGATCCTCTGGCTGCGGGAAGAGTCGTTGCGGGCCGACCCTCTCTGGAACCAACTCTGGCGAGCCGCATCCCCGTGGCTAATGCTCATGCGGTCAGAAAATTTACCAACGAAGACCTGGAAGCACGGCGAGAGGTGCGGGATCGTCTAATACGGTCAACCGTCCCGCCAGGTGCTATGAATCGGACCCCTGGCACAGTATCCAACCCTGCGCTCAATCAGGGGAATCGAGTTATCGATGATCAGCCTGCCTCCAGTTCTGATTCCGGCATTCGCTCGATCAATGGCGGGAGTCCGGCTCCACGTCAAGCAACCAGGGAGAACGGCGTTCGTGGCTATAACAACTCGAATGCCGAGCGCGATGACTCGCGAAGAGTGCAAAATCACCAGGTTCTGGTGCCTCAGCAACCTGGCATGAGATCTTCGGAGCCCTCCGGACCGCGGACACAGGAACCCTCTGCGGGCTCACAGCCGGCCCCGGCGGCGAGTTCCACACCATCTGAAACCCCTTCGCGACAACGCGTCTACCAAATTTACGGAAACCGAAACGAAGGTAGCGTACCGGAACGCTATTCCTCTTCTCCATCCCGAGAGCCAGTCAGTCCTCGTTCCAGTATGAGCGTTCCCGGCCCGTCTTCGGTTGGTGCATCGCCGGGTAGCTCTTCAGGGCCGCCCGCTCGCTACCAGCCAGCCTACAATCCACCGCCAGTGCAGAGGTCAATGCCCTCCGCGCCTAGTTCCATTTCCTCTCAGCCTCCGTCTGGGGAAAATAGCTCCCGTGCTCAATCGCACGGCGGGTCTTCAAATTCGAGTAATCAGGGAAGCAGGTCAGGGGCACAGGGCAGGGCAAGCCGATAGGATTAACTAAGGTTACTTGGTGGCGATGAAGTTCAAACTTCAGTCAAGTTTGTCTCCCGTTCCCCTCACCCCCAGTCCCTCTCCCACTGGGAGAGGGTGGCCGAAGGCCGGGTGAGGGGTCAGTTGCCGACAGGGCCGCACTCCTCGGCGGTCTGAGGTAGCTAGCTATGGCTACGTAATGGCGATCCCGGCATAACCAACCACTTCTTTCTTGTCCCCCGTTACGTCTCCTGAAGTGGCATATTTGATTAACTCGGCGTGACCGGTCCGTACCGGCATTGTTCCCCACAGCATGGCAATGGTTGGGCCATAGCCGCACATGGTGATGGACTCGGCTCTGATCACATCATAAAGGCCTTTGGGATCCAAAGCTAGAATCCGATCAATCGCCTTCCGGTCTTTGATGCGGGTTATGTCATCGGCTTCATAATGATTCATATCACTGCTGGCAATCACCAGAATATCTTCGCCGAGTTCTTTAATAGTTTCAGCGATGCCTTTCCCCAAACGTTCCAAGGTAGCATAGCCAACCGTGCCGACTGAAATCGGAACAAACTTGAAATTCTGTTTTAAGTAATAAATAAAAGGAAGTTGAACTTCGAGGGAATGTTCGGATCTATGGGCTTCCGCATTCTCGGTGAGCAAATGACAATGATGAATCAATTTCTTGGCGAGCTCGGTGTCAACTGCCACCTTCCCCAGAGGAATTTCCCACTCGCCCGAGGCGCTCCTAATCCTGTGTGATTAGGACACAAAATAATCATTCGCCCGGGGAGTTCAATTCTCGCGTAAACGGCCCCTGCCACATGCCCTGAATACATGTAGCCGGCGTGGGGGACGACGATACCGCGGGCTTTAATCTTGCTTTGGGGGACACCCAGGTAACCAGCCAGGTCTGATCTCAGAACTTGATTGTTGGCCGGGTAAAATCTTCCGGCTACGGCTGCCTTTCTTAACATAACCGTCTACCCCCTTTGAGCTGAAACAGGGAGCAGTTAACCACCACTAACTGTCTTCTGCTTACTGCCTACTGAATTTCTAGCCTTTGGCTGCTTGATAGCCCTCTTTAGCCCGAACGACTACGGACTTAACCGGATTCCCGGTCTCATCGACAACATCCACTTTCACTTTGCGAAACTTTCCATCCTTTGCAGGGTTGGATGGGACGTATCCGATACTGTACTGATTTCTTAATTCAATGCCAACTTGCTGCAGAATTCCTGGGTATTCCCCCATGAACCTTGGAAACCAGGCTTTGCCGCCGGTTCTGCGGGCAAAAGTGTTGAGTTGATTCTCGGCCTGCAGGAAAGTGAGTCGGCCTTCAGGACTTATCCATCCGCGAGCATCAAAAAGTTCCTGGGCCAACTGCGCCATCCCGATACAATAAATTACGGCGTTGGTATTTTGAACCCGTTTAAGGATTGTGTCGAAGGTAATTCTGCTAAAGGTGTCAATCCCGGTACTGATTAAAAGGACCGCTTTCTTTCCGTCCACCTCTTCCAGCCGGTCTAGAGTGTCCTTGAGAGCGTCAAAGAGATTAGTTTCGCTAAATCCCGGAATGCGCATGCGGGACAAAGCTCCGTAAAGCTCT
>QHZP01000396.1:0-4161 GCA_003224715.1 Acidobacteriota bacterium | reverse complement strand
AGCTCGACAAAGTGAGCTGCAGGGATGACCACGTCGTCGTACCAATATGCAAAAGTACGGCCGAACTCAAGTAACAAAACAACAGTCAGCGGCGCTGTGGTTGGGCTGAAGTTGGAGATTTTCTGTTCGACTTTGTCTTCGAAGACTCGAAAATTCTTCGTGGTCAAATTAGGAATGAAGTTTCCTTTCTTGTCGGTGACCGAGACATCCAGGTTGATGAGCTCTATTTCCACTGAAAGGGTGAAGTTATCCTCAGGCTTATCGCCAGTGGGTTTTTTAGGAGTCAGCCGCCGCTTCTTAGGAGGAGTATCTTTCTTGGGACGAACGACGGTATCCGTGTCTTCCTTTTGAGGGCCTCCCTGCTGTGCGTCGGGCTCCTTTTTTTGATCCTGCTGTGCAAAGCCAGTGGCCGCCCGGTTCAGGCCGGGCACGGAGCTGATCAAGAGCGCAAAGCTCAAGAATATTCCTAGAAAACCTTGACGCGATTTTTTCATGAAACTCTCCAAAAAAAATGCATGAATTCGGAATGCACTATTAAAATCCTAAGGGAAACGGCATAGTTCGTCAAGGCTGCTCAAAAACCTAAGGGTGGGGAGAAATTGAAAATCTCGCCGCTCCCTTACAGCCGCGGTACAGTGACTGCCTGCTGATCAGTACGGCGTCCGTGAACAAGCGGCCGAATCGCACCTGAAACTCAATTTCTTCACATCTTCCCTCCCGGAAGCGCAACCAGACAAGGCAGAATGCGGCCTCTTTCTACTAGGGAATAGAAAACGCGCCAAAGGGATGCCCAGGATCTCTAAATCGAAGACTATTCGGCAAGCTGAAAATCAACCTCTCTAACGTCCCGAAAGGCTTTTTTCATGTACGTCTTAATTTTTTCGACGAGCTTCTTTTCAGACACTCTAATCGCTTCGCGGGTAACGCCAAACTTATCCGCAATGGCTTGAAGGGTGAGCGGGTCTTCGGCAATGAGCCGATCCTGTAAGATAATTTGCTCTTTCTTTGATAGCGTGGCAGCAAATTCCTGAAACTTGGCGTCAATGAGTTCTTTCAACTCCCCGGCAGCCAGCTTTTCGTCGATGAGTTGCTCAGTGGAAGCCAGGGTGTCCAGATAATAATTGTTTGAATCTGCAGAAATCTTTTCGTCTAACGAGACATCCTGACCTTGAATACTGTTCTCAACCGCAATGACGTCTTCTTCGCTTACCTCCAGGGCCTCGGCAATCATCTTAGGAGTAACGGTGATCCCCTGACCCTCTAATCGCTGCCTTTCCTTTCGCAGGTTGAAGAGAATCTTCCGCCGGTCGTTGGTCGTTCCTACTTTGACAATGCGAAAATTATCCAAAATGAACTTAATAATGTACGCCTTAATCCACCAACTGGCATAGGTCGGAAGGCGCGTTCCGCGATCCGGATCAAATTTCTTGACTGCCTGTAACAGCCCAATATTACCTTCTTGAATCAGGTCCATGAGGTTCGAATAGACTTTGTTATAGAGAAAGGCGATCTTGACTACCAGTTTGAGATTGGATGTGACGAGCTTGCGGGCGGCATTTACATCTTGCTTGTCTCGAAAAAGTCGGGCCAGGCGTTGTTCTTCTTCATAACTTAAAGGCTCATATCTGCTGATTTCCAACAGGTAATGCCTGAGCGGGTCGTACCGGATTAACCCCATATGATCCGACCCCGGCTCCATCGCTGTGATCTCTTTAGACTCCTCTTCTTCCTTCGGAGCCAATAATTCTTGAATTAATTCGGCTTCGTCTTGGACCTGCTCCTCGCTCTCCGAATTGTTTTCTCTAGGCATCAGTTCTAACCTTGATCCATCTTGATTCCATGGCCGCTGTCAACCAAAATTGGGGCGTTCGAGCGACCCCGTCGAGGCCTTGTGCATGAGATATCTGAAGTAGAGTTGGGTGCGTTGGCTGCATGGAAACAATAAGTATCAGACCTAACCACTCTTCACCATGCAGAAAAAGTATAACATGAAGGTTTGACTTCCGTTGTCCATTCGAGACGGCAGGGTGTGCGACAAATTTGCGGGTTATTTCCTGAATGCAGGCCTGTGCAGCTTGAAGCGAATGAGCCATCTTTGTGGGAATGAGCCATCTTTGTGGGAAGACGCCTACCCTCCGGACCTTCCAAGCCCCAGCGGGGCGTCATGACGCTCCTACGGAGCTCTGTCCATTTTTTGGGTCTGTGAACTATAAGTATTTCGCCTCTACGAGGCTTATTGCTTCTGCCACTGCCCTCCTGGCGAGCCATCGCCCCAGCAGATCCTTGACCCATGAGGCTCGGCGGGAGCCTCGCCCTCCCGATCTCCGCCGGTTTTGCGTTTTCTTGATGGAGGTTCTCTTTTCTGTTAAAGTAAGCTGTGTGTATTCGGAGAGGAATTCGTGGCAGAACGGCATGGGAAAACTCAGAGTCAGCCCAGGAAGGGTTGCTTGAACTTTTGAACCGGAACGAGAAATCATGAAGAACACGTTTAAGACTTTTATCTTGCTGGCTGGCCTGACTGCTTTGCTGCTGGCGATTGGGAGTGCTTTGGGTGGGAGACAGGGCCTGATGATTGCCCTGGTTTTGGCAGGAATCATGAACTTCGTAGGTTATTGGTTTAGCGACAAGATCGCCCTAGGCATGAGCGGAGCGCAACCTGTTTCCGAGGAAGAAGCGCCAGACCTTTATCGAATCGTGAGGGAGTTGTGTCTCAGAGCCAATCTTCCCCTGCCGCGGCTCTATGTCATTCCCAGCCCAACGCCGAACGCCTTTGCCACAGGTCGAAATCCGGAACATGCGGCGGTGGCCGTGACCTCTGGGATTGTCAGCATCTTGAGTCGAGATGAATTGGAAGGCGTTATTGCTCACGAGTTGGCGCACGTTAAGAACCGCGATATTTTGATCAGTTCGGTAGCGGCCGTAATTGCTGGAGCCATCAGCCAGCTTGCCCACATAGCGCAATTTGCCATGATTTTTGGCGGGATGGGTCGTGACCGCGATGACGACGACGGGGGGGGAGGACTTTTGGGTGGTCTGGCCTTATTGATCGTCGGCCCTATTGCAGCCATGCTCATTCAAATGGCGATTTCCAGAAGTCGAGAGTTTCAAGCCGACGCGACGGGGGCCCAGATCTGCGGCAGACCTCTCTCTCTCGCCAATGCGCTGACGAAATTGGAGGAGGTAAATCACCGACTTCCCATGCAGGTCAATCCGGCCCAGGCGCAAATGTATATCGTCAACCCGCTCACTGCAGGTGGCATTGCCAGCCTATTTAGCACCCATCCTCCCGTGGCCGCCCGCGTGAAGCGGCTCCAAGAAATGGCTCTTCACGGAATGCATTACTAGACTGGGGTTACTTGGCGGCGACGAACTTCAAACTTCGGTCAAATTTGTTAACCCGCCGTCCCCTCACCCCCAGCCCCTCTCCCGCGGGGAGAGGGTGGCCGCAGGCCGGGTGAGGGGTCAGCTGCTTGAGGAGACCCGACCCTTGGCGGTCCTGAGGTTGCTCGCTAGTTCTTGGGCAGGTGGACTGGCCGGTGGAGCGCGCCCTCGGTCGGGCGTTTTCCAGCCTGCGCGGGGTTCCCGCTCCACTCTGAACCTCGCTGATCCCATTTATCAAGCGTTTATCCCTCTCCCCTTGGCTCCCTTGGGAGTGAGAGGTTATCCAAGGAATACTCTCCCGTCCCCCATTCGGGAAGAGGGGCAGGGGCGAGGGGGCATGTGACGCGATGCGTAATTTCGGTTACACCATCTTCTCATTTCTGTTTCTAACCGTACCGGTGGCGCATAGCCAGGACGACGTCGCGAGCATCTTGGGCACGGTCCGAGATCAGTCTGGCGGTCTGCTTACGGGAGCCGAAGTGACGCTCAGAAATGACGAGACCTCTGCGGTCATGTCTACCGTAACGTCCAGCCAAGGGCGCTATCTCTTTGGGTCGATAAGAGCTGGCGTCTATACAGCGAGTGCAGAGTTTGCCGGCTTTCACGTGTCATCACACCCCGAGATCATGGTGAATCACCAGCAAGCTGTGGTCGTGGACTTTGAGCTGGTCCGAGAAAATCCGACTGATAAACGAACTCTCCCAGAGCAAGGCCAGAACGGCCTGCCCTTCCACAACGCCGACTTCTACGACGTGCCCCAATTCAGGCCTGGCGCCTTGG
>QHZP01000016.1:1777-25594 GCA_003224715.1 Acidobacteriota bacterium | reverse complement strand
ATCGAGGACGTCTGGTTCCAAATAGCTGCGTTGAGTAGTTCTTCTGATCGCGCTCCTCAGTGGTTTGAAATGGCTGTCTCGACCAAACTGAATCTGCCCGGCACAGAGTCTCCGGGTCGGCGTTCCTTCTTTCGTCAGGTGTGTTCGATCATAGGCGCAAGACAAAAGTCTGTTGAAATCCAGCGAGTCTTAGTAACGGTGGAAAGGACTCGCCAACCCCGGTCCGAGTGGTGGTGTACAGCCAGCCTGGAAGGCCTGGCCAGCGGCGCCGGCGGCAAAGGCGGAAATATGGCTGCATTAAAGGCTAGCCGGGATTTGCTGCTCAAGCTATTCGAGCATCCGGCTGCTGGTGTGAGACATGCCTCTTTACAGCTTCTGAAGGAGGCGGGACTCCCAACAGGCGCCGCCGCAGAGCGGGCTCTAAGGCGGGCCGAGACCGCCGCGAGTGACAGCGGCGCTGATCCACTGGCTCGGGCCGATGCCATTGATCTGTTGTCGTTGGCCGGACCGGAGGCACGCGCGGCATTGTTCAAAAAGCTGATAGATCCACAAGAGCCAGAGGTGGTTCAAGCTGCGGCCGTAAGGGGGTTGGGCCAGGTCAAAGGGGACGAAGTGGCCACGTTCCTGCTCTCCAGGTGGAGAACGATGACACCGGCAGTCCGAAGCGAGGCTGGCTATGCGCTGGAGGCAGATCCTTCGAGAGCTCGGTTGGTACTAAAGGCCATCAAGGATGAGGAAATTCAAGCCTGGACGCTCAATTTTTCTCAGAAAAGAGCTCTGATCATGAACAAGGATCCCGAGATACGTAACCGGGCTCACGCACTCCTGGAAGAGCAGCCTGGCGAGCGGGAGAAAGTCGTCAAGCGCTACCAGGCTGCTCTCGACAGTAACGGTGACGCAGCCCGAGGCGAGCAGGTCTTTAAGCGGGTCTGCTCCAAGTGTCACAAGAAAAACGGTGTGGGTGTAGAAGTTGGGCCAGACCTGGGAACCGTGCAGAATCGCCCAACGCCATTATTGCTCGAGGACGTCTTGATGCCCAGCAAATCCATCGCCCAGAAGTACGAAGCCTACGTAGTGGAAACTTTCTCCGGCGGTATCAACGAAGGCGTGTTGGGGTCCCAAACGCCAACCACTATCACCCTGCGCAAAGAAGAAGGTAAGCAAATCATCATTCCCAGGAAAGACATCAAGCGAATGTACGCAGCCAACCTCTCCGCCATGCCCGCCGACTTGGAGAAACAGGTTGACATCCAACAAATGGCCGACTTGTTAAAGTTCCTGACCACTCGGTGACCTTTAGTGGCCACGATCACTGCGGCTTTGCGGTGGTCGTGGGTCTTTCCTCCCAATCCACCAAAAAGCCCACGGCCCGCGGAAGGCTGACCGTGACTACTAAGGCCTTGGGACGATCTTCACCGTGGTAGCCACGACCGACCGCGCGTCCCCCGAAAGCCTCGGCCGGCAGAAAGCGGCTGGCTCCGGCTACCGAGGCCTTGCCTTGACTTTCGTTTCAGTGCTGCTCCAATTCTCCAGGAACGCTGCCAATCGTTCCATGGCAGGCTCAAGGACGCTGCGGTCGGCCGCGTAACAGATGCGCACCGAGCCTTCGCCGCCTGCTCCAAAAGCCACTCCTGGAGCCAAGCCGACACGTTTTTCGAGGAGCAATAAGTGGCAGAAGCCAAAGGAATCAGTCAATCCCTCTATCCTGGGAAAGAGGTAGAAAGCTCCCTCGGGTTTCGGAAGGGTGACCCTCCTCATTGAGGAAAATGCTCTAATACAAAAATCACGCTGATCTCGAAGCCGGCCGATCATCTCCCGAATGTCGGGCTCGCCGTCGCGGAGTGCCGTCTCTCCGGCTTTCTGTGCCATCGCCGGTGCATGAGAGACAATAAATTCATTGAGTTGAGTGGCCTTTTGAGCAAGATCTCTTCGAGCTACCAACCAACCCAGCCGCCATCCCGTCATGGAGTAGCTTTTGGAGAAGGACTGGACCACCATGACGGCATCGTCCCGGGCGCACAGCCTCAAGATGGATGGCGCTACATTTCCCTCGTAGTAAATTCTTTCGTAAACCTCGTCGGCCAACAGCCAAAGCCGGTGCCGGCGGCAGAACTCGAGCAGCCTCGCCTGGTCTTGGGAAGAGGCCACCCATCCCAGAGGGTTCGATGGTGAAGTATAAACCAGTAACTTGGTGCGAGAGGTGGTAGCGCCTTCCAGTTGCTCGAAGTCGATCTCGTATTTTTTGTCTTTTAGAAGTAGTGGGATCTGTCTGGGCAACGCCGAGAACAGCCGAACGATAGACGCACCGTTAGGCCAGGCCGGAGTCAAGACCAAGGCTTCGTCACCCGGGTTCAGGGTACAGCGAATGCCCACATTCAAGGCCTGTACACCCGAAGCGGTGACAACGATCTCACTGGCAGGATCCAGTTCGACCTGGTGAAGTTCCTGGTATTTGCGCGCAATAGCGCTTCGCAGGCTGGGAAGCCCGGCATTTTCCGTATAAAAGGTATATCCCTCTTTCAGAGCTTTGGCGGCCGCATCCTTGATGTATTGCGGGGTTGGTAGGTTGGACTCACCGAAGTAGAGTTTCAGTACTCCTTCCATGGAAAAAGCGATATCCGCCAGTTCGCGTATGCGAGACGGCGGAACGTCCTGGACGCTGGAAGCGATGGGAATGTCGGTCATGTGAGGGTACTTTCCTTGAACCTGAGAAATTCTATGGAGTGCAGCGGATCGTCCGACAGTGATGTCTACAGGCTTTTGCGTTTTGTCGATGATCAGCTTCGCCGACGGTCAACCAACGGGAATGCTAAGAAGAAAAGGCTTAGCGAGAGATGAAGCGAGAACGCGCGGCCGTCCCTTGGGAATACATTTTTTTCAGGTCTACCGGAACCACCCTGGCAAAGCACCTTCACGGATAGCTTGTTCCACCAAGGCCGCCTTTTCCTGATCGCGTTTTTGAGTGAGGTCTTTGATCTGGACATCGATATCGATGACGCGAGGCGGAACCCCCAAGCCTAGCGTCCCAATGGTTGTTGCCGACTCACCTTCTTTGACAGGGCGGCGATTGACCAGTTGGAACCGTTCCTCTAGCAGAGGATCGATCTGCGCGGCGTAGCGTTTGTCGATAATCGAGCTGTTCCTGCCAGTATCTTTGGTCCTTTATCTTGGGGGCGTCTGGCTTTCTCGCTTTATCATCGGCTTGCAGCGACAACTGGGAATTCTGCCAGGAAACGGGTCTGCCACCTTTTCGCAACTCTTCTTTAAGCTCTTCCAGAGCTTGTTCGGCGGCAGCAATGTCGCTCTTATTTTTTTCAATCTGTTCCCTGGTCTGGGCAATGAGTGGCAGGTACAGATGTTCCCGGTCATAGACCTCAGACTGTCCTTGTGGATTGGCGCGCAAGAGATTGAGATTTAGTTCGTTGAGTTTCGCCTGTAAAATTTGGCTTTGGTTCTTGGCCTGCTGCAGGCGGGCTTTAGCCTCTATGAATCGCTTGCTCCAGGCACGCTCATCGTCCTCATTGGAGACGGGCACCTCGGCTTTGGAACGGATTGGTTTTGAACCTTCAGGCTCACTGACTTCTTCCGCAGGTGTTGCTGAAGACCGTGACGACCCGTAATTCAAATCCTCATTAGTAAACACTTTGCTGGGCGACCTTTGACCCTCCCGTTTCTCGCGTTCTTTGCGCGCAAGATCAGCCAGGCTTTGAGCCTGGCAGGGAACAAAGGACAACCACAGGGTGCTTACGAGAATCAGAAGTATTGACAGAATTTTCATCGTAGACTCCTTGCTAAAGACTCCTTGCTAAAAAAGTGATTATACCAAGAAAAGTTGCTTTTGATGTTCTCCTCTTGCAGCTCGAGAGAGATCATTGGGGTGAATCTAACTTGACCCAAGCCACTAGGGTAACACATCCATCTGGTCCAATAGATCCCTCGGGCCGTGACACGAAATGATGATTGGTGGGTCAAGACGAGTGCCTCGAACCTACGCTACATTGCTGATTTTAACCGCATCGCTGGGCTTTTGTCATGATCGTGAGATAGACACATGAAATCTCTCGGTGACCTATACATTATCGGCATCCGTGGAAATAGCTGCAATCCCTCTAGAAGTGGCTGGAGGAGGTCGATTTTCTTCGTTTGACAACCTGCGCTTTCTGAAGCATTTTATAATGCTATGAGAACTGACAATTCCAACTCGATGCGAACTACTACAATCGATGATGTGACGCTTTACCTGGCCCATCCGGATGAGCTATCCATTCAGTGGGTTGGGCAGGAAGAGTTGATGAGGCAACTGATGGCGGCCTGGATGATTGTGGACAGTAAAGATGTGCCCATGAGCCCGCGGCTTTTGGGGAAACCCGGCGTGGGTAAGACCACTTTAGCTTATGCCGTGGCTAAACAGATGGGGCGGGAAGTCTATATTCTCCAGGCTACCCTGGATACGCGTCCCGAAGATCTGCTGGTCACCCCGGTGATTGCATCCGGCGGGAAGCTTCGCTACGTGGCCTCTCCGCTGGTCACCGCCATGGTTCGCGGCGGGATTGTGATTTTGGATGAAGGCAACCGCATGAGTGAAAAAAGCTGGGCTAGCTTGGCACCGCTGCTGGATACCCGTCGTTATGTGGAATCGATCGTAGCGGGGATTAAGATTAAAGCTCATCCTGATTTTCGCCTGGTGGCCACCATGAATGATGATGCCTCGACCTTTGAGTTACCCGAATACATTCACTCGCGCTTGCAGCCTCAAATTCTCATTGACTTTCCGGAACGAGACGAAGAGCGTCAAATTCTCAAAGAGAACCTTCCTTTTGCCGAAGAGCAAATTCTTGATTACGTGACCGACTTCTTACAAGCCTCCCATGAGGCCGACGAGCGCTACACGGTGCGTGACGGCATCAATATTGCGAGATTTGGCATCAAGTTGATGAACTCGAAGCCGGAGGTGGACTGGAAGCGGGCTTTAAAGACTGCCATCTTACAGACTTTGGGAGAGGAGGCGCTGCGGTATGTACGGCGCTGAAGATCCTGGCAGCCTGCACCGTGGCCGGCTTCATTACTTCCCCGTGGTGCCCGGCAAGCTGGAGTTCGCCGAAGAAGTGCGAAGGACCATTCTGCTGGAAAGGCCTCAGGTGGTAGCGGTAGAACTGCCGTCTACCTTGGAGTCAGCCTATTTGCGTGCCGTCGGGCGTCTTCCCGAACTTTCGGTTATCCTTTACGAGGAGGCTAAGCAGGATCGCTCCATTTATATTCCGGTAGAGATCACCGATCCTTTTGTCGAAGGCATCCGGAGCGCTCAGGAGATCGGCGCAGAGGTTTTCTTTGTAGATCCGGATATTGGCGAGCGTCCTCACCTGAAAGATTTTTATCCAGACAGTTACGCCGTTCGGCGCCTTGGCTACGGGAAATACGTTGAGGCCTACCGCATTTATCCGCAGCCCTCTTCCTTTAATCTCAAACGTCATGCGGCCGGGATTGCCTGGAAACTGCAGAGCCTTGATCCATTGGCCGAGGTATTGGTGGTGATTTCGCTCAATCTGCTGGATCCGGTGCTGGAAGCCATGCAGCGACCGCAAGCGGAACCGCTGGCTCCCGTCCACCGGCAGGGCGTCCAAGTCCTCAACCTGCATCCGGATTGTCTGGCAGAAGTCTTAATAGAATTTCCACTCCTGCAGTCCGTTTACGAAGTCCGACGCTACGGTTCGCTCCAGGAAACGGAACCTCCGCACGTTCTCGCAGCAGAACCTCTCAGGTTGACCGGTCCTTTCAGGGTGATTTCAAGCCAGCCCGAAGATCCTCAGGGTGCCCAGGAAGCCACGATTCACCGGGTGGCCCGGCATGTAGGGTGGCTGAAGGCAGAGGCTTCCAATGCTCATTCCCCTCTTGCCAACGAGGGAATGAGGGGTGTGCCACCTGCGCCCGACTCGTTGGGGGAAGGAGCTGAACTGGCCATTTCCACCCCGCCCGAGCGCTTTCACTTTATGGATCGTCAGCGCCTTAGCTTCCATCTTTTTGCCGAAGCCGAGCGGCGCTACGAAAAAAATACGCGTGAGAAGCTGGCCCATTGGCAGCGGCGTCTTTTTGCCCGCTACACCCGGAACCTGGCACTGGTTGCCAAGCATTTGGTGTCTGGCCTGTTTGATTTGACTGTGGCGGCTCGCTCCATCGTAGACGACAACTTCGCCTGGGAGCTCTGGGAACTGGCCGCCAGCACCCCTTTCCAAAAAACCAGTTCGGATTTGATGACGGTTAACATTTCTGGAGAAGAGCTTTGGCTCAATATGAAGCGCATCCTCCTGCGGCGCCGCCTGCCCCGTGAAAAGGCTTTGCCGCGGCCACTTGGGCTCAAAGGGCGCAAGAAAGAAAAGTTTCCAGGGGAATGGGCCCGACAGTTAGACGGCAACAGCATCTGCTCTTATCCGCCGGAGGATATTGTGCTGGAGAACTACGGTCTTTTTTTGAAGAAGAAAGGGAAGAGCGTCCTCTCGGAAGAGCGATCGCGGGTTGAACCTTTTACGACTTCGCTGCTGGATGGAATCGACTTGCGGGAGACCCTGCGTAACTGGCATGAGGGCAAGTTGTATGTGCGGGAATTTCAGAAGATTTCAGGAGAAGTGGGAGCCGTGGTCGTGATTTTTGAGGAGGATCGCGAGAACCACTACCCCTGGTCCATGACCTGGCTCGGAGAACACAGCCAGGAGTCTGACATGGCTTTTTATTCCACCAATCCTTACGACCAACCGGTTGGCCCCGGCATTACCCGTGCCGAGTACGGCGGATTTCTGCTTTCCTACCCTCCACGTCGGATGCTGGACGTCTGGCACGATCCGGATTACTGGTTCGCCGAGTCCAAGCCAGAAACCTTGCTGCTAGCTGCGCTGGATTACACCCTGGAAAAGTTTGTGGTCTATGTGGCCGCGCATCCGCCGCGATCGATTTTCAAAACCGTTGCCGCACGATTGGGGCGGAAGATTATTTATATTCCGATTGGCCAGCTTTCGCCCATCAGCCTGAAGAAGATTCGCGTCGTTCATGTCCTCGATAGTCATGAGAGACGAGCCATTGCCAAAGATTACCTTTGGTAGAGAGATAAAAATGAGCTCGCACAGCACTTAAATGAGTGTTGCCTATTTTCGTTTTTATGCGGAGCTCAACGACTTTCTGGCTCCCGCAAGGAGGATGCTCACCTTTGCTCATTCCTTTAGAGGGCGTGTATCGATCAAGGACATGATCGAAGCTCTAGGCGTGCCCCATACTGAGGTCGATCTCATCCTTGTCAATGGAGTTTCTGTAGATTTTTCCTACCTGGTTCGGAGTGCTGACCGTGTCAGCGTCTATCCCGTCTTTGAGTCCCTGGATATCACACCGGTTTTGCGCGTCCGCCCACACCCGTTGCGCGAAACTCGTTTTGTGCTGGACATTCACCTGGGGAAGCTAGCCAGATATCTCCGGCTGCTAGGATTTGACTCTCTTTATCGAAACGACTTTGAGGACGAAGAACTGGTTAATCTTTCGAGCCGCCAGGGCCGAATCTTGCTGACTCGGGATCGGGGTCTGCTCAAACGGAGTCTAGTCACCCACGGTTACTGCTTACGAGAAACTAATTCCCAGCGGCAGCTGACCGAAGTGCTGCGGCGCTTCGATCTGTTTGGTTCCGTTCATCCCTTTCAACGCTGTCTACGTTGCAATGGTGTGTTGGAGCGAGCGGAAAAAGCAACCATTCAAGCTCAACTACTATCGGCAACCCGGCAATATTTCGAGGACTTTCGCTGGTGTTCCGGCTGCGGCAAGATCTACTGGCAAGGCTCGCATTACCAGCGAATGCAAGAATTCATCGAGAAGCTGGTTCAGCACCGTCGAGGTCTCACCTCGAGCCCATCAGTAACTCGTGCTCGCCGGGAAGGTTAGAAATGATAACATGACTTTCCTATATCGATAGTCGTCGGACCTCGGCTGGGGCCGCATCCTCCCGGAAATGCCATGCAGTTGCATATTCATACCAACCCCCTCACACTGGATCGCGCTCTCCGCGCGGAAGCTCGAGAAGCCGGGGTCGTGTTGCGGCCACCTCACTACACTCTGAATCAACTGATCGACCAATTATATCGCTTGGATGAAAGACCGCCTGGAGGTAAGCCCACACTTCTCTTAATAGACCATCCCTTTCGCGATCTGATCGTTCGCAAAGCCATCTGCAATGCCGAGGGAAAGCCACCAAGCCTCGGATTGGTTGAGGTAATTGCCAGCACCCTGAAAGAATTGACTGAGGCCGGTCTGGAACCTGGAGATCTAAAGTGGATTGCCTCACTGGATCCAACTTCAGTTTCCCTGCTGCCGAAGGAAAAACTGTCAAGGCTGTATGCCATTTTTAAAGACTATTGTCATTTATTAACGCGGGCCAGGCGAGTTGATAGAGTGGGTCGTGACTTGGAAGTATTAAAGTCGCTCATCGGTCATTTTCAAAAGGGCACGCGCCCGTCGCTCATGGAAGCGGTGGGGAACGTCGTGATTCACGATGTCTACTATCTCTCTATCGTGCAGTACGGCATTGTCAGCTTGCTCATGCGAATGGCGCCCCAAGGTGTTCGTCGATTTCACCTGGCAACGCTTTGTCAATGATGAAAGCCTGGCCGAGAGCGCCATTCCAGAATTTGCCTGCTCAGCCGTTAAACCCGGAACTCTTGGAAAGCTACGTGAGCGCGTATTTGTGTCAGACCGGAAATCGGAAGAGCCTTTGGTTCCGGATGAAACCGTTCGGATTTTCTCGGCCCCAGATTCCTACCAGGAAGTTGAAGAAGTTTGCCGGCAGATTCGCAAGCATCTGGAAAACGGCGTCCTGCCTCAACAAATGGCCATCCTGGCCAAGCATTGGCAAAATTACACAGATATCCTGCAAGAGGCGGCCAGTCGTTACCGGATCCCCCTGACGTTTGACCGAAAGTTGCCGCTGTTTCATTTTCCCATTGTTAGATTCCTCTTCAGGCTCTTAGACCTGGCTATCAGCCACTTTAAGCGGCAGGAGTTCTTAAGTGTGCTTAACAGCGTCTACTTGAGACCGGAAGGCTGGCGTGACGATGACATTGTCGGAATGGTTAATGAATCCGGGTACCTGGATGAACAGCATGGCAAACTTGAAGACTTATTGATGCGAAGCTTGAACGAAAACACCAAAGGGAGCTCTCCGAAAGTTACCGAATTGGCTAGGCGCGTCAGAGACCTCAAACAAAGGCTGCAATTCTTTGTCGTTGGCGATTCCTCGAAGAAAGAACCTCCCTTCAACGCAGCCGGTCGCCAAGGCACTGGCAAAGTTCCGCCTCAACAATTGCCACTTTTCAGTGAATCTGGCGAGCCAGGCTCATCCGCAGTCGAGCCTATTTCCTTTCCTTCCCAAAGCGGAGCAAGAACTTTTTCCAGCTTTGTGGCTCTCATGCACCGGCTGGTTATTGATCTGGGCTTTTATCAAAAGCTGGCAAGCCTCGGTGGCAGTCCGCTCTTTGTGTTGCAACGAGATCGTGAGGCTCTGCAAGCTTTGCTTTCCATATTGGAAAAGGCGGGAGTGCTCCTGGAAGCCTTGGGTGAAGGACCGATCTCGTTCCAGACGTTTTTGAACCTGTCCACCGGGCTACTGGCGGATGCGACCTTGCCAGAGAAAGCCTTAGAGAGAGATGGGATCCTGGTCCTCGCTCCCGTTCAAGCGTTGGGCCTGGAAATCGACAGGGTATTTTTGTTGGGTCTCAGTGAAGGAGAGTTTCCAGCTCTGACTCGGGAGAGCCCCTTCCTGACAGACGAGGATCGGAGGCGATTGAATCCGCTCATAGCTACAGCGTTATACAGGAAGTTTGGAGGTTTGCTGGAGAGTTCTTCTTTGCGAAAGGGCCTGTTGACGAGTTTTGAAACGAGCCGTCAAGAACCCTTGCAATTTTTTGTGGTGGTGGAATGTGCTCAAAAACAGCTCACTTGCTCTTATCCCGAACGTGACCTGGAGGGCCAAAGCCTCTTGTCTTCAATTTATCTGGCAGAAATATTGCGCCATTTTGAAAAGCCGTCGCCTGAAAAATCTTTGGTCCATCGCATGACGCTTGGAAGCAAAGATTGGGCCGAGGTTTACGACTCGTCTAACTTGGTAAAAATCATTGTTAGCGTCTGGTCTTCTGCCTGCGGCGCCCTGGATTCAAGACCGGAGGAGTTGTCTCCAATCTCGGAACAGCTCAAATCCCTTGACCTGGACCTCGGCCGTTTGCGGCACCTTGCCCAGGTTGAGAAGGCACGTAAACCACACCTGATCGGCCTTTTGCCGGAAAGTGCCCGTTTGAAGAATTATTACGCCGATCTCGTCAACGGAGAGCGCCTCGCCGACTTATTAGATTTAAAGAAACACAAATGGAGTCCTACTGAATTTGAAACCATGGCCCAATGTCCCTTTGTTCATTTTGCGACGACCTTCCTTCGTTTACGTCCGCGGAATGTTCCTCAATACGACCTGACCCCTTTGACGCTGGGTAACCTGGCCCACAAAATTTTAAGGGAATTTCACCGCCCTGAGCTTTCTCATGACCCTGGCCGGGAACGTGAAAGGATGAGGTTGCTTATGCGGGAAGTGCTTCACGTGTGGGAAAGTGATTCCCCTAATTTGAACTTGGGCTATTGGGAGGTTCGCAAAGCAGAACTTCAAGCCGCCCTGGAAGATTATGCCGCCTATGCAGCCACCTTCTTGACACCTGAGTTTGGGAATTTCTCCCAGGAACTCCCCTTTTGCGAGAGCCTGTCGATGGCTGACTTGAATCTTCAGATAGAAGGGAAACCAGACTGGGTCAGGCTTGAGAAACAAGGAGACGAGGTTCATTCCATTGAAGTCGTTGACTTCAAGTACAGTGCTGATCGTCCACGTTTTATCGCTCTTACGAAAGAGGAGAATTTTGGAAAGACTTCCTTTCAGTTACCCCTGTACCTCTATCTACTTTGGCGTTACTTGACAAGGCAACCGATCGCCGTAACTCCACAACTGCGACTTTTAGGTCGTTATGTCGCTCTGCGCTTTGCAGGACAGAAGGGGTGCACGTTTGAAGCGGGATTGAAAATGGTCGAGCCCGTTCTATTTGGAGTGGAACAGGAAGTTCATCGAATCGAGCGCGGAATCTTTCACCCAGAACCTCTCCCGGGGAGATGCGATGTCTGTGATTTCGGAGCTCTTTGTCGCTTCTGGACCAGTGGAGCTGGAGATGCTTTGAAGGCACAGAGAGATTAGTGCCCCTCTCTTTGACCAAGTCTTCCATGAAAGCATCGGACAATCAGAATCAACAGGACGCCATTGACTTTGACGCCAGTACTGTGGTCAGCGCCAGCGCGGGAACAGGCAAGACCTGGACCTTGGCAGGAGTGTATCTCAAACTACTAAGACAGGGTCTTCAGCCGGAAGAGATCGTGGCCATTACGTTTACTGAAAAAGCAGCCGCAGAAATGCGCAGCCGGGTTCGGCAGGAAATCCTAATGCAAATCGAGGCTTCGTCGGATGACCCCGATGCCGGAGAACTCTGGCGGAAAAGGCTCGCCAGGATCAACGCTGCGCCTATATCTACCATTCATTCGTTCTGCTCGCGATTGCTGCGAGAAAATCCCCTGGAGGCGGAGTTGGATCCTCAATTTGTAGTCACGGACGAAGTAACGGCCGCCACGCTGTGTCATGAGGCCATTTTTGAAACGATTCATCAATTGATCACCCAGCGAGAGGGGCGAGTGTTGCAACTGTTTCGTGATTTTCAATTGGAGCGAGGAGATGGCCATGGCCCGGCACGCCTTATAGAAATCGTTGAGTCCGCCCTCAGTTGGCTGAATGGACTGGGAATCGACCTGGCGAGCCAGGAAACGACGTGCCGGAACTGGTTAGAAGCCAAATGGGACGCCCAACAGAAGAAGCTTGCCCAATTCAAGACAGAGCTTGGGAGCACGGTGACTGCAGTGAGAGCTGCTTTCCGCGAGATTGCTGAGGCCAAGCAGCCGAAAGGTCAAGCCGCCGAAAGATGGGTGGACCGGATTCGTTCGAACTTAACCCAAATCGAGGAGGCCCTATCTCAACTGAGCATTGAATCATCGGGCGATTCGGTAATGGCGACGGCCAGCCTCTTAAAACTATCCAGAGCTGGAAGGTTAAGCGCAGATCCCGCCAACCAGGTCCTGCTGGAAAACCTGCCTCTTCTTCGTAAGGCTTTAGACCCGGTGACGGAGGGCTCATTACTTTCAACCTTGGGAGCGCTCAAGAGCGGCCCTCTGACTGAGAACCTGGTTTGGCTCGTGGGGCTATGTCAACGAGGCTACCAGGCGCGCAAGGTGGAGAGCCGCTCACTGGATTTTGACGACTTGCTGTTGAAGGCCTATGAACTGCTCAATTCCAACCGGGCGCTGCGGCGAGCTTATAAGACGAGATTGAAAGCGATCCTGGTGGATGAGTTTCAAGACACCAACCAGATTCAAGGCAAGCTGATTGCGCTGCTGAGCGAAAGCCTGGGGCAGGAAATGGAGTTCCAATCATTTGACTCCTACCGCACCGTGTTGGAGAA
Organism: Acidobacteriota bacterium; assembly: GCA_003224715.1. GTDB lineage: Bacteria > Acidobacteriota > Terriglobia > Versatilivoradales > Versatilivoraceae > QHZQ01. Next base: position 13,034 of record QHZP01000016.1, on the reverse strand, counting down.
GATCTCTCTTTCTCGCCATCGACTCTTCATCGTGGGAGATCCCAAACAGTCCATTTATCGGTTCCGTCAAGCCAATGTCGGTGTCTTTGTCAGGTTGAAGGAAAAAATCCTGGCGGCAAAGGGGAAGTCTGTGCCCTTGATAGAAAACTATCGATCGGAGCCTCAGCTCTTAGAATTTAGCAATTGGCTCTTTGCCCAAGTGATGGATGGCCGGGGTTCACAGCTTCTGCCCGAAGAAGTCGACGTAAGCCATCGTATTCGATTCTCTGATGAAGACGCCTTGGTGCCGGCTAAGAATGACTGCAAACCCGGCATAGAACAAAAGCCCGGTAGAATTCTCTTGTTACTGAGCGAGCCGTTTGCGAAGGCGGCCCAGGGACGGTTCGAAGAAGCCAGTGGTATTGCCGGCCTGATTGGAGACTGGCTAGAGCAGGGCCAGTTGTCGAGTTACCGAGAGGCAGCTATTTTGTTCCGCAACAGTAAGCATTTCGACGTTTACCGGGCAGCCTTGGAAGAGCGGCAAATTCCCTCCTACGTGATTAGAGGCCGAGGGTTTTTTGGACGCCAGGAAATTTCGGACCTTGTTTCCCTCTTGGCGTTCATTCAAGACCCGCATGACGACCTGGTTCTGGCCGAAGTCCTGACTTCGCCATTGGGTGGCTTGAACTTTAATGATTTGTTGGAACTGAGCGCCTTTCGTCATCGCTCGTCTATCCAGACACTCTATCAGGCAGTCTTGCAGATAAGCTCTCGCGATTCGAACTGGGAAGAACGGCTACATCATTTCTTGATATTTTCCCATCCCCTCGTATTTCTCCGCGATCGTCTCGAAGTGCCGGAAATTTTAGACAGGGTGTTGAAGAAGAGTGGGTACGAGGCAGTTCTTATGGGTCAAGAAAATGGGGGTCAAAAGTGCGCCAATGTTCGCAAACTCATTGAAATGTCCCGTCGGTTCAGCCGGCGAGGAATAGCCTTATTGGACGACTTTGTCAGTTATCTGAAAGACCAGCGTGGCCTGGGAAACGACCGTGTGGCGGAAGCGCAAATCATCGGGGAAGAGGACGACGTGGTTCGCATCATGACAGTTCACCAGGCCAAAGGGTTGGAGTTCGACACTGTTTTCCTGGCCGATTTGGGGTCCAAGTCCGCCGACGAGAAGGGAGGCCGAGCTGTCTTCGATGAGCAACTCGGAATCATTACCTCTGCTGCCCACGGCATCAAGCGTGAGCGACTACCAAACCGGTTGATGCACGTCTGTGAAAGAAGGCAGGCTGATGAGGAATACGAGGAGGAAAAGAGGCTTTTTTATGTCGCCATAACACGCTCCAAGCGTAATCTCATCTTGGGAGAAGGGCATTGCTACCGGGCCCAAGGTCACTGGCAAAGGTGGTTGCAAGGTGCGATCGCTGCAGTTCCCGAAGCTGAGGATCTTCTACAGGGAGTGCGCCACGGTCAACGTGCAGAAGCAGTAATTTCTTGCGGCCAGGCTTCGCTGAGTGCAATTCGTGCCACGGCTCTGAGTTCACGAGAGGCAAAAAGCGCCCGAAGGGAAATCCACGAATCCTTTCCTGAAGGCCCCGAGTTGAGAAGCCTGGCCAACCAAGTTTTCCTCTGGAGGCCTTTACCTCCACAGGTTGTGGAATTGTCTCCGGGCGCACTGTCCCATTTGGCCAAATGCGAACGCTATTTTTATTTGAACCAGATGGAAGGACTGGCCGAGTTTCCTCCCTCACCCAATGGCTCACTTGGCGCCATGGATCTGGGTAATTTCGTTCATGCTGTTTTAGAGAGTTTTCCGGTTGGGACTCCGCCAGGTTCGGTTTCCGAAGTGCTCGATCGCCTTTTTGGTGAAAAGCTGGAGCCCGGCCTCCTCGATCGGGCTGACCAACAAGAGGCAAAGGAGGATCTGGCCAGATTCTTCCAGGGACGTGTCTGGCAAAGAATTGCAGGAAATACGAGCTTGCAGAGAGAACTCCCTTTTGTGATGGCTCTGCGCGGTGGCAGTGTGGAACTTTTTATCCGCGGCCGAATCGATGCCGTGGTTTGGGAAGAGGGAAGGCCTCTTCTTCTCGACTACAAATATTCGCTTAACGATGAAAATCAAGCCTCTAAATACGGAATTCCTATGGACATCTATGCCCTGGCGCTGATGAAATCCATGGGTTCCCGAGAAGCTGAGGTCATCCTGGCATTTCTGCGGGAAAGAAAAAATGCTATCGTATCCCGCACGGTTACTGATCGGGAAGAAATTGAGGCACGACTCCTAAGATTGGCTCAGTCCTACCAAGAAAAGGTTTTCAAGAATGAGATCCACAACTGGAAAAAGATTGATCGGAGTCGATGCAATGCCCTGGAATGTGGGTTTAGGAGCTATTGTTGGAAATGATTAAAAAACTTTTGACTAGTTCCACTGGCGGCCGACGAAGTTCCCGAATCGGTCAAATTTTGTCGAGAGCCGAAAGCTGTGCCTCACCGCGCAGTGGGATTAAGTTGCTCGCTATAACCCTGTTTTTCTTCCCTGTTTTCTGGACGGCCCTGGGCGTGAATCCGTGCCTCGAGATACCCAAGTCTACGTTTCCGAAATTTGTGGAACAAGAGCTGGAAAGCAACTTCGGGGTGGGCTATGCCGTCACTACGGCCGACGTCAATCGAGATGGGAAAATTGATATCGTGGCCATCAATCCCACCCAGGCAGTTTGGTTTGAAAGTCCAGCCTGGAAGAAACATATCATGATGGACGGTCGCACCAAAAAGGACAATGTCTGTATTGCCTTGAATGACATTGATGGAGATGGGCGCATCGATGTTGCGTTAGGTGCCGAGTGGATGCCTACCAATACGGAAACTGGAGGCAGTTTGCAATGGCTGCGACAGCCCGAGAATTTGCAGCAAGCCTGGTCTCTTTTTCCCATCGGCTCGGAGCCGACCTTGCATCGCATCCGCTGGGGAGACTTTGATGGCGACGGCAAAAAAGAGCTTCTGGTAGCCCCACTGCAAGGCCGAGGCACCAAAGGGCCTCACTGGGGGGAGGGCAGAGGTGTACGGCTCTTGCTGTTCCGGCAGCCTGCAGATCCAGCCAAGGGACCTTGGTCCACGGAAATCATCGACGAAACGCTTCATACCCTCCACAATATCCTGGTTGTCAATTTTGACGACGACCCTGCCGACGAAATAATAACGGCGAGCTTGGAGGGCATCTTCCTCTTCGATCGGGGAGCTGATGGCCACTGGACGAAGCGCCAGTTGGGCGAGGGAAATTCGGATGAGAAGGGTGATCCCGGGGCAGGTGAAATTAAGATGGGAAAATTTCGAAGTGGAAAGAAGTATTTGGCCACCATCGAACCATGGCATGGCCATCAAGTAGTGGTTTACCTAGCGCCCGAAAAACCAGGTGATCTGTGGCGACAACGAATCCTCGACTCGAAGTTAAAACAGGGCCATGCCTTGTGGTGTGCTGACCTCGATGGGGATGGAGATGACGAACTGGTGGTTGGCTGGCGGGAGGCTTCAGAAATGACCGGAAGGCCGGGGATTGCCGTGTATGATCCCCAGGACGAAAATTGGGGCGCTGGGAAGAAATATCTGATTGATGATGGCGGTATGGCTACCGAAGATCTAACCGTGACTGACCTAAACGAGGATGGTTACCTGGACATTGTTGCGGTCGGACGTGCCACTCACAACGTCAAGATTTACCTGAACCAAGGGGCAGGGAATTAGGTCACACAGGTCATAGTCACAGAGCCCAGAGAGAGTAAGAGCTCGAGAACGTATTTCGGAAACGGAGCGCTAGGTTAAGAAACGCTCCGTGATATCCGCACTTCCTGCGGTTATAATAGCTGCGGGCAGGTCGAACGGTCGCCGGCTCAATCTTTTCGGATTGGGCGGGAGGAAAGTCCGAACTCCACAGGGTAGTGTGCCCCGTAACGCGGGGGGCTCGCTAGAGCACGGAAAGTGCAACAGAAAAGATACCGCCGGAGAAGCAGTGGTTAGTGGCTAGTGACAAGTGGCTCGTGGCTAGCTGGAAATGAAACCTCCGACTAGTCACCAACCACTAGCCACTGATCACTGCTTTTCAGGTAAGGGTGAAATGGTGCGGTAAGAGCGCACCGGTTGCCTAGCAATAGGCAAGCCTGGCAAACCCCACACGGAGCAAATCCAAATAGGGATGGAGGCGTGACCCGCGCCGTTTGACATCCGGGTAGGACGCCGGACCCGAGAGGTAACTCTTGGGCTAGAGGAATGACCGTTGCCCGCTGAACATCCAGCATGTTTGGGGGGACAGAATTCGGCTTACAGACCTGCTCCTATATTTTTATTGTTAACAATAATTTATCCTGACTTTTCCAGCAGTTCTTCACTTCGCTCAGCCAGGCCTGGATCTATGAGGCTCGAGCAGGTCACTTCGGACGTGCCACGGATCGACCGTGCTGTGCGTCGCGGACAAATGACCTGCTCAGCCCAAGTGGATTTTCTGTCCTTTGGCGGGGCTACAAAAAAATCACCCATCTCTTCTCGAAACCATGTGCATCTAAGCTTATTGGTTGAATCAAAGTCGGAAAGGGAGAGACGAATGCAAAAGGCCATTTGGTCATCCTTAATACTCATGATCCTTTTCATTTTTGCCGAGAGGGCAACGGTGGAAGCTCGAGAGGGGAGCAAAAACGCCGTTGCTAGGACGGCGGTTGCCACCCAGCGCTTGAACCAGTCGTCATGGCTGGAATCTTTAAGGGATTTCCGACGCAAGATCGGGTCACAAACGCAGGCCAGTGGCGATGGGACTTCCTTTGTCGTCATTATCCCGTATGTCACTACCGAGAGTAACAGCCGGACCAACCTGGGTTTGAACAACTACAGTCAGATTTCTTTTGTGCATGGAATCAATCCATTCGCCAGCGTGTTCATATATTTGTTCGATCAAGAGGGCAGTCTGAGAAGGTCCGGTTCGGTGGTAGTCGAATCGAATGAACTGGTCCAGATCAATGACATTATTAATCAATTGCCAACCATTGAAGATCCCGTTCAAGGAGGAAACGTTGGCACTGGATGGCTTTTGATCTTTTCTGACGAACCCCTCACAGCTTGGGCTTCGGTCATTTCCAACAGCAACGACGATCCCAGCATCGAATTGGCGATCGCGGATCAGATCTCTAAGCCAGCTGCGTTTGTCGAAAGCACAGGTACTCGTTTGGCTATCCAGTCTTCTGCCAAAACCGCAAAATTCCAATCCTCCCTGGTAGTCGTCAATGTCGGTCCAGATGACGGAAACCTTTATGTTGACATCTACGATCAGTTGGGGAACTTGATAGACACCAAAACGGCTCTCATCAAGCAGAACGGCATGTTTGTGGACAACGACATCCGGAGCGCCGTGCCGGATACTTTTGGACAGATTGTCATTGAAGTAACCGACCCGACACCTAACGATGACAAAGCTCCTCGATTGGTGGCAAACTCCATCGTCAAAAGCACTGTGAATGGAACCGGGGCCTTCTTCCCAGCCTTTGCCTTGCCTCAAGTTGACACCAAGGCGATTGCCGGAGTTTGGGAAGGCAGCTTAACCGGGAGCCTCATCAATGCCCAAGTCAAAATGCAACTGTTTCAAGAACGTGACATGATTTATGGGACTCTAGACATCCTGAGTGGTAGCTTTCCAACGGTGGCCAGAAGTTTCTCAATCAGTGGGGAAGTATCTTCCAACCATTATTTGCTACAAGTCCAGGATGCTTTCGACAGCGATAGCGCCAATACTTTTTTTTCCTATAGGCTGCATATTCCACCTATCACCGGGATACGCATGGAAGGCGATACCCTTTACTTCGATGAGCAAAACCGCAAGGACATCGGCAGTGTCAGCCTCAGCCGAACGGGGTCCATTTATCAATAATTAGATAATATGTTGAAGGAGTGGGCAGCCCTCTACGGCTCATTGAAGGACAGAATTAGGCGGCCTGTTAATATCCTTCTGGAATGACCCCGGCGCAAGACTTGTGAACGTCCTCGCTACCCACAAGCCCTGGACCTTTAAAGATGAATAGATATACTCCTTCCATACTCTGTCTGGTCACTGTGTTCTTACCATTGAACGCGCAGGGGCAAGAGAAGGCAGTGTCATTAGAGTCAAGGTATGTTCCCGTTATCCAATATGACCCCAAGAGAGACGCAGGTAGCGATATCAAGAATGCCGTGATTGAAGCCCAGCGGACTGGAAAACATGTTCTTCTCGAAGTAGGCGGGGAATGGTGCGGCCATATTCTGGATAGGTTTTTTGAGCAGAATCGGCAGCTTGCAGCCGTTAGAGAAAAGAGTTTTATCACTGTAAAGATCAACTATAGCCCAGAGAATAAGAACCAGAAGGTGTTGTCGCGGTATCCCAGCATTCCGGGATATCCACATCTGTTTGTGCTGGATCATAACGGAAAGCTGTTACACTCGCAGGATACGAGCAAACTAGAATTGGGTAAGAGTTACAATTTCAAAGAGGTCAGCTCGTTCTTGAAGAGATGGGCCCCGCAACCCAGAGGAGAGTCATCCATGCCGCACGGCGGCACCACCAAGGATGAAAATCATTCCCCTCCACGGGAGGGGCGCAGGGGTGGGTTATCCCGAACCATAGGACCCACCCCGAAGGCTGACGCCTTCTGCCCCTCCCCAGAGGGGATTTTCAGAGGAGTTGCCCATGCCGGCCCGGGCGGCACCACGAAGCATGAAAACGAGCGGCCTCTGACTTGCGTTTGTTACCTTTTGTCACACTTAGCCGCTATTTTCATAGGAGAGGTGCGAGAACTCTGTTAACGCCGGCAAAGTGCAGCCTTAAGTGCATTCCCAGCCTCTATTAAGATCACTTTATTTTTTTTGGAAGAAGTTCTTCAAAGTTTTGAGACTCTTTTTCCCAGTCCCTTTGGACTTGGCCAGAGTTTCTATGGCTTCCAGCGCTGCCTTGTCCCCCGGTGAGATTTGCAGTGCCTGGCGCAACTGAGACTCAGCTCTATTTAGCATTCCAACCTCCTTGTAGAGCAGCCCCAGCCCGACGTAGAAGCCGGCATTCAATTGTTCTAATTCAATCGCTTTAAGAAAGTGTTCCTCAGCTTCTCGGCGCCATTTGGGGTTTTTGCTCAGACAGGTGGCCAGCCAGTAGCGATAGCGGGCATTCTCAGGCTCCAGACGTACCGATTGGCGAAAGGCCTGACTGGCACTCCAATAGTCCTGTTGGTCAAAGTGTCCTCGCCCCTGGCGGTAGTTCAACTCAGCTAACTTCTGCTGCGCCACCCCCGCAGGGGAGGCGTGAGAAGATGAAGATGCAGGTTTTTCCGGCGAATGAGTCTGGGCTTCTTCCAATTTGAGAATCCGGGCATCATAACTGCCTCGAGTGGCTGGAACTTTTAGTGTATCGTAAGCCTTAGACAAAGTGGAGAAAATGGTGTCCAGGTCATTCTTCAGATCGGTCGCGCTCGCTTGATGGTAATGGTCAGGGTGATATTTCTTGGCCAGCCCGTAATAGGCTTTCTTAATCTCGTCGGGAGAGGCGTTTGACGGAACTTTAAGCAGATCATAATAGTTTAACCTTTTACTGTTTTCCAACATCTTGAGGATATCGGCGCGCACAGCCTCAAAATCTTCTTCTTCCTTTTCCTTCCCTTCTAACGTCTCACTTGACGGACGCCTTGGACCTACTTCCGGCGAACGGTTGGCTCTGTAAACTCCTGCCGGAGGTGGGGAACAACTTTTATTCGAATCCGTGACAAATTCAATGATCCCGGTGCAAATAAAAGCATAAAGGGCTTTTTGCGTCAGCTCCAAACCTAGCGGCGAGACTTGCAAGATCTCGGAAAGGCTGGAAGTGGATTCTATTCGGCTCAAAATGAAAGCTTCGTCCGGTTTTAGTAAAAGGTCCACGACCTTGGTTTCATAGCGGGGAGCAAGACAAACGAGGCTTTCGAGTCCCCTCAGGCCTTTATGAATGATCTCGAAATTCCTGATCCGGCGAATACCCTCTAATACCAGATTGGGAGTGGAAATTCTCAGAGTGAGGTCTTTATCGAGAGGCGCGCCGCCATTCTTGAATTCAAATTCTCCGCTATTCCAATCAAACAATGGACAGATGATTTCCTGGACCTGCAACTCCAGAAACTCACGAATTTCTGTGGCAGAGAATAAACCCATGTCGACTAGAACCTTAGTGAGAGGTTTGTCGGCAGAGACTTTTTTTGAGGCGTCAGCCAATTGATTAGGAGAGAGCTTGCCGATATTAATGAGCAGTTCGCCGAAGTTATCCTGGGGCACATTACCGTCCGCAAAGACCACTGACCCCTTATCAAAATAGATCTTTTTTTCGGTCGGGTTCCGACATAGTACCAGGGTTCCGCTTTGAGAATTTACAGAGATCTGCATGAGAATCTCTGGAAAAAGCCGCTCAGAAAGGTTTGACATCATAGCCACTTATGACGCTCAAGTTGTAAAGACCACACTTATTATCGACATTTCAATCTTCCGGATTAACTCTGGCCCCTACTGAGTTACCCAGTCATACCAGAGAAGAAAGGATTGTTGAGCTAGGCGTCATCTTACCACAGGAATTTTTCCGTAGATATGAGGGGAGTGAGTTTAGTGGGTTGGAATTGGATGTCATTTGTGCTAGGGTAAACAAGTTTTTCGAGGAGGCAGTCTTACGCAAGCGAAAGGTTTCGGTATGTCGATCTATCTCGTCACAGGGGGGGCCGGCTTTATTGGTTCGAATATTGTTGACGAACTGGTAAATCAGGGGACCACAGTCAGAGTCATCGACAATTTTTCAACCGGTCACCGAGAAAATCTGCAGACATTTCAGAACCGTGTTGATTTTAGAGAACTTGACATATGCAATCTGGCTGATTTGAAAGAGGCGGTTGAGGGAGTTGACTATATCTTGCATCAAGCCGCCATCCCTTCTGTTCCTAGATCGGTCGTCGATCCCATCAGCTCTCATAATGCTGACGTCACTGGGACCTTACATGTCCTATGGGCAGCCAAGGAAGCCGGTGTCAAAAGGGTAGTCTATGCTGCTTCATCTTCTGCCTACGGGGACAGTGAGCAGCTTCCGAAAGAGGAAGCGATGCGGGTTCGTCCGATCTCTCCTTATGGCTTGATGAAGTACATGGGCGAGGAATACTGCCAACTTTTTACTTCCCTTTACAGTTTAGAAACCGTCTCATTGCGTTACTTCAATGTCTTCGGACCACGGCAAGATCCCACCTCGCAATATTCAGGCGTGCTGTCACGATTTATTACTGCCATGATCTGCGGACAGCGCCCTGTCATTTTTGGAGACGGCGAACAGAGTCGCGACTTTACCCACGTTTCCAATGTAGTCCGAGCGAATCTTTTGGCTTGCCATTCTTCCAAGGCTGTTGGCGAAGTCCACAACGTGGCGTGTGGCGAGCGGATCACGCTAAATAAAGTAGTGGAGATTTTGAATCGTCTTCTTGGAACCCATTTAGAGCCGGTCTATGAACCCGCCAGGACTGGCGATATCAGGCACTCCATGGCTGATATTAAGCGGGCTAAGACTAATTTGAATTATAGTCCGACGGTGGGCTTCGAGGAAGGCCTGAGGCAGACGGTTGATTGGTACAGGGATTATTTGAAAAGACCGAAGAATAAGGCCTACTGACTGACTACGAAATCTTGGAGTTCCTTTTGCAAATCGGAGTAATCTTTCCGGAGGACCATTCTTAGAGCAGCTTCAAAATCGGGAGCATTGAAACTCCGTTCGAGCAACCTCTGCACCTCACCCATTCCGTATGCCTTAACCAGGAATTCTACAGCCAACAAAGATTCCTGATAGGCCCAGGTTGCGACGGCATACGGGAAATGGACAAAGGGGGCCTCCAAACTCTTGAGTGGCAGAAAATTGTTTTCCGACATGGATTGCTTGAAGAGAGGAAAAAACTGCCGCGCAGAGTCTCCCGCCTCGTATTGAGCTAAGCCCTCGTTGAGCCAGACGGGACAGGTTCCGGCGGTCCTGAGACGAATGAATGAGTGAGTTAACTCATGCTTCAAGATCTTTCGCAGATTTTCGTCCAACCGACTTAGCCCCTTGATCGGCAACCTGATTTTTCCATCATTGATTGCCCCCACCCAACTGGGGGTGCGGGTCACATCGCGAAAAACCTCACCCGTATAAAGAACCACGGCGATCAACTCTCTGGGCGAATAATTTAAAGCAGATTCCAACTCGCTAAAGGACCTTTCCAGGCTGACAAGGATTTGGCGCCCCAAAAACTCATTGGATTCCGTCCCTTCGTACTTAATCACGAAATGTAGGCTATTGGACTGTTTGAAGGCATTTTCGGCCCAATTCTCGTTTTCTATCTTCTTAAGCATTTGATCCACCTCCGGCCGGAATCCCAGTTCCAACGATCGTCGCAAGGCTCGACTGGCCATTGCATTCTTATCTTGAAGATAATAGGTCGCGCCCAAGAGGTAGTACAATTCGGAGGAGTCGTTATTCTTGACCTGGGCCTGGCTCAGAATGTTTTCCGCTTGGAGATATTGCCCCTGCCTGAGGTAAAGCGACCCTAAAGCGATAGAAGCTTGAAGGTTGTCGGGATCCATGCGGAGGTATTGTTGCAGGGTGCGCATGGCTTCGGCCTGCTCGCCCTGTTTGAATTGCCAATCAATCAATTCCATTAAAGCATTTCGGTATCGGCCTTGTTTGTCCTTGTCGCGCGGATTGAGGCGAGCCTGATTTTCAATTTCCCTGAACTTTTCATTGTCCACTCTTCCTTCTTTAATGATCTGCGGGATCGAGTTCATTGAATCTTTGTTTTGAATCCCAAGATTTTCGTGAAGGATTTCAATGGGGATGGACTTACCGGCGGGCTTGCCGGTTGTGACATCGAATTCCTCAGAATCGGGTACGTAGGTCCCAGGCTCAACTTTTTCTACCAGACCCTTCGAAAATCCATAAACATTTCCATCTCTTTCATATCGAAGCTTATCTCCTTCTTCCCATGAGCGTTCCACGCTGATCCGCTTGCCGTTCTTTAGGGTGATAACATCAGCAAAGGAAGGTGTGTCCAGAACTTGGCAAAGGCTAATTGTAAGCCCGATTGCAACCTTCGACGACGACCTGATCTCGAAGCGGGATGTTGGGAATTTCATGAAGTAGGCTAATCGGTTTAGCACAGGTTCTACGACCTCGCTTATTCAATCGACTTCTTGCAAGGAATCGTCTACGCTCCAGAAGGACTTTAACCAGATCGTTCGTTTCACCGAC
>QHZP01000016.1:0-1735 GCA_003224715.1 Acidobacteriota bacterium | reverse complement strand
CGACGAAAATTGAATTACGGGGAATTCTCAGTTCCCAGGGGTTGACCGCAAGCTCGAATGGATAGCTTGAAGGAAGCGGAACTTTTGCATTTGGATTTTTAGCCGTTATGCAGATATGATTTTTATGACACAGGCAAGATTTAAACATCACGTCCTTCATTTTCCCATGGCCTTTGAGGAGGTTTAGATGCAGGGTCGTATTCTAATTATAGATCCTGACGAGGATCAATTGGCCGAACTAAAATCTGTCCTCGTACAGCAAGGTTACTCGGTAGAAACTGCCCGCAATGGCCTGGAAGGATTGCGGAAGGGAAAGCTGTTTCAACCGGACGTGGTGATAACCGAATTATTGCTGGACCGTCTTAGCGGTTTTGAAGTCTCTTCGCGAATTGCCGCAGAGCCTGGATTTCAGGCAAGGGTTATCTTCTACACCGGATTCTATCGAGACGAGTATACTCGCAAAGAGGTCACTTCAAAGTACGGTGCCGTGGATTATTTCATTAAGCCCTTTCAGCAGGAAGCTTTGAAAAAGGCTGTGGCAGTCATTCTCAGTCAAAGAGAAAGAACTACGCCGGTTGTTCCGCAGCAAACGGAGACTGAAGCACTGGCCGGTTCAAGTGAAGAAGAATCTCAAAACGCTAAGCAATCCGAAGATGACGTTCGAGCGGCGGCCGAGCCTGCCCATAGTTCTGAGTCTCAATCAGATGAGAGTTCTCCACTTTCTGCGGCTATGGACGAGGCAGCCAGACTGGCCGAAAAAAAACAGGAGACGATTGTGGTGACAGGGGAAACGGTCTCTCCAAGCGAAAGCCTTCTCGAGACTCAGCACAAAGAGACAGCCACTCCCGAGGGTTCTCCGGAGCCTGTGTCTCCACAACCAGAGGCTGAACCGCCCGCAAAAGAGTTAGCGGCAGCCGCTTCAAACGAATTGAATATTTTGTCCTCAACTCGAAGATTCTTGGTCCCACCTTCGATTTACAAATCTAGATCTTTTCAAGGCGTAGCCATCCTGATCTTACTTTTTCTGTCTGTCATCTGGTTTAGGGGCCGCAGAAGCGAGGATATAACCCAAAAGGTGCGGCAAAGGTCAACAGCAGTTCCACCTTCTTCTCAGCATGGCTCGACGCCTGCATCGCGAAGCGCGGACCCCCGGCCAAGCTCGAATCAGCAGCCAGTTAAGGAAAACACGTCACCTGCCACCATATCTAGTTCTTCACCGGACAATAACAATCCTGGCCAGAGTGCAATAAGTGAGCCTTCAACCAGTGTTCCCGCTCATGCAAGCCAGACATTATCAGCCCGGCGAGCTCCCACCAGGGAAATTCAAAATTCAAGACCAGGGGGCGCTGCGAATGTGGTGATCAGTGATGTTACGGGAGCGGGAAGGTCACCATTCTTGCGCAAGTTAGCGCGACCGGTGGTCGCGCCTGAGATGATTGAATCCGCTAGCCCCAAGCCGGTTGTCATAAGAATCCTCATCAGCCGGGAGGGAAAAGTTCTGGAAGCTATTCCTGTAAACCAGGATGACGGTACCACTTCTCTGACCCAGGCTGCCTTGGCGGCTGTTCAAAACTGGGAGTTCCAGCCTGTTCGGAAGAGTGATGAGAAAACCTGGACAAAATACTTCAGTTTCAAATTAGCTCGACGGTCTGATTGACTCGTGAAATCTTCTCCTGAAAATCCTCGAGAGGGGGGTAGCAGCCCTTGGGCTGCGGGGGTGTCCCGTTGGAAGGTT
>QHZP01000015.1 GCA_003224715.1 Acidobacteriota bacterium | reverse complement strand
CCAGCGGTAGCGCTGACCGCCTATGCCGGCGAAACGGACCGCCGGCGGGCTCTGACTGCGGGCTTCCAGATGCACCTACCCAAGCCCGTTGAGCCCACAGAACTGATAACGGCGGTCGCCTCTCTTGCGAAGCAAGTCAGGAAGAGCGCCCGAGGCGTCACTTAATCAGTCTCGATCCAGGGAAAGACAAAGGGCGTCAAAATTGTGATTTTCTTAACGGCAAGAAACCTGCTCCCGGAGTTTTATCAGAGGCTGAGGGGTTTCGTTTGCGAAGGTTTCCCCAATTCTCCTGTAGAGCAGACTCCTCAAAATCCGGAAATCCAAAGGTTCAAGCAGGAACCCGTTCGCTCCCACTCCAATCGACTCGACCGCCAACTCCCGGCAGGCTGATTCGGCCATTGTAATCACGAATACCTGCGGGCAAGAAACTCGGATAGTTTCGAGAAGTCTCATCGCATTGGCCGTGGGGAGATGCAAATCGAGCAACAGGATTTTTGCTCCTGTGCTCCCAAGTTTCTCCAACACGTCCCGTGGCTCCTGGGCAGTAACCACCTCGAGACCATCGGCGGACAGTAGAAATCGAAGTAGGGGGACAAGGCCGGTCTGTAAGCTTACGACCAAAACCCGATTTCTGGCCTCAGCCTGAGTATGTGTTTTGTGGGCGTCATCATCCTTCTTCATTGACTTTTCCGCCTAACGGAAGCAGGAAAGGAAATGGAAGCTTGAGGGGCTGGCTGTTCAACAGCCCTCACCCGTCACGGTGTCTTTCGAATTTGCCGAGTGGAAACCCAAATTTCCAGGGCCGATTCGGCAAGTCAGCCGCCTGATAGGGAGCACTGAGCGCCAGCGAGAGTCATTGCGGGGCTGTCCCTCGCTGACGCTTCGGGCTCTCACTCGGTCCCAATTTGGCAGGAAAGGAACGAATGAGCTACCGGGCCCTCCCGTGTAGAACGAACTGGAAGACAATACCGTATCATTCCTTCACGGTCGTGAAAACTGGGGAAAACCCCAGTTGGAGGGAAAAAAGTTACTGGGTTCTTGGTGGGGACTCCAAAGCAGTAGATCTAGGAAGGTCGTCTAACCATCGAAACTGCTGTCACTTAAAACCGTGAATCGAGTCGTTGAACAGGTAATGAGACTAGTCTTTTAGGACTACTTCTGTAAGCAGTCGAGGGTGCACCACAATTCCATGGTCATAACGAATCAGTTCAGACTTCTTGAACTTGTTCATGAAATAATTGACCCTGGAACGAGTAGTGCCGACCATTTCTGCCAAGATCTCGTGGCTGAGCTTAGGGACTATCTTGACCGGCTGCGATCCTTTTTCGCCAAAGTGGGCGAGCTTGAGAAGAAGGCGCGCTAGGCGCTTCTCGCTATGATTAAAGAGCTGGGCACACAAGTCTTCTTGAAACTGAATGTTGCGAGCCAGCAACTGACCGACAAAAGCTTCGGCAAGGGCGGAATCATTATGCAAAGCCTGCAACAGCACATCTTTCTCGATGCGAACCAACAGAGAAGTCTCCCATGCCGTGGCTGTGTGCGCTCGAAATGGCTGCCCATTTAAGCAGCTTTCACCCAGAAAGTCACCTGGGTGAAGGACACCCAGCGTGGCTTCCTTGCCGCTCCTGGAGACCACCGTTAAGATGGCTTTGCCTTCCTCGATGAGGAACACGGATTCGGCCGGGTCTCCCTGGGAGTAGATTCTTTGCTTGGGCTTAAATCTAAGGGGTCGCTTACCCTCGACACCCTCTTCCAAAAGCCCGTTAAAGAGCTTCTTCTCGCGCGCTATCTTCATTGTTATTTCGATAGCACTACCTCGGTCAACAGACCTGCATGAACTACCAGGCCCCGACGGTAATGCACCAACCCCATCCTTTTGAACTTGTTCATGAAATAAGTAATGCGGGACCGGGTGGTACCTACCATTTCTGATAGAGTTTCATGGCTGAATCTAGGGAGAATCACTTCAGCCTGATCCGCGTTTTCACCTAAGCGTGAGAGTTTTAACAGAACGCGGGCCAACCTCTTTTCGCTAGGGTGGAGCAGTTGGTCACAAAGATCTTCCTGAATGTTAGTATTGCAAGTCAGCAGATAGTCAATGAAAGACTGCCGAAAGGCCTGATTTTCGCGCAAGGCACTAACCATAGCCCATTTTTCAAGTCGGACTACAAGAGAAGGTTCCAGGCTGGTGGCAGTACTCACTTGCAAACTCTGGCCGTTTAAGCCACTCAGGCATCCAATTCCAAAGAAATCTCCAATACCGCAGATTGAAAGCGTGGCTTCCTTGCCTGCAGGAGACACCACCGTAATCTTGACTCTACCTTGCTGAATCAAAAACGCCGCATCGGCCGGGTCTCCCTGGGTATAAATTCTCTCCCCTTTTTCAAATTGCAGCGTTCGCTTCCCCTGGGTCATTTCCTCTAAATGACTGCCTGGATTTTGATTTCTTTCCGCTATAATGGCGGTTATGGCGGTGGCCGACATATGGCCCTCCTGGGTCACGACAAAATTTGAATTAAATTGAAAGCTCGGTCCATTGTTCCCTGACCCCTGACAATCATCCCATCGCACACAAAATACCAAAACAAGGTAATTCTTTTACCTTTTGTTTCTCGATACAAGAAATTATTTCATTTAATAAGAGGTAATAAGATTTTTTCCTATATTCAATGATGTTATGCATCAGGACAACACAAATGAAAATCTTGACTGCTTCGTTGCACATAAGAAAAATTACACGCCGTGGATATTCTTCCATCTCCAAAACTGTCTCTTTTTATACAGCAATTCTATTCTAAATATGGGACCAAACATTTCTCACAGGTTTCGGAAAAATCCATCACTTAGACTGAAGTTGTTGAAGGGGCTTTGGTAAAATGAGGCTAACGCGCTGGAATGGACTCATCTCTGAAGGTTGAGAGAGGTCAACCAGACTTGTCGTAAAATAATACTAAGGAAACACCCTCCGACTGCTGAGCGCTTGCATCTTTGCCTGGCAAAGCGCCCATCGGCATGATCCCGATGTAGTTCGGATTGAGTTGGAACTTTTCGACGAGATATTCTCTGACCATCACTGCTCGCTGATAGGAGCGCAGCCGTTGTTCTTCGGGAGTTCCCCTTCCAGCGTAACCCTCGACCACAATTGGGCTATTTCGTGAGTATTGGATAAACTCAGCCATTGCTGCGTTGACTCGCTGTTTTCCTGGGCTCGAAAGCTCTTCAGTGTCGTCTGAGTTCTTCGAGAAGAGCTGGGCCTCATCGATCCAAATGCGACGTCTCAGTTTGTTCTCAAGGAACTTGCCTTGTCGATACTGGTCGACTGTGAGGTTGTCGAGGTCGTAAAATCCTCGCTTCTTAAAAAACCCGCGGAAGAACCAGTTGTGCTTGAGTGCCTCCATGTTTTCAGCCAGATCCGCCATGGCTTCGCGGGCATTCGAGATTGTTCGGCGCAACTCCGTAGTCAGACCTGTTCCTTTTCCCTCTTTGGCTTGAAATTGTGCGATTGCCTCTTTCACCTCACCCGTGACTTGCCGAACATTCTTCGCCGCCTGTTCCAGTTCGTGCAGGATTTGCCGATCCTGCAAATCTGAAACAATCTGACTGAAGCCCTGTGAAGTCTGACGTAAATTGCTGGCTGTTTGCTGGAAATCCTGTACGGTCTTGATGGCATTATTGGCCAGGGTCTCGTCGTTAAGTATTTTACCGACCGTACCGCGTCCGGCCCTCACTCTTTGAACGATGACCTTGATGTCCTCAGAAATCTTCTTTCCGGAAGAAGCGATGTTTTCGACGTCATCTTTGACAGAGGTAATCACCTGATCGGCATCTTTGGAGGTATTTACAATTGATTCAAACACAATCTCAGCCTGGCCTCTGACTTGGTCGACGCTCTTTCGAACCTGCTCGAGGAGATCGGCGAAATCAAAGGGTTCGCGACCTGGAATTGTACTGCCGGGAGAAGCCTTGGGAGCTTGACGGGTCCCTGGGTCAATCTTTAAGAACTTATTACCCAGAACCCCCTCCGTTTGTATGGTAGCCACCGAGTCAGTACGAACTACTGGATGAAGTTTTTCGAGCACTCGCAGTTTGACGCGAAATTTGGCTTGGGGCTCAGGCGGGACCTGTATATCGAGTACCTCACCCGCATCCATGCCGCCCACCCTCACTCGGGCTCCGTTTTGAAGTCCGCCCAATTGTGCAAACTCCGCGTAGATCTGGAAACTTTGAGCAAACAACTTCCGCCGATCGCCGATCATGAAAAGTCCTACAGCAAACAGCAGTAGCCCACCTATCACGAATGCACCGACTATAAAATTTCTGGAAGAAGGCATTTTCTAACCGGCCTGGATAGATCTCATGAACTCTCGTACTACCTTGTGTTCGCTTTGATCGAGTTCATTCGCTGTCCCCTGAGCGATAATGTGTCCCTCGTGCAAGACGAGCAGCTCATCGCCAATTCTTCGCGCGCTGGGGATATTGTGGGTAACCACCACCAGTGTGGTATCCTTTTCTGAGTTCAGCCTTAACAGAAGGTTATCGATCTCCGCAGACGTAATGGGATCCAGCCCAGCGCTAGGCTCGTCCACCAGCAGGATCGGCGGATCCAGAGCAAGCGCCCGAGCCAAGGCAGCGCGTTTCCGCATGCCACCGGACAAATCGGCCGGCAGTCTATCGTACTCGTTCTCTAACCCGACTTGCTCGAGTTTTTTGTGCGCGTACTCCTGAATTTCTTTCTCAGATTTGTTAGTATGCCGCCGCAATGGAAAAGCCACGTTTTCCCCGACCGAAATAGAATCAAAGAGCGCAGCGCTTTGAAAGAGAAAACCGACAGCCTTGCGAACCGGTGGCAGCTCGCGACTTTCCAGGCCCGTGATCTCTTGATCCGCAATAAAAATTTTCCCTTGTTCTGGCCTGATCAACCCAATCATCAGTTTAAGCGTGACGCTCTTGCCGGTGCCACTGCGACCCAGAATGCAAAAGGCTGAACCGCGTGCGACCCGAAATGATACCTGATCCAACACCCGCTTGTTTCCAAAGGACTTCGAAACCTGTTCTAAACGTATGACGAACTGGTTGTCCTTCATCCCAAGCCTTCCGGAAACAGGAAAATGATTATTTTGACCAGGACAACATTCGTAACGATCAGGAGGATTGACGTCAGCACCACGCTTAGGGTTGATGCTCGCCCAACACCCTCAGCGCCGCCCTTCGTGTTATAGCCTAGATAGGATGAAACAGTGCCGATAATGAACCCGAAAACCATCGTTTTGAGGGTGGCCGGAATATAATCCACAAACTCCATGCTAGAGAAGGCGCGATCGAAATACAACCGGAAGGACAATCCCGAGATCACCGTTTCAGCAAGGTAGCCGCCTACGATCCCCGTAAAGCTCATCACGGTTGTAAGAATGGGCTGTACGATCACACAAGCCATAACGCGTGTGACCACCAGGTATTTGAAAGAATCCACAGCCAAAGATTCTAAAGCGTCAATTTGTTCGGTGACCCGCATCCCACCGAGCTCCGCACCAATTCCCGCACCCACTCGTCCGGAAACAAGCAGAGCTGCGACCAGCGGCCCGATCTCTCGGACCATCGAAAGAGCTAACACGGTTGGGATCATGGCCTCGGCGCCGAAACGCTCCAGTGAGGAACGGGAATGCATCGACATAACGATGCCCACTGCGAACCCGGCTACGGTGATGAGTGGCACGGAACGCCAACCCACTTCGTACACCTGGCGGATGAGCTCTCGCATCTCATAGGGCGGGCGCAGAGCTTCGCGGATGGCGCGCAATCCGAAAAGACTGACCTCCCCCGCCCAAGCCAGTCCAACTACCACTTGAGAACTTATGAACTCAAACATGCATCCTTCTTAAAACTTTGTCCAATTTTTTAACCTGCAAGCTATGCACCCATAGGGGTCACCCAGCTAACGCACTTCAGATCGATGCGGAGGACCTGACAGCTCCGAGCATTAATGAATTATACCCGCCAGCACTTTGGGGGCTATGGGATTATGCATCATCCGCATTTGCGGTACACACTGCTTTGTCCTATTATATTCAGCGCAGGAGAATCGGTTATGATCCTGCGGATCTCCACCACCGATTAGAATGACGATTTCCCGCCTGAACCAGGAGGGGCTGAAGGTGACTGGCCTTCACAGCGTGGTGGAACCCCGCCCCCACGACAACAAGCCCGGCTGTGAGCTATCCGGCTTCTCTTCCTCAACTGGGGAAGGGTTTGGGGATTTTCAAAGGAGGGAGAATGGCGAGCACTCCAACGAAGGTTTTGTTGGTGGATGACGATCCGGATGCGCAAGATATTATGCAGATCTATCTCGGGCAGTGGGGTTTCCAAGTCCGGATTGCCTCCAATGGGACGGAGGCCAGGGATTTGGCGGACACCTACAACCCAGACATCGTTATTTCAGATGTGGTCATGCCCGAGTTGTCTGGCCTGGAGCTCCTGCGCTGTCTTCAGTCTAGTGATCCGGGCCGACCTGTTATTCTGATTACAGGTTACTCCAGTGTGGACATGGCTGTTGAGGCCATGAAGGAGGGAGCACAGGATTTTCTCACCAAACCGTTGGATTACTCCAAGTTGAAATCGATATTGGAAGCAGCCAGAATCGACTTGAAAGTGCGAAAGGAGTCTCAAGAACTCTCCACCCAGCTCGAGAGAGGAGCGGGCTTTGGGCCCTTAGTAGGCAAAAGCAGAGTGATGAAGGAACTATACAAGCTGATCAAGACTGTGGCCGGCAGTGAAGCTCCTGTCATCATCTCCGGGGAAAGTGGAACAGGAAAAGAGCTGGTCGCCCGCTCCCTCCACGACCAGAGCGCTCGCTCTAAAGAGCCTTTCATTGCCGTTAATTCAGCAGCCATTCCTCAAGATCTCATTGAAAGCGAGATTTTTGGTCACGAGAAAGGAGCTTTTACGGGGGCTATTGCGGAGCACCCCGGCTGTTTCGAATTGTCCAATCGGGGAACCTTATTGCTGGACGAAATTGCCGAGATGCCAATTTTGCTTCAGTCCAAGCTGCTGCGGGTTTTGGAAGGCAGCAAGATTCGACGTCTGGGGGGGGTCAAGGAATTCAGCGTGGATGTCAGAGTGATTGCATCGACCAACCAAAATCCCAGGCACGCCGTGGAGAGTGGTAATCTCCGGGAAGACCTCTACTTCAGATTGAATGTTTTTTCCCTGCTGGTTCCCCCCTTGCGAGAACACAAGGATGATGTTCCGTTACTGGCACAATACTTCATCCAGCAATTCAATCAGAAGCACAGCCTGCACGTAGAAGCACTCCGAGAAGGTGCTTTAAAGATGCTAAAGGCTTACTCCTGGCCGGGCAATGTGCGAGAACTGAAAAATGCCATGGAGCGTGCGGTCATTATGGCTAGGGGTAATTGGATTGAAACTTCTCATCTCCCACCCTATATCCAGAATCCCGTTGCAGAAGATACATCAAGCTTTGTCTTACCCTTAGGAGTTTCTGCCGCTCGTGCTCAAAAGGAACTCATCCTGAGGACCCTCAAGAAGGCAGGTAATAACAAAGCTGAAGCCGCCCGCCAACTCGGATTGGATGTTAAGACCATCCTCAAGAAACTGAAGTCCTACGGCGTGCATTAAACGAACCCATGTGCTTTCGAAGACTTTTTTGAAGGCTCACAAACCCGCCCAGGGCGAGGACTTGCTGTCACAATGGCCGCATCAGTAAATCAAGCAAGTGCCGACACAGCGACAAAAGGAAGGTTCTGGCATAGAATTAATGTAGGCTTGTGTTTTTAGGGTATTCAGTAGTTTCAAGAATTTTTGGTGGGACATAAGTAAATGGCGGGCACTGTGTTTCGGCACTTGCGTTGCCTCTTCTCTACTCATTAGAGGTTCATGGTGAATTAGGCAGGTGGGGTTCCAGAGTAAAAAGAGAATCCCGCAGGTTAACAATGGGAATTCTCATTCATGCCGGTCAAACCGAACTCTGAGAGGTTTGCAGGTTATTGGTGCAAGGCGTAATAATTTAAAAGTCGGGGGGCTGCTCGTGGCAGCTCCCTTTTATTTCTTGTAAAAATTACCAGAGTCGGTAGAGTTTACTTAAATATACTCCGAACGCGATCGAGCGATTATCACTCATACCGCAACGACACGATCGGGTCTAACTCGGCAGCGCGTTTAGCAGGAAACATACCAAAAAACAAACCTACGCCAACGGAAACCGTAAAGGCCACACCAACCCAGAAAATCGAGACCTGGGTAGGGAGCGCGGGGAAGAAGGTGCGCACTGCCAAGCTAACCAGACTGCCCAGCAAAATTCCAAGGATCCCTCCTGTCCCCGTCAAAGTCATAGCTTCGATCAAGAATTGTTGGAGGATGTCTCTTCGTTTGGCGCCAACCGCTTTGCGAATGCCGATTTCTCGGGTTCGTTCTGTAACCGAAACCAACATGATGTTCATCACGCCTATCCCTCCCACCAGCAGTCCGATGGAGGAGATAACCAGGGTTAAAATAACCACGGCGCCGGTGAGCTGCTTCCACACCGTGGAGAGAATGTCAGGAGACATTAGATCGAAATCGTTTTCGGCCTCGGTGGGCACCTTACGTCTTCGCCGCAGGACTTCTGCGACCTCATCCTGAGCTTTGGGAATAAGCCTGGGGTCGACGACGCTAACTGCGATTAGATTGTCTTCAATTTCCGGGTACATCTTGTGAAACGTGTTGTAAGGAATCACGACAAACTGATCGACACCCGGGCCGCCAAAAAGGCCTGCGTCTCTTTCGAAAGTCCCGATCACTCGAAACATTTCACTGTTGACATTGATTTCTTTGGCAATCGGGTCAGTGGCAGGGAAGAGGGTATCGGCAATACCTGATCCAATAGCGCAAACTTTAGCAGCATGGTCGTTATCCGTCTCGTTTATAAAGCGACCGTCTTTCATGGAGAAAATGCTGAGCACTCTGGCGTACTCGGGCTCAGCGCCTCGAAGAACGGCGCTTTCAATACGTTCGTTCCCATACTTGACCAAATTCGGCGTTCCTACAAAGACGGCCCGGGTTTGAAAGGCAGTGGCCAGCTCGATAGAAGAGCATTGCTCTCGGACGGCCAACGCGTCATTGTAATAAAGGTACTTACGCCTGCGAATTCTCTCCGGCAGCCGACCAAAGGTAAAAGGGGGAATTCTAGAAACAAAGAAAACTTTTGAGCCAAGCTGGTTAACCCGATCAGCTACCAGGTTATTTAATCCCTCAATAATTGAAGCAACAGAAATTACCGAGGTCACGCCAATCACGACTCCTAGAATGGTCAAGAAGGAGCGAAATTTATTGGTCCTGATCGTTTCCAGCGCGATCACTAAGTTTTCACGGGCTTGCAGCAATTGCATAATCCCTTTCTAAAATTCCGTCCGTTTGGTTAGCGGTTTGGTGAAGTTTGGGGTTGCGTAATCGGTCCAGTTCGGATCCGCCACCACAAATCAAACCGCGAGGACGCAAAGAAGACCCGCGAGGCATAAAGTAATAAGAGTGTAAGAAACAGTGGGCTCAGCTTCACCCGATGAAATCTGGGGTAAATTTCGCCAAGAAAAAAAACGACGAACTCGTTTAGCCCCTCACTCGCGTCGCAGCGCTTCTATTGGATCTAGACCCGAGGCTTTCCTTGCGGGATAGATGCCAAAGAAAATCCCTATTAACGTTGACAGCACAAATCCAGTGGCAGCCACCCAGATCTGCACACTGGCAGGGAATGGAGTAAACTGACGAACGGCCAATGCCAGGATGAAACCCAGAAATATCCCAATCAATCCGCCCACCATACACTGCACCAGAGCTTCGACCAGGAATTGCCACAGGATATCGTTACGTCTAGCTCCTACAGCGCGACGGATCCCGATTTCTTTGGTTCGCTCTGTAACGGAGACCAGCATGATGTTCATGATCACAATTCCACCCACGATGGATGCAATTGAGGAAATCATAATGAAAACCATAAAAAAGGCAGAACTGATGCTGGACCAAACCGAAAGAAAGGTTTGCGCAGTTGCGATGTAGAAAGTATCGGGACGGTTGTAGGTGATGTGCCGCCGGCTGCGCAACACCGTTCTGGCTTGTGCCTGAGCCGGTTCTAGTTGGGAACTGTTACTAGTTTTTACATGAATTGTCACGCTGCGGCGCGAACCAAAATCTTTAAAAAAAGTGCTAATCGGGATGAGTACGAAATTGTCCTGACTTTGACCGAGGACATTGCCGATTCTTTCTGCGATTCCGATAGTCCGATATTCCTGATTGGCTATGCGAATCACTTTGTCGATAGGCCCAAGATGAGGGAACAGATGGTCGACTACATCACGGCCGACCACACAGACCGGGCTGGCGTTTTTTTCTTCGAAGGAAGAAATATAACGTCCGTCCTCAATATTGATGGTACTGATTTCGGCCATATTAGCCGTGACCCCACGGATGCTGGTATCTTCGCCCGACTCATTTCCAAATTTCACGGTGGACGTCGTTTGCACTTGAACGCCGACACTCACACAGTCAGTGCACTGATTTCGGATGGCCTCGGCATCCTCCAGGGCGAGATCCTTGTTCTTCTGAGCCTTAATAAATTCCTGGAAATCAGTAACTACCAGCGGTGTTTTGGAGATTTGGAAGACATTGGTCCCTAAATCAGCGATTTTTTCTTCAACATAACGATTGGCCCCCTGGACAATAGTCATCACCAGGATCAGCGTCATCACCCCAATGATCAAGCCGAGGAGGGTTAGAAAAGATCGTAGCTTATTGGCTTTGATCGAACTAAGGGAGATATTGATGGCCTCTGTTACATTCATTTGGAGAAATGATTAGAGGAGCCACTCATGCCGCCGGACGGTACCGCCCATAAATGAAAATCATCTCCCCTTCGAAGGAAGCGTGTGAAAAAATCAGCTACCGGAGAGGATTGCACTCGCCCCCCTCATCCCTGGCCCCACCCCTGGCCCCTCTCCCCGGGGCGAGGAGAAAGTAAACATAAGATTTAACTCCCTCGCCCCACTGGGGGAGAGGGGTGAACGCTTGATAAGCGTTCACAAGGGCGGGTGAGGGGGTCGTTCGAATTTTTTCACACCTTCAGGGTGCAGGGGGATGTCTCTCTCGCGAGCTGGACGGAACCTTCCACAGGACACCCCGCAGCCCAAGGGCTGCTACCCTCCTGATAGGGAACCCTAGCCATTCAGGCCTTCCAGAGTATGTCGGCCTGTTGTCGATAGTGGCGTTCCCCTTCGCGGGAGAGCAATACCCATAGACCATAGGCGCCTAGAATTGTTCCGAAGGGAATATTTAACAAGTTGAGAAAACACAAAATGATGGTTAGAATTCTGGCCCATTCTTTATATTTGAGTAACCCGTACCCCGCGATCAAACCCGGTAAGGAGAAGATAAGGGCCATTGCTCCAATGAGAGCACCCAATCCAAGAAATCCAAGAGCCGGCGGGAAATGGCGGTCCACATAAAGGTCATGCCAACCTGAAAACCTCGTCCCCACAGCAGAGAAAAGCAGGAAAGCCATAACACCTACCACACAACCCAGGAAACCAAAACCGAGATAGATCCAACCCAAGACCTTAACATGGATCGCCATCCGGTCATTAGTAGCCGACGACGTAGCCTCCGGATGAGGTGGGAGGGAACTGGGGGTTACAGCGGTGCCGCAACCGCTACAGAATTTGCTTTCCGCTGCAATGGATTGTCCACAGTTCGGGCAATACATATTGATCGCGAAGCTTGAGTGAAAAATCGGACTCTTGCTAATCTCGTGCTCTTACCTGACTTCCCAGAACTTGGAAGTTGGAGCTTTGAAACTTGAACTTCGAACTTTTTTTAGCGGCTCGACTTTTGATCTCTGAGTCAAACAGCCCAAACAGGAGGCCTCTTGTCCTGACGAAGCCTCTTCATCAGGCGAAAAAAGCGGATAGCTTTATCACAATCCTTTTCAATTTGGATCCTCAATGCCTCTATGGAATCGAATTTATGTTCATCCCGCAGACGATGTAAAAAAGCCAACTCCATCAAGTCAGGTGTCTCCCAATGCTTTGTTTGGAGAAGATGGGTTTCAACCGTTAGGTCCTTTCCGGAGACAGTGGGACGCCGGCCGACATTGGTGACGCTGGGATAAAGTCTCTCCCCAATAGTCGAGAGCGTCACGTACACTCCAGGTTTGGGAAGAATCTCATTTTGGAATTGCAAATTGAGGGTCGGAAAGAGAAACTTGCGACCCATTCCCTGACCCGCAACAATCCGCCCACTAACGTTGTAATACCTCCCCAAAAGACGATTAGCTAGACTGATCCTTCCGGATTGGATTAACTCTCGAATCCAAGTGCTGCTAACTCTTGTGCCTCGAACTACGACTTCTGGAATGACATGGACCCTATAGTCTAGTTCCCGGCTCAAACTTTGGAGCAAGGCTACGTCACCCGACCGACCATGTCCAAACACGAAATGTTGACCCACAAACATGTGTTTGACCTGAAGCTTTGCCGACAGAATTTGCCTTACAAAAGATTCACCGCTGAGATGTGACAGTTCCCAGTCAAACGTCAGAACGAGCAGCATGTCCACGTTGGACTGCTCAATTAAGGCTAACTTCTCACTGGACGGAGTGATGAGCCGGGGAGCCTTTTCCGGTAGGAGGATTTCCAGAGGGTGAGGCGAAAACGTAATCACCACAGAACGAGTTCCCGACTGCTTCGCCGTATTGACCAAATCTTGGAGAATTCGTTTGTGGCCAAGATGAATTCCATCAAAGTTACCGATTGTTAAGGAAGTTTTGGCATCGGATTGGTAAGTTTTGTAATCGTGGATTATTTGCATGAAGAATGAAAATGGTTACAGCAGAGAACTGCCTTCTTCAGAACCTAGAACGCGAGCTTTGCATTTGAGATATGGGATTCATCTGCTGATTCTATTTTCAAAAACTTTTCAGTGCGCATTATACCGCAAATCCTGGAATAAACTGGTAAATCCGCACCACAGGCTTCATACCAACTCGAAAGCTTATTCCTACTGACAATCGAACGAAGTTTCCTAGAAGGTAAAGTTTCTTGGACTTTTCGTCTCAGGCAGATGTTTCCCTGATCGCTTAGGGAACAATAGGACAGGGTTTTTACAAAATCAAATTTACAATCTTCCTGACTGGCATTTCGGGTGGCTCCCGGCCGACCGCCGTACTAAGAAACTTCACCCTTTGTGCTAGAATCACCGGATGCTACGGAAAGACAGAAAGAAAGATCCGCGAATAGATCTCATCAATGAAGTGTACTGTGAAGTAGGGCAGTCCGAGATTCTGGCCCGTTGGACTGACATCAGCAGGGGAGGGATCTTTGTCCAAACGATGCATCCGCCGCCGCTGGGGGAGCAGACTAAATTACGCGTTCGTTTAGATCAAAGCCAAAAATTCTACCGAGCAGTTGGTATCGTTCGTCATCGTCTCGAGTGGGTCGGGATGGGTTTGGAATTTACTCAACTCCATCCTGGGGCCCTCCAACTTATTGATGGTCTTCTCTGTCTGGTATGAGGACCTGAGCACCCTTCGCACTTACTGCTGCTGGGCATCTTCTCTTGTACAGCTACCGTCAAGCAGACTCATACAGGATGTAGAGAACCAACGCCGCCATCAAAAAAATCAGCACGAATAGTCCCAATCCGATTTTTGGCTTGGACTTTACTTTGGGCCGGGTGTAGTTGTAGATTGCCTGAGTAAACCTATAGGACTTCTTAGGTTTTTGCTCTGAAGTCATTTTCAAATTACTCCTGAACTAATAAACAAGAAGTGCTCTTGGCGAGAATGTCACCTGTTAGCATTCTGGGAATTACAGGCTGGCTAAGTCGAAAAGGCATTTTGGATTCCCCGAAATTTCACGCCGACGATTTTTTTATCTTCCCATTGGGTGACGTGACAAACTTCGGTTTGTAAGTGAAGATGATGCTGCTTGCGAACAATGGAAATTAGCAGAGAACTAGAGGGACTGGGCTCGTGTTCGAGCAGCAGGGCCATGCCTCCAAGACTTCCATTCACGGTTTGAGTGGGTTCAGTGAAAAGCTGACCATTTCTATCGACCCCATTGGCCACAACAGGAATCTTAACCTCGATACGCTGATGTTTACGCTCAACTGTCGGGGGGACACCATTCATGAAAGTCAGATTCCTCGCTGTTGGGTTAACAGGTAATCGGCCCATTTTGGCCACGGCATTATTCAACATCCAGCAGGCGACGATCAACCAACCTGCCAGGCAGGTCCTGAATGGAACGGCAGGCCCTCTCATTTGGCTTTTTGACGTTATCGATTGGCAATTCAACTGGCTTCCGAAGTTTGTCGTCATCATCCATTGAAAGAAACCGGGGCGCGCAAAACCAGTTCATCTGAAATTGAGAACGGCTGTCCTAGGGTCGGGAGCGCACCGGTGTTTACATCTTTGAAAGGGAAACGATACGAGCACTGCGTAATAGGGTAATTCAACTCTTCGACTCGCATTCTAGAACCCGCAACCATTTTCGCTTGCGAGTGAGTTCAGTTTGAAGGGAATGTGGATTAGCGTCACAACTTTATGCTGTCTGCAGCTTTTAGATAAGTCATCTTCAGGTCGTAGAGGGAAGCTTCCAGGAGTTGGAATTCCTCTGAGGTCAGATTGCCCTTAGTCTTTTCCTGAAGGATTTCCAGAATATCAATGGTCTGTTTAGCAGCGGGCAGATTCTTTTCTTGCTTACCGGTCTCTGGATTGGATAGGAACCCCAATTGGAGCATGGCCGTCGTACTCAAGGAAAAAACCAGCATCTGGAATGTCATGGGTACGTCTGGTTCTGACTTCGCCTTCGTTTGCCCTTCTGAATTCAAAGTGTCATCGAATCTTTTCTCCTTGGTGGATTCCCGGGCAACCTCGTCCCGCAAATTACCCTCTTCTGTGAACAATCTTCGGTCAGCCACCTTGAAACCACTTTTTTCCTCTGCCATAGCGCACCTCTATACATTGAGCAATTTCTTTGTAAATTCAGCGTTAGTATAACACAGGATTTTGACCTTCATCTGCTCTGCAGGGTGTATGATAAGGCGTCTCAGTTTGATGGGGGCTCAGGATTCTGAAAGGACAATGACATGCCAATGCGATCAAAGAGATGGGTTCCACCGATCATATTCATCGCGACTGTTTGCCTCGGTTCAATTTTGGGCTCAGACAAGCCGGTGGCACAATTTGAAGGAAAGGACACACTGCTTCGACCTGCAGGGTACCGGGAATGGGTTTTTGTAGGAAGTTCGTTGGGGCTTCGCTACGACGAGAAAGGGGAAGAAAAGCCCGCTTCGAAATCCGAACCCTACCACAACGTTTACATCAATCCTGCCGCCTATCACGAATTTTCCAATACAGGCAAATTCCCTGAAGGGACCATCATGATTCTGGAGCTAGCCAGCGCAGAAACCAAGCAGGAGCCTGGTCTGCAAGGCTCGTATCAGAAAGACTACGTCGCACTGGCAGCTTCTGTGAAGGACAGTAAGCGATTTGAGGACGGCTGGGCCTACTTTGGTTTCACCGAAAAGGACGGAAAACCTAAATCCAAGGCCAAGCCTTTCCCCAGCACAGCTTGCTGGTCTTGCCACCACCAGAAGGCCGCCACTGACCACGTGTTTACGCAGTTTTATCCAGTCTTGAGAGCAGTGATGCCAAAATGACTCAGCGAATTTATCTGCGGGCGGTCTTGTGAGAAGATTGCGGTTATGACGTCCGGCAATAAACCACTGCGAATGGGCGCAATCCTTCCCGTCCGCTGTTATTTCGCCGAATTCGGCTGCATTGTATTTCTTGGGATCGAAATAGAGTTTTTCAAGTTTCGGGCGGAAACGAGCCATTTTTTCCTGATTGAGATCAATAGGAGCTTGAGTTCCTTCAGGTACGAGGGACTGCCACTTGGTGTCTTTGGTCTGTTGTGCAAAGTAGTCCCAGGCCGCCTTGACCAATTCCGGCTTCAACAAAAAATCCAACGCGGTCATGGCATGCGCCTTGGCTCCAGCCGTAGCCCCTTTGTGGGCAATGGGAGTTGCCATGGCCACCGCGCTGGACCAGTGGTGTCCAATCAGATTGGGAATATTGGAGGGATAGCTCAACACCACTGTGGGCAGGTTCCAGGAAACTTCAGCGATGTCGTCGGAGCCGCTCCCAGCCAGCTCTTTAGTCGACTTTAACTTGGCCACTTCCGTTTTAAGGCCTTCGGTCTTAGCTCCTAGGTCTTGCTGAATAGCTTTGGCAAGAGCAACATCCTCCTTGCTCCAAACGGGCATCCCTACCTTTTGAATATTGGATGAAAGAGTCTCGGCAAGCACCTTGTTGTAATGCCCGGGCCAGGTGGCTGCAAGAATTCTCTCGGTCATGGTGGTATCTGTCATTTCCGCCGCCGCTCTTGCGATCTTGCTACCGAGCTCATGCAGTTCTTGGATGCGGCCGAAATCGAGTTCGCGGAAGAAATACCAAACGGTTGCTTCCGGGGGAACCACGTTGGGCTGATCACCTCCCTGGACGATCACATAGTGGGAACGTTGCTGAGGACGTAGATGCTCACGTCGATAGTTCCAAGCCACGTTCATGAGTTCTACCGCATCCAGCGCGCTGCGACCCATCCAGGGAGACACGGCGGCGTGGGCGCTTTTCCCATGAAAGCTGTATTGAGTAGAAACCAGGCCCGTGTTGACGTCGCCAAATGAGGTGCCAAATTCTGAGCTGACATGGGTACTGAGCATGATATCGACGTCTTTGAACAACCCAGCCCGCACCATATAATTGCGGCTGGCCAGCAGTTCTTCGGCCACACCGGGATACAACCTTGCATCAAATTCTTGACAACGATCGCCGCCGTGACATTAACAGCCTGACCGGCATTATGGCCTTCACAGTGACCCGGCCCACCGGGGATTAGAGGATCATGATAAGCCACTCCAGGTTTCTGCGACGTCTCGGGGAGCCCGTCAATATCCGCCATAAACCCAACCACAGGTTTTCCACTCCCCCACGAAGCAACCCAGGCTGTCGGTATTCCCGCGACTCCGCGCAGGATCTCGAAGTTCTCTTTTTCGAGGATCTCAGTCACGAATTTGGAAGTCTCGAATTCTTGGAATCCCAACTCGGAAAAACTGAAAATCGAATCCACCATGATCTGAGTGAAATCGTTTTTGGCATCGACCCTCTGCATGGCTTGTTGCTTGAGTTGCTCCAGATCGGGTGTTTGAGCGAAAACCTCCGATCCCGCTCCCAGAAACAACAAAAGCAGAAGCGTTGGTAGCATGTCATTCTCCTGGACCAGAGAGATCTGAAAGAGCTTTGGAAAAGCCCCACACTCGATGCCAGTACTAGTTCGTCAACCGAAGTAGCTGCTGGTTCAACGTAGTGACGGAATTGTCTTCGATTTCGATCAACTGTTCCGCATCTCGAAATCCTGCTTTGCGTAAGACAATGCGTCGGGCCCCCGCTGGGAGTTTCAACGTGGCTGGGGTCAGCTCGGACTTCATCTCGCCATCCACATAGATTTGGGCTCCAGCCGGCTCCGTGGTTACCTCCAAAATTCCTGAAACTGGGACCAGCACCAAGTTGATTCGCTGTGTCTCTTTGCCAAACAAAATGACGATACGCCTCTCTGTATTAAATCCGGATTTCTTGATATCCAGGGTATGCCGTCCGGCGGCGATCTCGTGGAAAGTGTAAGGCGTGAGCCAGCTCTCTTCTTCTTTATCATCAAATACAATTTGGGCGCCAGGCGGGGTTGAAGAAACCTGGATTGAGCCAAGTGGAATCTCCTTCTGAGGGGCAGCCGATTCGGTCTGCTTGGGATGAACTCCCCCATTGGAGATCATGGCAGGCTCACGCTGGGTTTGAGTTTCCGACGATGATGTTGGGTCGAGTTTTCGTTCGGCTGGCTTTTGAGTGGGTTCCGCGGCCTGAACAGGCAGCTCTTTTTTTGAATTCGAGGCCGAGGTATCATCCCCGGATCCTTTCGGTGGCTGAACGTTGGAAGTAGAAAGCGAGCTGGATCGATGAATGAATCTGTCCACCCAAGGTTGAGCTCGAGTTCTTGCCATTTGAAGGACCTCCTGGAATTGGTCTGGCAGGATGAATGCGAAGGCCAACATCCCCGCCCCTGACAGTAACAGCACTAGAAAAAGGGCACGTACCCAACGCAAGCGTGACTTTCTGGGAGGGGGAGTTAGTACATAGGTTTCGACGAAGAGTTTTTCAATTCCCCGCGCACGGTTGGCCGCCACTTCTCGGTTGCGAACCGGCGAAATCGCGGGTGAAGCAGTCGAACTTTTTCCTAAGATGACATCAAGAGTCGCACAAAGCTCAGTTGCATTTTGGAAACGCTGTCCTGGATCTCGAGCCAGTGCTTTCATAACCAGGTCATTCAATTGAGGGCTGAGAGCTGGTTTTCGTCGTTTGGGCGGGAGCACGTCCTCATTTACAATCTTATAACTCAGCGTTCCAAGATTGTCTTCGGCAAAAGGAGTTTGGCCAGTAACCAGCTCGTATAAGACAATCCCCAGAGCGAAAATATCCGACCTTCCGTCGAGTCCGTGCCCCAAAAAATGTTCCGGAGCCATATAGCTGGGAGAACCCAACAGCACACCGGTCTGTGTCATCTTGGTAGAACCGATCTTAGCGATGCCGAAGTCAGCCACCTTCACCCGCCCATCCTGGGTTAACATAATATTGGCCGGTTTGATATCACGATGCACGATGCCGCGCTGATGCGCGTAACCGAGTGCATCGGCGACCTGGCGGGCAATGTGCAGAATGGTCGATTCAGCCAATACCTGCTTCGACTCCAGCATGGCCTCGAGAGACACGCCTTCCACTAATTCCATAGCAATGTAAGAGAGCCCATCTTCTTCACCGACATCGAAAACCGTAATGATGTTGGAATGAGAGAGACTCCCGGCGGACTGTGCTTCACGCACCAAGCGGGTTTTTAATTCTTCAATTTGATGAGCGGCTGAGAAATCGCCCAAGCGGACTGTCTTAATGGCCACGAAACGTCCAATGATGGGATCCCTGGCTTTGTACACGATGCCCATGGAACCGCGACCTATCTCCTCGACAATTTCATAGCGACCGATTCTTTGAAGCATAAATCGAGTTTTCTTTACGTTCCTTGGGTAAGCGTGTACCTTTTGCTTCTCGCAGAATCGACCTCGGATCAAAACCCAAACTGTTCCGGGTTGCGGCCAATAATGATCGCGGCAATAATCTTTGGGACGTAGGAACGTGTCTCCGCAGGAAGAGCGCGCACGCGATAGAGGTACCAGAAACTTCGCTGCTTGATTGGATCCTCCACAGTTCTCACAGCGCGTCTAACCCTGCCGGGACCCAGATTATAGGCAGCCAGAGCCAGCATCACAGAACTCCCTGATCCGAAGTCCAGAATGAGTTCCCGAATATAACGGCTGGCCGCTTGGGTTGACTTTAGGGGATCAAGACGTTCGTCGATCCCTTCAGCCACTTTCAGGCCATAAGCTCTGGCCGTTAAGGAAGTGAATTGCCAAAGTCCGACCGCCCCGGCAGCACTGGAACTTCCCTTGATAAAGGCACTTTCCACTAAAACCATGTATGCCAGGTCGGGGGGCAGGTTATCATTTTGAAGCTGTTTCCGCATTGCCTCTAGATCTGCGCGAGAGCGCCCCAGGGCTCTTTCCATATGTTCACGGTCTGGCCCCTGGTATCGACCGATAAATTGACGTACTTGCTCCACGAACTCGGGGGGAATACTATACTCTTCCGCACCAAATTCTGTCATGAGCGTTTTAATCTCTGATTCGATAAAATCCCGCTCTTTGCTCCGAATCCCCAATTGGTAGAGTAAATTCTTTTGCATCTTTTGTGCCTGTGTTTGATACCTGTTGAGTTCTTCAATTAAGTTGTCTACCCGTTTGGGATCGTCACCGGCAGCCTCGAGTTCGGCCTCAATGTGGTTGATTTTGACGTCAATATTCGTCTTTTGCTTCTTCAGACTCTGAATGGTCCAGATGGCATAAGCAGTAACAGAAACTAAGGTGACACACAGGATGCCAATCGTTACTTTAAATTTCTTACTGGACCGGTGGACGGCCTTATGCAGCATCTCTCGCATAATCAGGGCCGTCTGACCACCGATACCAGTCTGTCGCGCTTGTCGCGCTTTCCTTACGGCCTCTTTCAGTAAAGCCTCTTGTTCTTTATCAAAGGTGCTGCCTGGAGGCCTGGCCACAACAGATACTGTTCCGACTGGAGGAATCTCTTGGGTCAGTGACGCTTCCGAGACCAGAAGGGTTTGGCCAAGATCCAGGGAGGGCCTGGCATCAAGTTCGAATTGGAACTGCGGTCCGTTGGGGCCAAGCCTGATCAAAGCGTGAGGACGAAGAATC
>QHZP01000421.1 GCA_003224715.1 Acidobacteriota bacterium | reverse complement strand
GTGTCGGTTCCCATCAGCGCCCAGCTGGTCCCATTGCTCGATTGGTACGCGCTGAAGCTGTTCCCACTCCGCACCAGCTTCAGCCAGTAGGGAGCAGTGACGGTACTGCCCACTGTATGCGTGCTGATGCCCCCGGTATTGGGCCGACACTGAAAAGCCGATCCGTTGCCCGGCGTGATGGCCACCAACGCATGGACGGAACTGGCCCCCAGAGTTTCGCGAATCATGACCCCAGCTTTGGCCCAAGCATCGGTGTTTTGCTGGGTGGCGACTCGCGCGACGATCTGACCGTCTCCACTCAACGGCTGATAGACATAATGGAATTCATCGGCCGAGCCCCAAATGTCAGCCCCCGATCCTTTGATCGTAAAGGTCCCACTTGAATAACTGGCAGTGCCGGTCACTCCGACGCTGCCAACGTCTTGATGTGCCCAAGGCGTGGGTAACGAAACGCCGCCGCTGCCGACGGTGATAGAGGCGGAGCTGGAGGTGGAGGTGGCTCCCAGGTTGTCGGTGGCCTTGGCGGTCAAGCTATAAGTGCCCGCCGAAACGTTATTCCAGGTCAGGCTATAAGGACTGCTGGTGTCAGTACCCAGCAGGACAGTACCCTGGTAGAAATCCACTTTGCTCACGCTCCCGTCGCTGTCAGAAGCACTTGCCGTGAGGGTGATAGTGGCCGGGGCTGTAAAGGTTGCTCCCTGGGTCGGACTCGTAAGGTTCACTGTCGGCGGGTTGTTTGCCGGTGATCCACCAAGTAGACCATACACAACCAGTCGGTTGGAAAAGGTAGCCATGTAGACCTTTCCATGGACTACCGTCGGTGGACAGTACTTTGCGAAATTTCCCAAGTCATCGCGGCTCGCATTCTGTTTGCTATTCCACAATTCTGTCGTTACATTGGAAGCATCGAAAGCGCGTAAAATGCCGGCTACGGTAGCGTGGTTCGCGTCAGCATTGTAAGGGTGGGAAGCCCAAACAACGCCCGTGCCGGCCGTGCTCGCATTGGCCGATAGGGATAACATCGCACCGGGCATGCCGCTGGGAACGGGCATGGTACTGGTAGCCACCGGCGTGGTTTGGAAGAGCCCATTGACCAATTTGAACGCTTTGAGATAGTCGGTTTCACTCCATACGTACACAAGTGGACCCTGGTTAGGGCTGTTCCAATAAACGGGCGAACCATGGATATGGCCGGCGGTGACTTGAAAGTTCTGCACGATCTGGCTGTTGCTGCCGGCCTGGAAATGTCCCATGTTGCTGCGATTGAGTAAGTGAAAAACTCCTTCCTTGCCCCCGCCGAGCACTAGATTAGTCCCAGGAATCAGCAGAGGCCCGGAATTCCCCAGATCTGTATCGCCGCCGTTGAGAGTGCTGAAGTTGTACGGTGTGAACCAGTCCACTACCGCCAAAGCGGGGGTGCTGAGTTTAACAAAACTCATGCCCAGGTTCTTTCCACCGGTGTTGTAGTTGAAGCTTCCGTTCCCGGTCATGAGATAAATGTAACCGCTGGCATCCGCGACTAACCCCTGGCCCGATTGCCAGATTGCCCCTAATCCGCCGTTGGGCGTGCTATTGAAAACAGCCACTCGTTGGAGAGTCGTAGCATTATAAGCCAGTACCCACCCATGAAATGGGAAGGTTTCTCCATGAGAGCCGAAGGCGAGGTAGATCACCCCATTGAGAAGGAGCAAGCCTGGTCGATTTAACTGCCTAAGCGGGCTGAAGGTCACGGTGCCGTTGACGTTGCCATCACCCGTCCCTGGGACGCTGGCTTGAATGACCGCTGGGCCTCCAAACTTTTCCTGCCCGGAGGCAAGGTCCAGCGCGTGCAGACGTTGAAAATAATTGCTGTTCTCCCTAGTTTTGGCGACACAGTAGAGAGTATTGGTTGAGGGATCTATAACCGGCGTGCTGGTGATGCCGATTACCGGATTAATGTCGGTATATCCAGTAGTATCCTGGTAAGGGACCGGGGGGCCCAGGTTAATTTGCCATAAGGGAGCAGAAGCATTAGGGTCATCGGCGTCGAAGGCGTAAAGGCTGTTGTTCATGCTGGCCACGTAAATCACATTGTGGGTGCCCTTGTTGGGAACAGTCACATTGGGAACATAGAGCGGCTGGGCATAGATCTGTCCGTCCACTGTGCGAGAAAAAAGCTTGCCGAACTGATTGACATTCACATTAAAGACAGTGAGGTTCGTCTCACTCAGGTTCGCCCCTGTGCGACTGATGTCATTGTGCTGGGTCAGTACTTTAACTTGGCTCCATGCGGAAAGGGTGAAAGAGAATGCTACAACCAGGCTAGCCAAATGCTTTTCCATGCTTAATCTTCTCCGGTAGGGAACTAAGGAAAGGGTTTTCATTTGAGGATTGGCTTGAGATTTCGTGTGAATCAGATCAGATCCGAGCTTTTTGATGAGGTACTCCGAGCGGGCACTAGAAGCGGGCACTAGAAGAGTTGCTGGATCAATCTTCGGGGTGCAACCTTACAGTATTGAAATTCAATTACAAATTTGAGACAGGGGTTCGTTACCTTAATTCAGGAAAAACGGACGAGTTCAATCGCCAAGTCATTGACTTTATCTCTTTGGTTCAACAAACCCCCGATACGCCTTGCCAAAGTCAGCAAACTGGCTAAACTATACTTCCAAACCCACTTTCCGCCGCGCAGCAGGAATCATCTGTGTCCCGGATGTGAAGGTGCCCCTGGCTTAACCAAAACTGTCATCAACCCTTGGTGTTCTGTCCCGCCAGGGAGTAATAACCAGCCCAAAGGCTGAGTTGACTCCCAAATTGCCAGGAGCACGCTGGCTGCCAGCGCGTGATTTGTCACGCCGCATTCCGGAGGGTAAAGGCTCTGAGAGGGCTCGTTAGGGCTGGCCCGCTCCTGCCGGAAGGGGGTAGGGGACTGCTGTGTAAGGAATCCTCGAGCCTTTTTTGAGGTTCTGCAAGCTGGCTTATCAGGCTTTGCGGAATTCCCTATGCGAGTTTGCTATTAAGTTTTGGGAATCCAGTCGCTCAATGACGAACTTGTTCGCGCGACTGATATCGACAGTGGCTTACCTAGCTCTACACTGGCGAGCTTCATCAGGATACCCTCAGAGCCGCCAGGACCACCGCTTTTGGAGAACTTTATCGAGCATTGCTTGCGTTAGAAGAGCATCTTTGCTCGTTTTTGTCCAACTCAGAAAAAACGAGAGGACTGTAACTCGCCCGAAAGAAGAAGTCAACTAGGTAAAACCCTAGTAAATTCGAAAAAAATTGGGGTCTGTTGCAGAAAAAGGTCTCGACGAGCATCATTTTGAGAACAGGGTTCTGCCAAATTTTTTGGTTATTGGTGTTCCGGCGATAGGTCTGTGTTAAAGTAACGGCCCTTCACCCTCAACAGCTCCAGCAGATTATGGTACAAATCAACCCGCCACTGGATCGAGCCCTCTCCGGCTGCGGAGCGCTGGGACCAAATCGCTTTTCTGATGGATTGTGGGGAATCCCTTTCGGCTTCAGGGCGCGTTGACATTATCAAACGTCGAGGTATTGAGGACTGAGTTGTTGTGACTTGTCACTGCCAAACCCACGTACAGACTATTGTTCATGGTGATTGAAGTCGATCCCACGAGTGTCCAGGCCACTCCATCGGTGGACTTGTAGGCGCTAATCGTCGTGCCGTTCCGCACCAGTTTCACCCAGATGGGTACCGTAGCATTGCCGCCGAATGAGTAAGTGCTCGATATGCCGGCGTCGGAGCGAAACTGAAAATCAAGCCCGTTGCCGGGTGTTATGGCCATCATGGCGTTCTTGGAACCTGCTGTCAGAGTCTCACGGATCATTACCCCCGCCTTGGCCCAGGGATCGGTGTTCTGCTGGCTGGCCACACGGGCCACAATTTGACCATCTCCGATCAAAGGCTGGTACATGAATTGGAATGCGTCAGCTGCGTTCCATATGTCTGTCCCAGATCCGTTCACCGTGAAGCTAGAGCCATTATAAGTCGAGCTGCCAATGATTCCAACGCTGCCGATGTCTTGAGATGTCCACTGAGATCTGATAGCGACATTATCAAAGGTGGAAGCGCTCAAAGCAGCATTATTGTGAGCGGTGACGGCCAGGCCGATGTAGACCCCGGCCGCCATAGTGATCGTATCGGTGCCTACCAATACCCAGTTGGCTCCA
>QHZP01000420.1 GCA_003224715.1 Acidobacteriota bacterium | reverse complement strand
ACCCTGACGAGGCGATTGCTCAGTACCGCCAGGCCCTCCAGCTCAAACCTACCTTTGTGGAAGCACACAACAATCTGGGTTTGGCACTCGCGTCGCAAGGCAGGCTGGACGAGGCCATCGCCCAGTATCGTCAAGCCCTGCAGCTTAACCCCAGGTATGTTGAAGCATACGACAACCTTGGCACTGGCCTGGCATCGGCGGGGAAGCTGGACGAGGCGATCAGCCAGTTTCGCCAGGCCCTGCAATTGAAGCCCGACTCTCCCGAAGCGCACAACAATCTCGGTATAGCACTCGCATCTCAGGGCAGGCTGGATGAGGCCGTCACTCAATTTCGTCTGGCGCTCCAGACCAAACCGGCCTTTGCCGAGGCGCACAACAACCTGGCGATGGCGCTACAGTCGCGGGGTAATCTTGAGGAGGCGATCAAATGCTATCGTCAGGCTTTAAAGAATAAGCCCGATTGGCCCGCGCCCATGAATGGCATCGCTTGGATTCTAGCGACCCATTCTGATTCTTATGGTCCTACCGGTAATGTTGCGGTCGGCCTGGCAGAGCGTGCCGCCGAGCTAACCCAATATCGAGAATTGGAAATCCTGGATACTCTAGCAGCCACGTATGCAGCCGCCGGGCGGTTCGAACGGGCTACGACCACCGCACAAGCGGCGCTTTCACTGGCTTCTGCCGCCAAGTTGGATCGGCGCGCCAATGAGATCCGTAGACGGCTGAAACTGTACAAACAAGGAAAAACCCTATCGAGAACCTTAGCTCGTTATGCGGATCGAAACGAGAATTTTGTTCTCGTTTTGGGGACGGACTGAGAGCCCGAAGCGCCAGCGAGGGACAGCCGCGCGATGACCCTCGCTGGCGCTTCGGGCTCCCTGTCAGGCGTGGGGCAGGATGTCAAGGGCGCAGCTCTTGTCTAGTTAGTTTCTGTCGCGAAACTGGAGGATTGCACAAAAGCTCCCCTCCTCCGTCCGAGGCTCCGTTGAGGAGGGGATGTGGCGCGCAGCGCCACTGGGGTGGTCCGAGCCGCTGCAATACCACTACTGGCTTAGCTTGCGACGACCGTTCGAACCACCCCGCCGCAGCCTGTGGCTGCGACTCTCCCCTCCTTGTCCAAGGAGGGGAGTCCAAATGCCAAGCCAGACGCTTATTCTAGCCCCTGGGAGGGGGCGGCGGATCGTAACCCAGGGTGCGGCGAAGCGCCACGCAACCCTGGGTTAGCCGCCAAGACGCGGGATCAGCCCTGGAAGGGCGACGGAAGGTCAGCAGGATTTCAGCGATCCAGCACGGTTTTCCGCCGCCCCTCCGGGGCTTGGGTTGATTCTTCTGGATCCCCAGGGTTCCGCTACGCAGCTGTGGCCTCTTCGCTCCACCCTGGGCTACAATCCGTCGTCCCTCCGGGACTGGAACCCAGCACCCCGGGGTGCATTTACGAGTTTCGCGACAAAAACTAGTCTAGTTAGCAACAGTGCGTCCGATTGCTTTTGGTACACTGCCTCTTGCGTCCTTCGTAGCTGTGGCAAGACGACGCCAGATGGCGGTCTTCTTCCACGTTTCTTGACAACACATCACAGCCCGAGTCAAAGAAGTCGATCGTTAAGCCTCCCGTGCGAAAAGAAAGTGACTTCTCGACAACAGTACACTCGATGCCGGCACTTTGAAGACAACATGCAAGCGTGAGGCAATGCGATACATTTCACGTCCGTTGTTAAACAGCTTCTTTTCTTAATTTGATCGCTCAATGACCGATGATTCGGCCATCGCAATGAAAGCCTGGCGCTCGTCGCCGCCGCCTTCACGGTGAATCATGAAGATGCCAATCAAATCCTTTTTGGGATCAATGAAGCAGAAAGTTCCATAGCGCCCACCATGCCCGTAGGTGCCTGGCGAGAGTGGCGACGAGGTAGCCGAACCATCCTTGATTACAAACCAGCCGAGTCCCCAGCCGGCTCCAGGTTGACTGGTGGTGAGGTCCCCGGTATGCACACGCGTCATCGTCTCAACGGACGCGGACGAAAGGAAGCGGACACCGTTGTACTGGCCCTTGTTCAGCATCATCTGATAGAGAAGATAGAGATCATTGGCTGTCGAATAGATCCCGCCCTCGGGGAGCGGGTACTTCGCGCCTTCGCGGAACTTCATCACGCCTTCGCCCAATGGATCCGCCGTGTACTTCACGGGCTTGCCGTCCTTCAAAATGTACGCCGTGGGTATCCGGTGGTGTTTTTCCTTCGGAGGAAAGATGTACGTGTCCTTCATTCCCAGCGGCTGGAAGATACGCGCTTCGAGAAACTTCTCGAAAGACACCCCTGAGACCACTTCGATGACGCGAGCCAGGGCGGCAATTCCGTTATTGGAGTATTGCCATTTTGTGCCAGGGTCGAAATCCAGTGGCTGTTGAGACTCCACCAGCACGACTTCTGCTAGCGTCTTGTTCAAAGCGCCATGTAACTCCTTGATCGCTTCCGGCGGATTCGTGCTCATCCCGGAAGTATGCGTCATGAGGTCATGCAGAGTGACCGCTCGGGTTGGACGACGCAAGGACATCCCTTGCGGGCCTTTCGATTCCGCGACCCACTGTCCGCGGAACTCCGGCAGGTATTTCTCAACCGGAGCCTCCAGTAGCAGCTTACCTTCCTCGACCAGCATCATCGCGGCAATTGCTACGACTGGCTTGGTCATGGAATGAATCTGAAAAATGTTGTCGGCCTTCATGGGCTGCTTCGTTTCCAGATCGGCGTAGCCAACGGCATCGAGCGCGGCCACGTGGCCGTGGCGTGCCACCAGAGTGACGATGCCGGCGGCTGTGCCACGGTCAACGAACTGCTGCATGCGAGCGGGGATTTGAGCCAGGCGATTGGGATCGAGGCCGGTCTGGGAGGCGTCCTTGACGATGACAGGTGAGGCAGCGAACAAAGAGGCTGTCAGGAAGAACCAAAAAATTGGGCGCACTAGAGTTCCCCATGCCGCCCGGGGCGGCGCCACCGAGGATGAAAATTATTCCCCCTTCGAAGGGAAGGTGTGAAGAAATTAGCTGTAGTGCACTTTTGGGTGGCCCCCTCACCCTGGCCCCTCTCCCATGGGGGCGAGGGGAAAGAAATCACTATAGTTAACTCCCTCGCCCCCACTGGGGGAGAAGGTGGCCAGCAGGCCGGGTGAGGGGGTGCATCGGAATTATTTCACACCTTTCAGGTGGTGCAGGGGATGTCCGATGGTGAACATGGCACTGGAAAGCCGAAGGACACTCCCCTACGCCCCCTTGATAGGGGATTTTTAAGCGAGAATGCCGCTGATGACGTTGCCATGCACATCGGTCAGACTCACGTCGCGGCCACCGAAACGGTAGATGAGTTTCTTGTGATCCAATCCGAGAAGCTGGAGGATGGTGGCGTGGAGATCGAATACTTCCGTGACGTTCTCCACCGAATGCATGCCGACTTCGTCGGTCGCGCCGTAGACAAAACCGCTCTTCAGGCCTCCACCCGCCATCCAGACGGTGAAGGCTGTCTCATGGTGGTCCCGGCCGTCAGGCTTGGGGGCATGGGGGGTCCGGCCGAACTCCGTCGCCCAAACCACGAGAGTCTCCTTTAGCAGACCCCTGGATTTCAAATCTTTGAGTAGCGCCGCGATGCCCTGGTCGGTGATGAGCGCATTGCCTTCGTGCCCTTTCTTCAATTCGGAATGCTGGTCCCAGGTCCCGTTATTCGAGCCGTAAACCTCGGGGCAGGTGATCTCGACAAAGCGAACCCCTGACTCGATCAGCCGTCGCGCACGCAGGCATTGCAGGCTGTACAACCGTTTGTTCTTGTCGGCAGCATCCAATCCGTAAAGGCGCTTGGTGACCTCGCTCTCTTTATCCAGGTTCAAAACGTCCGGCACGACGGACTGCATCTTGTAAGCCATTTCGTAATTCTGAATGGCGGACTCCACGGCATCATCGTTCCGGATCGACTCGAGGAACTGCCGGTCCTGCTGCAGCAACACATCGAGTTTGGCGCGCTGGATCTTGGGGTCCCCATCAGCCGGTTCGATATTGACCACCGGTTTACCATCAGCCTGCATGGGCGTAGCTTGATAGGTGGCAGGCAAGAAGCCGTTGGAGAAGTTCTCCAGACCCCCGGGGGGTACGGCTCCAGCATGCAGCA
>QHZP01000419.1 GCA_003224715.1 Acidobacteriota bacterium | reverse complement strand
ACGCCGGCGTGGACCATTGTTGGCGTTCATTCCCGCGATGGCATCGCAATAATCAGTCTCGCGACCCACGACGTTGATTGCCTGGTCGCTGCCTTGAATGATGCACGATGCCGGCAAACCCGTGCGGACAACACTAATTCCTCCAATTTGCCAACTTCCCAATACCTTGTCTGCTGCACCGCTCATGTTGTTTCCCCACTTCTTACCGTGGCCGAAGGGGAGTTCGTAGAGGGCGCTGTTCACGAAATTGTGAGTGACATCAAAGACTGATGGACCATAGTCGAGTCGCCGGTCCCACAAATGAGGGGTAGCCACCGCGAGCCAGCCATCCGGGCCTCCGTCGCGGTTTGAAGAGGCCGTGTCCAGAGATTTCGAGTAGGTGTAGGAACTGAGAAAGCTGAAGCCGCTTGAGAAGCGCTTTTCTGCCTTGACCTGCAGAGAACTGTAGTTAGCGGAGATGGCGTTTTGAAAAATACCCGATTCGA
Source organism: Acidobacteriota bacterium (assembly GCA_003224715.1). GTDB lineage: Bacteria > Acidobacteriota > Terriglobia > Versatilivoradales > Versatilivoraceae > QHZQ01. The sequence goes on along the minus strand of QHZP01000419.1, from coordinate 3,417 downwards.
GATTGAGCATCGGGTAAGGTTCAGGCAGATAGGTGACTGGCTGAACGACCTGACCACCGTGGCAGTAACAGGTCATCACCGGCATTTGCCAGTTGAAATTTTCCTGGTGCTGCAGATGGGTTGAGGCCGACCCGACGTACGCAATGTCGAGCAGGAAATTCGGAAAGAACTCATGTTGAATTCCGAAATTCCATTGCTGGACTCGAGAACTCCTCGAATGGGGATCGATGATGCCGAATCCAGGCTTTGTAACCACTGCTGATGGGTTATAAAAGATTTGATCAACGACACCAAACTTTGTGCCTCCGGTAGAGCCCACCAGAGCGGCTACAGGCACATTGCGGGCCATATCAAACCAGGGATTGGCGGTCGGAGGTGTGTAGAAGATTCCGCCTCCGCCGCGAATAACGGTTTTGTTGTGTCCCCAGCCTGGCGACCAGGCAAATCCGAATCGGGGACCCCAGTTCGTATGGTCAGGGAAGACGAGAGCGTTGGTGAATCGATTGTCCCGCACGATGGGCAAGTAAGTTGGAGAAGTCGGGTCTGAGTCGAGTTGAATATTGCCAAACCCCTCGAAGGGATCGCCTGATCCCGGCCGCACAACCGTCGCCGTGCTGGGCGCAGTAGTGAAGGTCCCGTTACTGAGATCTGCAGTGACGAAGTGGTCTGTCTTGTCATGCCATAAGGGCCCATACTCGTACCTCATGCCCATATTGAGAGTCAGATTACGAGTCACTTTGAAGTCATCCTGGAAATAATAGGCCTGGGCCCAGCGGCGAAGGTGAACCGTAGAGTCGCCCGTTGCGGTGCTCGCATTATTACTGATCCCGAGCAACAAAGCAGCGACACTCAATCCGCCGGAAGCCTGGTCAAAGGATGTGGAACCATCGGGATTGACGACCACGGGGGCAGTTGCAAAAGCGGGAAAGGAAAATATGCCACGGGAGCGATTGTGTGCCAGGACGTTCAACTGCTCCCGACGGAAGGTGACGCCGGCTTTGATCAGATGGCGCCCATGATTCAGCGACCAGTCGTCCCCATATTCGAAGACATTGTCGATATTATGAAGGGGGTGACCAAAACCGTTCTCACCCAAGCCGCCGATAAAGGAATCACCGCTGCCGTCAATCTCCGGCATTCCCCAGTCCTCCGGAATCCCTGAAATGCCCGGAATCCCAAGGTCCTTAGCCACGTATGTCGTCCCGGAGAGCAGACCTCTCCTGGAGGCAGAAAACCGCAGATAGCTGGCTTTGAGTTCGTTGACCATGACGGGTGAGATCGTCCAGGAGTGATGAATATTGAACGTCTCAGTCAGAACCTTGTCGACCGTGCCGGCTTGTGGAATGACATTGGCAACAGGCGAATCCTCCCTGGCATACGAGTACCTGCCCCAAAGGTTCATCTTACTGTTTAAAACATGGTCGATTCGACCTGCGACTTGATCGTAAGTAACCGGCTGGGTCACGATGCCTACCAGGTTACCTTGTAATTGACCAGAACGATTGGGCAGGGGCACATACGTTCCCAGGAACTTGGACATGGCGGGATTGATGCACTGGCTTGGAATCGTCATGTTTGGCCAAGGAACGTTGGTTGTGGGATCGGGATTAAAGCATCCGGCCGGCATATTGTTGTTGGGATAAAAGAGATTGCTGACCTGGCCGCCGGAGCTGAGGCTCGTGATGTGGGGCATGTAAATGGGAACCCCATAGTCGGAGAAGTCTCCATTGCGGGCATTTTCTGTGGGGACAGTAGCCGTGCCGACCGAACCTGTTTTGCGGCGGAGCCCTTCGTAGCTGGTAAAGAAGAAGGTCTTATCCCGAAAAATTTTGCCGCCCGCCGTGGCGCCAAATTGATTGTACCGAAGAGGCGGCTTGGGTGTTCCAGGGCCGGCTAACGGGTCGGTAAAGTAGTTCTTCGCATCCAGCGCATCATTGCGCAGGAACTCATAGCCCGTGCCGTGAAAAGTGTTAGTGCCGGACTTGGTGGTGGCATTGATCTGGCTCGACCCGCGGCCCAGCTCGGCGGTATAGGAGTTGGTCATCACTTTGAACTCCTGAATCTCGTCAATGGAAGGAACCGTCGCGAAGGTATTGAAGTCCGGCTCGGTATTAGCGGCTCCATTGAGCAGGAAGTTCGTGTCCTGCGCTCGGGCGCCACCCACGGCGTATTGGTAGGAGACCCGCCTCCCAACCTCGCGCACTTCCTGGAAAGATTCCATGTCGCTTTTGGTATACGTGACCCCGGGGGCCAAAATGGTGAGGTCCAGGAATAAGCGTCCATTGAGGGGCAGCTCGGCAACACGCCGGTTCTCGATGACCTGGCCTACACTGCTAGACTCGCTTTCGAGCAAAGGTGCCGCCTCCTCTACTGAGACGGTCTCTGTAACTTCACCAACCTGAAGAGTCACATCCACTCGCGCCTTTTGATCGACCTTAAGTTCAAATGCAGAAATGTTGGCGGTACGAAATCCACTCTTCTTGACTGTCACTGAATAGCGCCCCGGAAGCAAACCAGTTATCGCATAATCTCCACTGGTTGTGCTGGCGGTCACACGCGGCAGGTTCGTGTCTGCATTGGTAATGGTGACCTCTGCTTCGGGAATGAGCGCCCCGCTAGAATCAGTAACGAGACCTGTGATGCTACCCGTGCCAATCTGGGCCATAACCGGACTTGCAGCCAGAAAACACATGATGGTAACGACAAACAGCCGACGGTAAGCTCTCAACCTGACAATCGTTTCAGCCATGAAGTTCTCCTCCTCCGAAAATCCCCTGTCAAGGGGCAGCCGATGGGCTGCAGGGTGTTTCTGTCATCTCGCCGGGACATCCCCCTGCACCCCCTTCAAAGGGGAAATCGTCCATTTCACAGGCCGTGCCGTCTCCGCAGAGGCATGAGGAACCCGTCCGTAATTGTGCACCCTCTCGTTGGCGTCACTACCCATATCATTCAGCGTATGACCGGTTGAAGGCGAGTGTGGGTGAGAATCACGGGAATGTCAAGAGAGAAAAAGGTGCTTGACACTTGGGTGAGGCCGTCTTTAGAATTTTATATACGCTGATCAATGGTGCGGACGGGTTGAGAGCTCATGAAACTCGCACACTTTCTCACGAGATGGGGTGAGGGCTTCAGCCGCAGCTGGCCGCCACACGGCCGCCGCATTACCTTTGTGCGTCAGGGCGAAGGAACTCAAATCCGAGTTGCCTCCATTCTACGGCGGCGGAGGTTCTTGGCCGTGTGCCTGCTGAGCTTTTGCGCCTTCCTGCGCCAGCCGGCAGCGGCCGCGCCAAACCTTGCCATCACCAACATCTGGGAATTGCCTTTCGGGAGAGGGAGGCGTTGGATGAGCAGCGGGGGAGTTGCTTCGGCCGTCCTGGGTGGTTGGCAGGTGAACAACATCCTCAGCTTAATTAGTGG
>QHZP01000424.1 GCA_003224715.1 Acidobacteriota bacterium | reverse complement strand
TGTCAGCATGGCTTCATCAACGAAGAGATCTTTGGATTCTTGAACCAGACCGTCTCCAGGGACGATATCGCCGGCGTTTAGGATGACGATATCTCCGGGTACAATCTCTTCGACCGGAATTTCTTTGGGTCCTCCATCACGAAGCACGACAGCTTTTGTTTGCACGATGGCCAGCAGCTTCTCCACGGCGTTGGTTGCACTGCGCTCCTGCCAAAACCCGAGCAGGCCGCTTACGAGGACAATGGTAAGAATAATGAAAGCGTCAACAGGATCATGTAAGAAAAATGACAATCCGGTTGCAATGAAAAGAATGAGGATTAGCGGACTCTTGAATTGGGCCAGCAGGAGCGTGAACACATCCGACCGCTTGGGGGGCTTCAGGAGATTAGAGCCATGGCGTGCGAGCCGCTGTCTGGCTTCATCGCCGGTCAATCCTTCCTTGGCCGTTTGAAGTGGCTGCAGCATCTCGGCCGCAGAGAATCTCCAGAAGGCTGGAGGGAGTTGGTTCATTCCATATTCCTGTATTGGCAAACTCTATTTTAGAAAGCGCTGTCGAACTTTTGCCGCAATCTGACGATCCGTCATCTTGTCAACTGTTTCAATACCGATGATGCGTCCACTGAGTTCTCTACTCTCCAGACGTTTTTTGAGCTCGCCCTTTGCCTCACCAGGACCAAAGATCAGAATAGCTTCTGCATCACGAATACACGCAATTACCGCATCGTAGTAAATGTTGAGATGTCCCGTAAACTCTCTCTCGCGGCTGTCGTCTGCCGGAACTTGCTGTGCTTCATGTGGACCCTTGAGAGGTGAACCACCGGAACGGCGGAGCTGTTTTTCAACGTTTGATATTATCAGTTTTGTTTCTTCCCCTTTGTCCGTAACAACAACGATCACAGCCTTCCTATGGTCCATCCACAAACCCACTTTCGTTCTCATCGCTTTCTCCTTCATTTATGAGGTGCACCTAACATCTTCCGCGTAAGGTGTGCGGCCAACTGGCGTTGGTCCCAGCTACAGGCCGCCCGGCCGCAAAGGCTTACCGGCCAACCAGGATCAAACCACCAGCGGCGATGGCGAGCAGAGCCAGTATAGTACCGAAGGCTGCAATTGGGATGCTGACCAGATGCAGTAGGCCCGCAGATACCAAGCGCCACCTCACCTGTTCATGATCTTACGATATGACACATACAGATCAGAAAGCCGCTCTGCGGAAGCAGGATCACTACGAGCAAGCAGAGTGATGATCTCATCACGTCCGGTAAACAGCGGCTGTACTCCCTCTCTTTGTGCCTGCGAGAGGGCCGAATCATCCCCTCTGTCAGTTTCTGCCCGCAAGGAAGTAAAAAAGTTACTGGCAGCTTGACGGGCTGGCTCGTAATCGCCCCTCCGCGCGTCAATGACTGCGGATGCAAGGGTATTCTGTATCCTGGCCAGGTCTAATTGGTGTTCTGCCTCAGAAAGGCTACTGGAGCATTCACGAGACTTGAGCCACATTGGGACGAAGCCGAGCGAGAAGACGACGAGTAGCAGGACAGCATAGATGATGACCCGCCGCATCAAGGTAGTCTTGACCGGTTTAGGGTGCACATCTTCGCTCATAGTGACTCCTTTGGGACGAGTGATAACTGTAGCGCTTGGCGACAATATCATGTTTTGCACTTCGGTAGGGGCGATCCGTACGGCAAATGAAGTGGCGGTGGACCAGGAGTCGGATTCGTGTATACTGGCAGCTACCCAGGAGTCCAAAACGAAAATCCAGGCCTGGGATCAGCGATGAAGAGGCCCGGAGGGCCGTGTTTATGAGATCCTCGCAGATTCGGAAGCTCATCCTGCTCGCCGTCCTCGTGGCGCTGATCGCGATTGCGGGATCCGTTCAGATCGCGGGCTTCATCATTGAATACAATTGGTGGAAAGAGGTTGAGCAGGTTGATGCATGGCTGAGCATGTTGTGGTACGAGATCGCGCCGGCCGCAGCGGGGATGCTGATCGTATTCATCGTCTTGTGGCTGGCGCATGCGCGCGGACTGCAGTATGCCGGGCTCCGGTTCCGCGATCTGGGGCTTTATTCGCGGCTGGTTCCGGTGGCGTTGCTCGTGGCGGCGGCGTTATTGGCTTCAGCGAGCATTGATTACTGGGTGGTGATGAGATATGCGGGATCACGGCACATCACGCTGCCGGCGGGCCCGGAGGGCACCCCCTGGAGGGATCCGGTCTTTTCCCGCACCCTCCCGTTTTACTTGTTCGCCCTGCCTTTTTATTCCGACCTGCTTACTTTCGCGTTCGTCCTTTCGATTCTTTCCATCGTCGTATTCTGGGCGACGGCGCGGGGCTGGCAGGAAGTCCAACGTTTTCACTCCTGGCGGCGGAGCGGAGGATCGGCCGAGTCCTTCAGGCTCGAGCCCAATGTCCTTATGCTGCCGGGCGCGACCCGCTCCGGCTTTGTCCGCGTCATAGCCATCGTGTTGCTGCTCGGCTTCGCCGGGTGGACCTTTCTGGGCAACTTTGAGCTCCTGTTCAACTCTCACGCTTTCATGACCGGCGCCGACTACGTGGATGAAAAGGCAGTACTGCCGCTGCGCTGGTTGCTGATCGCTGCTGCCTTGATAGGCATTCCGCTGGTGTGGACTCGGCGCTACAGGATGACCGTCGCCGCCCTGGCCGCGGTTTATGGGCTGATGCTCCTTTTGCCTGTTCTCATCCGGGCGGTTTACGTGCGGCCCAACGAAATCTCGATTGAAAGACCTTACATCGAGCGGCATCTTGAGGCTACACGGTTGGCCTTCGGCCTGAATCGCCGGGCCACGGAGCGTCCCTTTTCCGCGGCGGCCCGCGAAACTGTGGACCCGGTCCAGCACGCCGCGCTGCTCGAAAACATCCGCCTCTGGGATTGGCGCGCTTACAGCGATACGATCAACCAGATCCAGGCGCTGCGTCCCTACTACAAGTTTCCGGATACCGACGTCGATCGGTACATCATCAACGGGCGCATCAAGCAAGTGCTGCTGTCGCCGCGCGAGATCGACGTCCGCCAATTGCCCGCCGACGCCCAGGCGAGCTGGATTAACCCTCATTTCATCTACACGCATGGGTTCGGCGTGGTGGTATCGGAGGTCAACAAAACCACGCCGGACGGCCTGCCCGTGTTGCTGATTGCCGATGCTCCGCCCGAAATCCGGTCGTCGGGTTTCCGGCTCACGCGTCCCGAGATCTATTACGGCGAGAGCACGCACGACCCGGTCTTCGTCGCGACCTTGCGCCAGGAGTTCGACTATCCTTCCGGCGAGCAGAACAAGTATTCGACCTACCAGGGCACGGGCGGTTTCCCGGTGGGCTCTTTTCTGATTCAAGCCGCCGCCGCGGTGGCCCTGGGCGAACCCAACATCATCCTTACCCGCTACTTCAACGACCGCAGCCGCATCATGATCTACCGCAACGTCCGCTCCAGGCTGGTCCATTTGGCCGGCTTTCTGCACTGGGACGGCGACCCGTACCTGGTGATTACTGACGACGGCCGGCTGGTGTGGATCGTGGATGGCTACGCGACTTCGCAATCCCACCCTTACTCGGCCATCCTTCCCGTTGCCGGTCTGCGAGGCGGCGCCAACTACATCAGAAACTCCGTCAAGGCCAGCGTGGATGCTTACACGGGCAAGATGGCGTTGTACATATTCGATCCCGACGATCCGATCATCCAGGCCTACCAGCACCTGTTCCCCAAGCTGTTCCGGCCGGCTTCCGAGATGCCGGCCGATCTGCGCCGGCATGTCCGCTACCCCGAGGTGCAGTTCCAAACGCAGGCCGAAGCTTACCGCATCTTCCACATGCGCGACCCGCAGGTGTTCTACAACAAGGAAGATGTTTGGGAGATTGCTCGCGGGTTGTACGGCCAGTCGGGCAAACCGGAGCCTATGTCGCCTACCTATATAGTGGCCACGCTGCCCGGGGAACGCGATCCTGAGTTCCTGCTGATGCTGCCCTTCGCCCCGCGCGGAAAGGATAACCTGATCGGCTGGATGGCCGCCCGATGTGACGGCGATCGGCTGGGCGAGCTCATCTATTTCCAGCTTCCCAAGCAGCAGCTCGTCTACGGACCCATGCAAATCGAGTCGCGCATCGACCAGGAGCAGACCATCGCCAAGGACCTGACCCTATGGAACCAGCAGGGTTCCCGGGTCCTGCGCGGGAACATGATCGCGCTGCCGGTCAGCGACGGCTTCCTATACGTCGAATCGATCTACATTCAGGCGGTGGAAGCTCGCATGCCG
>QHZP01000423.1 GCA_003224715.1 Acidobacteriota bacterium | reverse complement strand
GGGCTGAATAGTGTCGTGCTGACTGCAACGGCTCCGTTCATAAACCAAACACCTATATTACCAGTAGCCTGGTTTTGCCACACCATGTCCGGCTTGTTGTCACCGTTGAAGTCGCCTGTACAGACGATTTTCCAGTTCGTATCTGTTACTTGGAATGGGGTGAACAAAGTCGTGCTCTTCGGGGCGGCGCCGTTCATGAACCACACTCCCATCTGTCCTGTGGTTCGATGCTGCCAGACCAAGTCAGCCATTCCATCACTATTGAAGTCTCCCGTTGCTACGATCTTCCAGTTCAGATCCGTCTCCCGACCAAATACCACGCCGCTGGTCACGCTCGCGCCGTTCATGAACCAGATGGCAATTTGCCCATTGCCTTGATGTTGCCACAGCAAATCCGTTTTGCCATCGCCGTTGAAATCAGCCGCCCCGACGATCTTCCATTGCCGGCTTGATTCTGCCAGACCAGATCTACCTTGCCATCAGCGTTGAAATCTCCGCTTCCAACCATTTTCCAGTTGAGATCTGTTACCTTAGCTGGATTGAATAGGCTAGAGCTAATGAACTTGGTCCCGCTCATATGCCACACACCGATCTCGCCCGTCAACTGATTCTGCCATACTAATTCAGGATGGCTAACTCCTGGAGGTGGGGGTTGCACTGGCGGTGGTGGTGGCGGCGGTGGAGGCCCGCCGGTCGTTGCCCCGGTCACTTCCAGCACCGGCATGTTAGAGCCGTTCTCCCGGCTGTTGAAGGTGGCCAGCTTTATCGATTGAACGGTGTCCCACAACATCAACGATACCTTCTTGTCAAGGGCTAGCCGTGAATTGACGAAGGGAGTAACGTCGAAACTTGCCCACCCGGTTGTCGGCAGGCTCGATGAAGCCACTTGTGAACCGAAAGCGGGCTGATTGTTCCAAGTGATACTGCTTTCTGTCCAGCTATTGGAAGTGACCCCAAAGACTGAAATCGGTGCCGTCCCCTCTACCAGAGAGGTAACGTATAACTTGAGTGTCGCTTTGGTGATGCTGGTGTTGGCAACGTTACTCAAATCAAACTGCAGAAATGTTCGGCGGTCGAAGGCAACGGCGTCGCTGTTCTTCTCGGCGAGGGAAATGTCTGAGCCGAAGTTCTGAGAGGCATAGGTTCCGGCGCGTACGTAGGCATCTGCCACCGGACTGAAACTGGTTGCTTGTCCTCCTCCTGGAGGTGGCGGAGGCGGTGGTGGCGGAGGTGGAGGTGGAGGGGGTACTGTGCCGTTGCTAATATTAAGCGTGATGGCCGAGGAGGTCGTTTGGTTGCCAGCCGCATCACGCGCCACTGCCCTTAAAGTATGCGAGCCGTTGGTCGTCGTTGCCGTGTTCCAGCTTAGGCTGTAAGGTGCTGTGGTATCCTCGCTGCCGAGGCTAGCTCCGTCCAGTTGGAACTGTACGCCCGCCACTCCCACGTTATCTGTGGCGTTGGCTGACACGGGGACTATCGCGGAGACAGTGGCTCCGTTAACGGGTGAGGTAATCGACACCGCCGGTGGAATCCCGTCGGACGTCGGCGGTCCTCCTGCGTTGATCGTGTGGGTGTGGATGACGACGCCCTTGCGATTAATGAATTTGAAGGTGATAGAAGTATCACTGGCGTCGACCAGCATGGCACCGTAGTCGCCGTTGTAACGGAGTTCGCTGCCCGACTGCGGTGTTGCAAAGGAGTAGAGGCTGTTTCCTCCCAGACCAGCGACGAAATAGGGGAAACCATTCTTGACAATGCACTCATACTCATGGTCATGGCCCGCCAGGACGGCCGTCGCGCCCCATGCCTGGTATGGCCATTGCATCCACGAACTGGATCCGTGGGTTGACCCTGAAGAGTAAGGAGGATGGTGCATGGTGACTAATTTCCAGCGTGCTTTGGAAGCACTTAACATGCTCTGTAGCCACAAGCCCTGAATGGAACCAGCGGAAGTTCCATCCGGTTCGTGGGGGTCACTGTCAACGACAAAGAATTGGACAGGTCCCCAGGTGAAATCGTAATAACGTTCTTTACCGGGCAAGACGAAGTAATCGAGGTATGGTTTGGCGCCAGACGTCCCCCAGTCGTGGTTGCCGAGCGCTGGAAAGAACCGGTTGACCGGGGCGCCCGCTCCGTATTTGCCAATATAGGGGAAAATGAAGCTGTGATAATATTGCCCGATATTCTGGTCGATCGTCGAAGCCGCACCACTATCATAGTTATTGTCGCCGACGGTGACGATGAAATTGGGGTTCCAGCTTTTGACCAGATTGGCGACATCTGATTCAGCCTGGCTGCCCGTACCATAGTCGCCGATCACGGCAAAGCGGACGGAAGTGGATTGTGCCAAAATCTGCTTATACGACCCGGAAGAATACCAAAGCAATCCTAGCAGCAATACCTCTAGAATCAGTAGGACGATTGGCATTTTGATTTTTGTTTTCATCATGCTCTGCTCCCTTTCTATTTTTTTCCTTTAACTCAGCTCCCGCCCCAACCCCCAAGCACAGTTTGAGTGAGTCCACTCTCCACGCTTTGTGCTGACGATTGCCCTTGCCAAATGTATCCCGTGAGGTGCCAGAGAAAACACACCGTCGGCAAAGAGCTACAAATCCTGGAGAAAAACTTTGCGCTTGTTTGGGGCTTCCGCAGGATGCTTACTTGAAAACTAGCAATTTTTCCGGACTGAGCCGGGCTTAAGGAGGGAAGCCAGTTTTCGTAGAAATGGCCTATCGACCATCTAGGTGCTATCTCTCCGGCGTCGTGTCGGGTGTGGTGGAGAGATTCTTAGGCTGACAGGATAAGCACGGGGCTTGGTAAAGAGTCCGTGGGGGACACTAAGGAACAGGATCAGAATAAGGAACAGGATCAGAGAGAGTAACATGAGAACGCGTGGTCGCTAACACTAGGACTAAGATTTACTCGCAGGAGGAGAATGAGGTAGGCAGAAGTCCAGGATTCCAGCTGACGGCGAAAGTAAATATATTTAAGAACGGATTACCTTCTTGGGCCCCTTTGCTTATCAATTTACTACATCCAGCGGAAGGGCAACTGGCCAACCAAAAAAGGACAAACACTAACACTTTGCTAAGAAATTTCCTTACTCGACATCTTATAAATAGGTTAGCGTGCCAGATCGTCTGTTTCCTTTACCTCAGCCGGCAATGAATCACTTCGTTACGATAGGCTATTGAGTTACAATTCCGTTCCAGGATTCTGGTGATCTATGGATTCTTAAGTCGGTTAAATCCTTGTCATCTCAAGCTCAGCACAGAATAAGCCAATCTCCTGGCTCGAAAACCTCGAGTCACATTTCTGTTCGTAAGACTTCAATTTTGTTACCGGGTTCTCACGTTCTTTCTGGGCATGGTCTCTCTTTCGGCTCGGAGCGGGCCGAAAGAAAAGCGGGCCCGGCAAAAGGCCTGGGGTTTTTTTGCTGATGCTTTTGCTGATTCGAGTCTTAGTGATTGGTTTCATTATACTGCAATTCCTTGCAGTTCTTACCTTAATGGATTCCGCTGCCGACCCCCAGGCGCGGGTTCGAGTCAGTCCGCGAGCCTTTCCTCACCCTGAGCGCGCTTTTACGGTGGCTCACTGGATATTGGCAGGCGCCTTGACACGCGCACACCTGTGCCAGGGCGGTGGGTACTGGTCACACTGAAGTAACACTTCTGTTACGGAGACACACCATTGCTCTTCAAGAATAAAGCCAAAAACAGCTGTTAGCCACAGAGGCAGCGGGACCACAGAGGCGGCTGATAAGTTGTTACATCTCCGCAAGGCCTTGAGAAAATCGTGACCTTTAGGGTGAGGATAAGACACCTGAAAAGCCGCCCTCTTTTCCCCTGGCACTGTGCTCTCCGTGACTCCGCGGCAATTTCAACTGCCGCGCCCGGACGAAGTAAGCACATAACGACAAAAGCTCAGCGCCGAAACGCGGAGCTCTGGAGATTGACACTTCAAGTAGAGACAGGCATTCCTGCCTGTCTTGAGCTGCTTCAGAGACGAGTTTGAGAGGCAGGAATGTCTGTCGCTACCCCCTTTTCCGCTGAAATCGCAAAATGTCCAATCTCTAAAGCTCCTTGCCGAAGCGCGGAGCTGATGAGAAACGGCTTGGTCTAGAACTCGCGTTAAAAAGAAAAAAGGCAACTGTCAAAACCTGGATGACAGTTGCCTTTGGAAACCTGCAGGGGTTACAAGGGGAATTTGCTCGTTGTCTTGCTAGTTTCGCTCAATTTGCTGGTGGGAACCGCCTTCCTTCAATTGGCCCCCGGGCTTTTCCGTGCGAGCTGCTCACGACCACCGCAGCCTGCACGGTGATCGTGGCTACCAGGCACAGCTCTCGCCCAGCTAAACTCGACTAGCTACTTGGTCACTTCCAGCACCGGCATGTTAGAACCAGTCTCCCGGCTGTTGAAAGTGGCTAACTTTATCGATTGAGCGGTGTCCCACAACATTAACGATACATTCTTGGAACCAGCTAGTCGTGAGTTGACGAAGGAGGTAACGTCGAAACTTGCCCATCCGGTGCTTGGCAGGCTCGATGAGACCAGTTGCGAACCGAAAGCGGGCTGATTGTTCCAAGTGATGCCAGTTTCTGTCCAGCTATCTGAAGGGACCCCAAAGACAGCAATCGGCGCCGTCCCCTCTATCAGAGAGGTGACGTACAGCTTGAGCGTGGCCCGGGTTATGCTTGGGCTGGTAATGCTACTCAAGTCAAA
>QHZP01000422.1 GCA_003224715.1 Acidobacteriota bacterium | reverse complement strand
CGGCTTCATCACATGTACGCCGAGTTGCCCGGGCAGGTTGAGTGTTCGCTGGATGTATTCATGCAATTCCTTTTCAAACGTTTCTTCATAGCCCGGTTTGACGGTCCGCGTAATATTGACGGTCACTGGCCCCTGAATTTCCATAAACCCTCCGCGTCACGATTCAAATCTCACACCAAATCGAACCACACGATTTTTACATTGCCTGTCACCTTCCTCTGTTTCCTTAGGGAGAGGTCCCTCAGAACCTGTACGTGAACCAGGCGGCCAGGAAGTCGACATTTCGCCCCGGCTGGGTCTCTTTCAAGAACGGCCCCGGAAAGAAGTGAAGATAGATGGCTGTCAGGCTGATGTGACGGTCCAGGCGCCATTCCAGTTGGAGGTTCCCGTGACTGCCCGTGTAGCGGGCTTGGCTGGTGCGTCCGGAGCGGATCAAGGCGCCCGGAACACTGTAGATACCATCTCTGGTACTCTGCCTCCAGAAGAAGTCAAAATCAGGGGTGAGCGAGATCCGCTCGGTCAAGTTCAGCTGCACCGATGGATGGAGGTCCATCAAATTGTACGGGCCCAGCAGGTCCGCCTCACTGAAATAGGCACCTTTTGGAAAGAGGGCATTGAAAGTGCCAAGGGTCCCATCCGTTGGATCCCGGTCTCCGCTGGCAATGTCCGCTTTTAACCCGAAGCGGGGACCGAATCGGATCGATTCGATCCGGTAACCGGTATCCGAAGCCGTCGTCCAGGATCGAATGCGTCCTTGACCGAAGCTGCCCCACTGGTAAACCAGTTCGGTGTTGTAGTCCCAAGACTCTGTCCTTCCCCAAATTCTGGCCCCGATGGAGTGCCTCAATTCACGGCCAATCCCTTCATCAAAGCGGGCCCTTTTGCGGTCGAGGCCGAGATAGTACAAGTCTACCTTCCCTTTTGGCAGCACACCAAAAGGTCCGACCGCATAAACGCCCCAGACTGAACGGGTGTGGTCCCAGGCATCATCAAACACGCCCCGCTTTGTCTCGACGGGTTTGGTCACCAGCCCATCAATCTGCCACTCACTGCTACGCCATCCCAGCCTAATACCGTCGAAACTCTGACGGACGTTAGGACCTTCCCGGAAAGAAACCAGACGGGAGGACCCTAGTCCTATTTCCTGTCGGCCAATTCGAAGGGTCAGACCGTCTTTGCCGTTCGTCAAAGCCCTGATCTCGCCAAAGGCCTGATGCAGATCAAGCTTGTCTTCATCAGCTCCCCGAGGTCCTCCAGCACGGCCGATTTCGATTCCACTCTTAAGCTGACCAAAGAAGCGAACCCGGCTTCCCAGGTGCACATCGGTGTGCAACATGTAACGCTGTAACCAGTACCCATTATCGTCTTGCTCTTCTTGCCCCCAGACCGGATTGTGAAAGTACTCAAACCTTTGGCGGATTTCGCCACCTATGGAGAGATATCGGTCGCCTTCGTTTCCGAGCGAGATGTACTTGATGACATCCAAAGGATCGCTCTGCCTGCTTTGGTCTCGCAAGTAACCATAATCTTCTTCGTAGCGAAGCTGCTTGTAGGCCGGAGGCGTAGCAGAGGGATCGCCCGATTGAGCCAGAACTGTGGCCGGACAGGCCGGGACCAGGGTGACAAGCATTGCCACTACGGTGACCATGGTTTCCCTGCCACGGTGCGGCACTCGATGACGGCAACTCCGCCACATCACGAGACCTCATACCAAGTTGCGAACAAAAGCATAGACTATATCAAGGGGTCCGCTGACCCTGCCTGCGCGACCGCCGTCGTTTGGCCACCCTCTCTCATCAGGGAGAGCCAGGGAGCTTTGAGAAAGCTCCCTGGACTTTGGACATTTGGGGGCTCGCCTTTGACAGCGCTTTGTTGGGCTTGCGGCTTTGATGTAGGCCCGGACTGCCCACGCGAGCAAAAACCCCAACAAGCGTTTCAGGTGCATTTGGAAAATAAATCATTACGAAACGTGCGTTTCCAGAACGTAGCGAACTTTTCGGTCGTCGTTTGGGGGCGCTGTCAAGCCAGCGCCCATGAAAGCGGCGTCAAGCCGTCGCAGTCCAAGAGGCCGCGACCGCTGTCGTGGCTTAAAAATGTCCAAACTCGAGGGAGCTTTGAGAAAGCTCCCTGGATGAGGCCTTGCCCCTGAGGCCTTCAATAATCAAATGAATTCAACTTGCCATCAAAATGCGAAGCAATCACATTGCAGCAGACCTGGAAAGGCCCCCCACTGCGATCGTTTTGGACGATGTTCATGACATTCGTCCAGTGGAGAGTGAGCGTGAAGTTTGGTTGAGCCGGCCGCTGCCCCTCTCGAATAACCGCCATACCTGACAACCGGAGACCAGTCAGGGCTCACAGGCAACGGGGGAGGAGAAAGCTGGGCAAACTCGGCGGCTGCGTAAACCACTTTGCCGCCCACCAGCGTGAGTACGGACTCCAGAGTTTTGATCTCCTCGTCTGGCACGGAAAAGTAGTCCGCCGAGAGAACGGCCAGGTCCGCCAATTGTCCTGGAGCGATAGCCCCCTTCTTACCTTGCTCGCGGGAGAACCAACTGCTTCCCTGAGTGTAGAGCTCCAGGGCCTGTGGCCGGTCCAGACGGTTGGTTTCCGGATAAAGCGACAAGCCCCCCACCGTCTTGCCCGTAACCAGCCAGTAGAGCGATACAAAGGGGTTATAGCTGGCGACACGGGTGGCATCAGTGCCTGCCCCCACTGGAATTCCCATTTTCAGCATTCTCGTGATGGGGGGCGTGCGCTCGGCAGCCTGCTTTCCGTAACGATCCACGAAGTATTCCCCCTGATAAGCCATCCGGTGCTGAATGGCAATGCCTCCCCCCAGTGCCTTGACCCTCTCCAGATTGCGGTCAGTGATGGTCTCAGCATGGTCGAAGAACCAGGAGAGCTGGTTGAAGGGAACTTCATGGTTGACTTCTTCGAACACGTTTAGAAAGCGCGTGATCGACTCGTTGTAAGTAGCGTGCAGGCGAAACGGCCAGCGATTCTTGACCAGAAGAGTCACTACATTCTTAAGTTCGCCCTCCAAAGAGGACAGCAGGTCCGGCCGGGGTTCGAGAAAGTCTTCAAAGTCGGTCGCCGAGAACACCAACATTTCCCCCGCCCCGTTCATGCGATAGAAATCGTCACCTTCGCCTGGCCGGGTCATCTTGATCCAGCGCGAAAAGTCGTCGATTTCCTGTTTGGGCCGTTGCGTAAACAGGTTGTAAGCAATCCGGACAGTCAGCTCGCCACGTTCGCGGAGTTGGTTGATAATCGCGTAGTCTTCAGGGTAGTTCTGATATCCGCCGCCCGCGTCAATCACGCTGGTGATGCCCAGCCGATTCAGCTCCCGCATGAAGTGGCGCGAGGAGTTCAATTGATCTTCCGGCTGCAGCTTCGGGCCTTTAGCAAGCGTGGCATAGAGAATGGTGGCGTTGGGGCGAGCAATGAGCATCCCGGTTGGGTTTCCAGCTTTGTCGCGCTGAATCTCGCCACCGGGAAAGTCAGGTGTGTCCCTGGTATAACCAATCGCTTTCAAGGCTGCCTGGTTGAGCAAGGCGCGACAGTAAAGGTGCAGAATGAAGACCGGAGTGTCCGGCGCAACTTCGTTAACTTCGTCCAGCGTAGGCATCCGTCGTTCTGCAAACTGAAACTCCGACCATCCTCCCACCACACGGACCCATTGCGGCGCCGGGGTTCGCTGGGCTTGTTCACGCAACATCCGCAAGGCGTCGGCCAGTGACGGCACACCATCCCAACGCAATTCCATGTTGTAGTTCAGCCCACCACGGATGAGATGAATGTGGGAGTCGTTCAGGCCGGGGATCACCGTTCGTTTGTTAAGATCAACCAGTTTGGTACCGTCAGTCCGGTAAGCCATTACATCACGCTCTCCGCCAACGGCCAGAAACTTCCCGTTACGGATAGCGAGCGCTTCGACGACCGAACCGTGGTCTTCCTGGGCTGCGATCCTACCGTTGTAGAGAATCAAATCTGCTTGATTGTCGGCCATAGGTGTCTCCTTTAGTCTTGGGTCTTGAAAAATCACTTGCGGCCGCGTCACATTCGGCATCACGACCCACCTAAGGAAAACCCCGGAGAGGGCCGCGGTGTACTCAACGTGGGAGGCGCTGTCCCAGCGGCGACCTTCGCCGCCACGAGGGCAGTCGCCGCTGGGGACAGCGCCTCCCACATTCAGAACCACTGGCGCGATGACGAGTGCAACAAGCCACCCTGGCCGGCCTCCAGTAAGGGGCCTGACCATTCTTGACTCGCACTACTTGTGTGCAGCAGCGGCGGCCGGAACAACGTACTCGGGGAATTTCGTCGCCGGCGCCCCGTGCACCATCGTGTAGGCGTATTCCACACCCATCCCGTAGGCGCCAAGATGGTTTTTTACGATGTCCATGACTGCATCATAGGTATCGCGCGCTGCCCAATCGCGCTGCCACTCGAGCATCACGGAGAGCGCGGTGACCGGTTTGGCGCCTGCTTGGACAACCCGCTTCATCGCGTTGTCATGAGCCAGTTGGCTAACATCGCCACAACAGTCTTCAGCGACATAGACTTCGTAGCCGTCGTGAATGGCCTGAATCGTCGGAAGCGCGACGCACGTTTCCGTCCACAGTCCAGACAAGACGATCTTTTTCCGGCCGGTCTTCTGGATTGCCGCAACGAAATTTTTGTCGTCCCAGGAATTCATGGAGGAACGCTCGATCGGCGCCTGGTTTGGGAAGACAGCCTGAATCTGCGGCCAGAGATTCCCACTAAAGCTCTTCGTTTCGACTGTGCTAAGGACAACCGGGATATCGAAAACCCGGGCGGCCTTAGCGAGTACAAGGTTGCTGTTGATGATCGATTGGCGGTCAAAATTGGAAACGCCAAAGAGCATCTGTGGCTGAAGGTCGATTTGCGTGACAACGCAATTGTCCGGCGTCAGCAGTCCTTTCTCGCTGAGCTTGGGACGATTTCGATCTGCCGATTGTTGAACCATGTGATTTCTCCTTTCGATGTGTGAAATACAAATGTAGTCCTGCAGTCTAGAACTATTGATGAACAGGGTCAAAGAAAATGGACCCAGCGGGATCTCCTACTCCGCGACTTCGAAATCCCAATAGCGGACGGCCAACCAGGATATTTATTTCTCGATTCATAGGCCACTGCGACCGATCAAGTCGTTCGGACCGGCACGTCATGAAACTTGATCCCAGCAACAATTGCAAGAGCGACGAAAAGTGCCAGAACAAGCAGCTGCGTGAACAAGAAGGGAGGTTCGGACTGGGTCGGAGCTACCGCTCTCAGGCCTGGTACCTTCAGGAACGTCTGCACGATAAAGATAAAGACATTCAGATAGAGCGCAATCACGGCGCTGATCACATAGATCCAACGCCAGGCGGCGACGAGGTGAAGGGCGTAGCGCGCGAGGATGGCCACTGCCAGCACCAACAGCGATAGGATGCCGGCCTTGTGAGACGGCAAGAGGTGGTCAAATGGGAAGCCGAACCCAGTCACACTTGTCGCCACCGTGCTTGTCAGGAACACTGCGGTCCAGCCGTCTAGGCGTTTCACCGTTAGCAGCCCGAGCACGACAGCAAATCCCGAGAAGAGCCCGATCAAACTCAGCAATACATGAATGAAAGTGAATGTGGATATCGTCATACCGAAGATCATGAATTCCCTCCTTTTTGTGAGACCACCGCTTAGATTTGTCCTGCCTTACCCGCGTTGCCTTGGCGCGACACTGTTGAGAGACGCGCGCTGGAACCATCCTTTACGTCTTGAGGAACGCGAGCAGCTCCGCGTTGACCTCGCCCTTTTGCGTGGAGCACAGGCCGGGCGACCCACCCTTATGGACCTTCAGAATCAACCTCGGCCAGCTGCCTACGAGTGAAGTACTGGCCGCTAAGACAATGTCGCGATTTGAGGTAATTTCACCGCTCCTTTGCCTGCTCGCCGCGCAAAA
>QHZP01000418.1 GCA_003224715.1 Acidobacteriota bacterium | reverse complement strand
AAACGGCGGGCGGCGCCGGCATACAGTCTGGACATTGTCTCCTCCCAAAAGAGTTAATATGGTGCGATGATCTCATTTAACCCATTGCTTGATCAGTCCAAGGTTCCATCCGTTTGCAGCCGCTTCGCATCGGTTCTGAGGCCAACTTGCACGGGGAGGGCAAACTAAGCCTGGAGGGTCGTGCCTTGTCGTCGCGGGAGGAGCGCGACCAATACACCTACAACCCGACAGTTGGAGTGACTGCGGGCATATACTGGGGGGGTGGTATTCTCCCTTGGGGAATGCCGGTGGATCAGCGGTTGGATGAAGCCTATTCACTAAGTTACACAACCCCGCCCTTGGAAGAGGATCTAGAGGTGACAGGCGATCCAAAGATAGTGTTATACATCTCCTCAACGGCGGACACAGCCTATTTTCACGTGAAGTTGACTGATGTGGGACCGGATGGAACGTCAAAGTGGGTGACGGATGGCGGGTTGTTGGCAAGCCATCGCAACTCGCATGCCCAACCAGAGGCCCTCAACCCAGGTCAGGTCTATGAGCTGAAGATCGATCTGAAGTATGTGGCGTACCTATTTCGAGCAGGACACCGGATACGGGTGGATATTGCCAGCGCAGATTTTCAGAATGCCTGGCCAACCGCGAAAGCTGCGGTGAATACGGTGTACCGAGGAAGTAAGCATCCATCGCGAATGATTTTGCCAATCGTTCCATGCAAGAACCTACAACTCCCTTCACCGAACCTGAGGTACTCGCCACGTCCGCGGCCGACGCCGGAAGAAATACCGAACGCAGAACACCACATTACCTATGACCTAGTGACCCAAATGGTCACGGTCAGCCTTGCCAAGAACTCCATAACAAAGAGCCACGACGGCCGGACTGAGAGCCACAGAAGAAGCTCGTCAATCTATTCGGTTTCTCAGACTAACCCTGCGGACACGGTACTGAAAGCTACCCACGAGTACACAATGCTTCGACCAGAAGGGGAAATTAAGATAGAAGCCAATGAGGTTGTAACGAGCGACGTCGAAATGTTCGATTACCAGACGCAAGTGCAAATCACTGTGGATAGCAAGCCTCATTTCCAAAAGACGTGGAGCACTTCTGTCCTCAGGAAATTCAATTGACTCGGGGCACTTTCTGACATGAAAGTCGTGGCTCAAGAAATTAGGCCGCGCTGGATGGAGAATCTGGTTCACCGCGAGCACACGCGCAGACCAAGTCAAGTAGAGCTGTCGTCCCCATGACCAAATGCATTTAAGCTTACCCAAGATAGTAGTACACGGAGTGATGAATTGAATCTCGATCCTCTCAGCCCCAGATGCGTAAGTTGGAAGATAACAGTTGCCCAATCGTTGGCGACTCTGGCAGTCACTCTCATGGTTTCCCCGGTTTGTTTTGGTAGGAAGACTGCGAAGTCTGCAAATGAATGCTTAGCCCAGAATGGTGTTGCTAAAGCCGTGATTGTCACAGGAGATTCTTCGGTTCCTTTCTACACCTTTGTGGCTCAGGAGCTTCAAAAGTATTTTAGGCTCCTCTCGGGGGCCGACTTCGAAATAGTGTCTGCCTCAAAGATCGCGCTGACGAAAGATGGCCGACTCCAGATCCTCGTCGGAGGGCCCCAGGTGAATCGCATCGTCAAAGAAATTGAAGATCAAAAAAATGTCCAGTTCCGCGATCTAACCCCGGATGGGTTTTTTCTCTGGACAACTAAGTTCCGCGGACAGAGTTGCCTGATCATGGGTGGAAACGATGAAGCGTCAACCATGTACGCGGCTTACAATCTGCTCGAGCGGCTTGGGATCACCTTCCTGCTGGGAAGAGACCTGTTGCCTGAAAAGACCCCTGACTTGTCTCTCCCCGCCTTGAACATAAAAGCAGAAACACCATTTCCCAGGCGTGGCCTCTTGATTTCCAACATCTATCCTAGCCGTGGAATCATGAACCTTTCGGAAGTCAAAACCTTCCTTGATCAAATGGCGAAGCTAAAAATGAATTTTCTGCAATTCTTTTGGTTCGAGCATGAGCCCTGGATCAACTTCGACTTTCGCGGCGAGACTAAACTTCTGGGTGATGCTACAGGCAAGGAGACCGGCTATCTCACCTGGCGCTACAACTATGGGTCGCATCTCATCAAAGATCTTTCAGTCGGGCAAAATTTGTTCGGGGGCCGCAACCGCATGGCCCCGGCAGAATTTCAGAACAT
Source organism: Acidobacteriota bacterium (assembly GCA_003224715.1). Classification (GTDB taxonomy): domain Bacteria; phylum Acidobacteriota; class Terriglobia; order Versatilivoradales; family Versatilivoraceae; genus QHZQ01. The sequence continues at coordinate 5,474 of QHZP01000418.1, read as the reverse complement.
TGAGACACCCGAACAGGCCTTTCAGGTGGCCAAGGATTTCCTCACAGAGACCATCCGACACGCAAAGCAAAAAAAAATCAAGGTCTGGCTGTGCATCGATCCCACGACTCTCCCGGGAAACTTGGCACGGTACGCTCACCGAGCGACTAATCTGAGCCTTCCTTTCCATCCTATCCTCGGAACACACATGTGCCCGGCAGATCCGGAGCTGCACGAAATAAATGAAAACCGGTTGCGAGCCCTGGTGAAGACATACCCGGAAGTCGAAGGTTACTTCCTGTATATCCCGGAGATGTTTCCTGATTGCCCGGATGAAAGAAATCGAACTTTTCAATTTAGTGAACGCAGCAAGTATGAAGGCTTAACCAACTTGTGGGCCCCCTACACCGGCTATGAAAGAAATCCGACCGTAGTGATCGATTCCACGGCGGCCTCCTTGCATATTGTCAGGAAAATGTTGGAAGCCCGAGACCGCGTGGCTCCCCAGGCGAAACTGGGAATTGGAGGAATTGGACGAGCCTTCTTGCTTCCCTTTATGGACAAGATGTTCCCCAAGAGCGTCCCGTTTACCGATATGGAGTCTCGTGCCATCTGGACACCCCAGGGAGTTCCCATGGAGTACTTTGGCGGAATGGGCGAGCGCGAACGGACCCTGGTACCACGCTTGGATGACGACAGCTCCATGTTCGGCATGCAATTTAATGTGAATCTTTACTACAAGGACCGGGTTCTTGAGGGTTCTATGGAGAACGGTGTTGCAGGCTTTGCTGGCCAGCTGAACCGCATTCGCGGGACTGAGTCAAATTACCGCTATTTGGCTGAAGGTGCCTGGAACCCAAAACTCAAACCCTTGGAGTTCTATGAAGAACACTCGCGCAGGATTTTTGGGAAGGCCGCGCAGCAGGACATGCTGGCTGCCTTTAGGGCATTGGAGGAGAACGAAGAGTATCTGGGTTGGGTTGGCCAGGGCAACTTCAATTGTTGTGGGGTTCTTCCTGAGATTTCACTCGCCTATCGGTACTACCAACAACCGAACCCATTTGACGGCCCGTCCAATTGGAACGAATTCATCAGTGAGAGCCATAATAAGATCCACTATTACAGCCAAAGCGCAGAATTGCTGCAGCGTGCCCTGCAGTCTCTCCAGGCTGCCGATGGCAACTGCGCTGCCCAAGGAAAGGACGAGTTGAGATTTCTGCAGAGCAAAACCGAATCTTACATCGTACACCTGCAGGCACTCATCACGCTTAGGAAAGCCTATATCGCTTACCAGGAGGCTTTTGGCAAGCGGGACACGAATTCTCGAGAGGAATTCCTGCAGCGACTCGATGCCAGCTTGGCCCTCTTCACCCAAGCCAAGGAGCAGGGTAGGAAGGCCACGGAGAAGTTCTCCGACTTTATTGATCACCCATCAGACCTGGGTGTTCTGTATCGTGCCAATTTATTTTTGGTGACTGGGTTCGAATTGGTTGAGAGCACCATGCGAAACATGGTGAATTTCCATCATGGTCGGCACTATGTCACGCCCGTTCCCTGGGACAAGATTTATGTGTCTTTCCCACAGTTTTCTCCTGGGTGGTGAGGCTGGAAATCGCCCCAGACCGGCGTTTGAACAACGATGGCAAGCGCATGCTGCGAGGTAGTGTCGCGAGATCGGTGATTACACCTCCGTGATTGGTCGTGAAGGTCTGGCTCAAGGCCTTGATTCAGATTTGACGGCAACCGCGCTTGCGTTAGAGAATAACCGGACCCGAATGTGCCTTGTGAGCTTTGATCTGGCTTTTTGGTGGAGCCCTTTGTCGGACAACTACGAGACGCCATGGGCGTGGCTCTGCTCCAAGAAGTCACATCCTCCTCAATTTTCAGTCATACTCATTGTGGGCCTACCGTCAATGCCTACTCCGACTGGGCTTGACCATGCTGGGCTACATCGGTAGGGAGGGTGTTGTGCAAGAAGCCGGAAGTGCATTCGAGACCAACCTTGTACTGGTCGATCAGTCGTTGGGTGCACTCTGCAGAATGACCGTAGGATCGAGTAGCCTGCCCCCTTTGATGACGCGGTAGATCTTGCGAGAATTCCGGATGTTTTCGAGCGGATTCCCGTTGAGGATCAAGAGATCGGCACGCTTGCCGGCGGCTACGGTGCCGAGGTCGGTGTCCTGCTTCAAAACGCGGGCATTTTGGAGTGTTGCGGCGGCCAGAACATCGGCCGGCGGAAGGCCCGACTCGACCAGCAGTTCCATTTCGTGATGCAGAGAATACCCGGGAGGAACCTGCGGCTCCGGAGCGTCGGTGCCGACCAGCAACGGTACTCCCGCCCGGTGGAGCATCCCCACCAATTCTTGGTACTTCCGAAAGGTTGCCCGGCGCCGCTCCAGCGGCCCGGCGCTGTAATTGTCCAGCCGTGTTTTCCGATCCTTTGCCCAAAATTCCTGCAAGCGTCGTGGCACGTAGGCATTATCGGCATCCTGTATGATTTCAGGCACGTCGGCGAAAAATAGTGTTCCCCAAAACACCATCAGGGTCGGATCGACGAAAATCTTTCGTCGCGCCAGAGTCTCCACAAGGCTTCTGGCCCTTTCTGTGGTTAGATCGAGACTATGCCGATCGTGAGGATCGGTGCGGAGGAAATCCGAGACCGATTCGATGTGCTCAAGGCAATCGATTCCGTCAGCGATCGCATCGTCGACGCTGTATCGACCGAGGTGAGCGGTTACTACCAAACCTCGGCGATGGCCTTCCTCGATGACCTTATGTGCCACCTCCGGCGGACAACGCGCGTAGATTTTGAGCGTCGTTATTCCCCACTTCTGCATGTCCTCGACGAAGGAGGGTACCTGCTCCGGGCTACTAAATGGCCATCCGATGTCGCGATGAATAGGAGGATCACCGTCGATCAGCGGGCTCGCCAGGAAAACTCGGGGCGAGATCGCGGGATGCTCCACCGCGTAACGTTGTACGAGCCGCGAGGCAGCTATGGCGTCGCCGGTGTTCCGGATCGTCGTGACGCCTTGGGCCAGGTAATAAGGCAGGAGTTCGTCGCCAGTAATCTGGGCCCAGTAGAGCACCGTGACCACGTGGGTATGTGCGTCAATCAATCCCGGGATAACGTACCTACCACGGGCCTCAATCACGTGTGCCTTCGACGGAATGCCGATCTCTCGGGTCGGGCCGACCGCAAGGATCCGCTCGTCGCAAATCAGAATTGTCTGGTCGGGAACTAGCCTCTTTGCTTCACTGTCGAACACGGTCGCTTGGCGAATGGCCAGGACCGCTCCTGAGATTGAAAGTACCTTGGTTAGAAGAAGCGCTGATATTAGAATTCGGAATCTCATAGCGTTTTACTCAGGTGAATCAGAGGGCCTTTTGCATTTTACTCACAATTGTTGAAACTTAGAACAAGGAAACGATAGCTCGGTTTGTGCCGGGTGCCTCCGCAGCACGCCATGCACGCTGAGAAGCCTTCACGCAGGATACGACCCGTTTCAACGACGCTGTCTTTGTCAAGCAACCAGATGTTCCAATGGTCCCATCTAGCGAAATCGGTAAGATGTGAGCAGAAGAACAATGATCAAAATGCTTCTGGTTATTTCCCGGGACTTTCGGGACAGCCCCGCGAACGCTGCCGCCGGGCACCAGATCCGGACATGGTCCCGGACGCGTGCGCCCATTGAAGCTCGACATCTCTAAATCGAGTACACGTTTCGAACTCTAGTTTCCGCGATCATCAGGTCGCGGCCCCAAGGCCGGCGTGTCCACATCTTTGCCTCGTCATGCTTCCGCCTGTCCGTCCAGTCTGGCGGATGTCGGACCTCGACGGGGTGCCGACCTATTTTCAGCTTTGCAAAATACTGTAATGCCTAGCAAAAGGCTATTGACATTTCTCTGGCCATCGGCGAGAGTTCGCACGAATGAAACCGGAGGCCCACGCCTGGCTCGCCCTTTGATTCTCCGGAGAGTAGACTGCTCTGACACTCCGGGAGCCCGTGGGCGCTTACTATAGGGGGAGCCGAGAAGGTCTGAGCAGGTCTGGTGAGTTAAGGGGGACGGATCTCTGGCACCGGCCGCACCACCGTATGGCAGGTGGCGCCATAACGCAATAACGGGCAAACACCCGGAAGCAAAGCGTTTTCGCCTTTTTCCTTATGGATGAATCGAGGAGGCGACCTGCACGGGCGAGGCGGCCGACGTACCAACTTGCCACGGCGGTCTCCGGTCTAACGCGCGCGTTTCTCCGTTGGGGAGGCGTGACATTGTCGCTGGCAGGGGAGGTTGGGCTTCCTTTCCGGGTCGGGAGTGGCAGCACACTAAAGGAGGCTGCTTTTAAGTCCGATGAAACGGGTCACACGGACGACAGAGGAGATGAAAGAGGATTTCAGGATTGGAACCGACATTGGCGGGACTTTTACAGATATCGTATTTTCCGGCTCGAAGGGAACAGTCCTGAAAAAGAAGGTGCTCACCACTCCGGGCGATTATACCCGCGCGATCCGGGAGGGTATCCAGGACGTGTTGAAAACGGAGGGCATCCGCCCGTCCTCGGTCAAAGAAGTGGTTCATGGAACCACCATAGTCACAAACACTTGTATCGAGTTGACCGGTTCCGAAGTCGGTCTGATCACCACGGAAGGATTTCGTGACGTGCTGGAGATCGCCCGTGGCCGGATGCCCGAGCTCTACAACTTGGCGTGGAGGAAGCCGGTGCCTCTTGTGCCGCGTTTTCGCCGGTTTGAGGTTCGAGAACGCATTGGAAAGAAGGGCGAGGTTCTGCAGGCGCTAGACACCGAGCAGGTGAAGGCAATCATCCAGAGCCTCGTGGCTGTAGGGGTCGAGTCGATCGCCATCTGCCTGTACAATTCACCGCGAAATCCCAAGCACGAACAACAGATTGAGGCATTGGTGAGGTCGATCGCGCCTCAAGTCTTTGTCAGCAGATCAACCAAGATCAGGCCGATGCTGAAGGAGTACGAGCGCACGTCTGAAACGGTCGTCAACGCCTACGTGATGCCCGTGGTAACCTCGTATCTGCGGTCTCTGAAGTCGAGTTTGAGTGCCATTGGGGTGGATGTCCCGGTCTATGTCATGCAGTCAAGCGGGGGAATGATCAGCGCCGAGGAGGCCGCAGAGGTGCCGGTCGAGATTGTCGAATGTGGTCCGGCGGCGGGGGTGGTGGGGGCAGCTTACGTTGCGCAGAAACTGAACATCGCAAATATCGTTACCCTGGACCTGGGGGGGACCACAACCAAAGCGTCCGTTGTGGAGAGTGGGCGATACACTCGGTCCGCCGAGTACGAAGTCGGCGCTGGCATTCACCGGGCGAGCCGGTTGCATAAAGGCAAGGGGTACGTGCTCAGAATTCCGTCCATCGACATAGCGGAGATCGGGGCCGGCGGCGGTAGTCTCGTATGGATGGATAAGGGCGGGCTGGTGAATGTCGGCCCGAAGAGCGCCGGGGCCTCCCCCGGTCCGATTTG
>QHZP01000417.1 GCA_003224715.1 Acidobacteriota bacterium | reverse complement strand
CTGCTTAGGAACACCGTTTTTTTCCAACCTCCCTCGGTAGTGCCAGGGGCACCGCCTGTGAAGTGATGCCGGGATGCGTGGACGGACTGAGGGCCCGAAGCGCCAGCGAGGGATAGCCGCGCGATGACCCTCGCTGGCGCTTCGGGCTCCCTGTCACGGGTGGGGAAGGGATATCAGGGGCGAAGGCCCTGGCTAGTTAAGTCGATGCTCTGGAAACAGGGGTGTTCCTCACTGCAGGCCGCCTGAAGGGCGGCAATAGACTAGCCCGCCCAGGGCAAAGAGTCCGCTCCAGCGTTCATAAAAACAGAAGCAATGTGTTTCTCTACCCAGGGTGCCGCTGCGGGACTACCGCCCCCTTCGCTCTGCCCTGGGCTGACCTATTGCCGCCCTTCAGGCCTTTGACACTCATGCCACTGGACTGCGAGACTTATTTCGGAAAAACATGGCTATTTTGACCCGGAACTTTCCGTCTCGCCAGACAAAAGCTTTCCGCTCCTCTCCCTAAGTCTTAAAAAACGATCCACCCCAAGATTTGTCCATTCCTCTTCAGAGCCGTTTGGCCAGCGCACCTCCAAGCGTTCGACCCTGGTGGCGTCCGCCAGGCCAAAGTGCACGCGCAGGTCATTCTGGGAAATGTAGCTTCCTCCTCCCCGCACCTCTTGAAATTGACTTTCTCCGTTTGCGACACAGCGAATGCGCGAGCCAATCGCGCTCCGATTGGATTTCGTGCCCACCAGCTTAAGCGTGATCCAATGGTTCTTGTTAAGAGAATCCAATCGGAAAAGGTCAGGCTTATCGTGGACATTGTTGATCACGATATCCGTATCGCCGTCGTTGTCAATGTCACCGAAGGCACAGCCACGACTGGCCTTGAGAGTTGTGGCCGGAGTTCCCAGCAGCTCTGTGATGTCTTCGAACTTTCCGTTACGAAGGTTCCGGTAGACTATTTTCCGTTGTTGATACCCGGCCTCTGTTTTGAGTTGCGAGACCTCAGGATAAACATGGCCATTAGCCAAAAACAGGTCAAGCCACCCGTCATTGTCGAGATCAATAAAGCCGCAACCCCATCCGAGCCAGCGCGTATTGAGCCCAATCCCGCCAGAAAAGGTGAGATCTTCGAAAAAACCCTTGCCGCTATTGGAATAGAGTGTTGAGGTATCACCTGCGAAATTGGTCTTAAAAATATCCATCCACCCATTGCGATCAAAGTCGCCAATACCGACACCCATTCCCGCCTGGGGCTTCCCATCCTGACTGTAAGCACAGCCTGTCTTGACAGCCACGTCAGTGAACGTTCCATCCTGGTTATTGCGATAAAGGACGCTGGGATTGGAATCGTTGGCTACGTAGATATCCGTCCAGCCATCGTTGTCAAAGTCGAGGGTGGACACGCCCAGTCCATAAGTCCCGGTGGCCCGGGTTATCCCAGATTTCTCGGATACATCTTCGAAAGTTCCGTCGCCCTTGTTGTGATACAGCACATTCTTCCCGCCCGGTAATCCGGGAGGCCCACAGGCGACTTTGGCCCCCTTATAACGACAAAGCCCAGACTCTGGAACAGGGGCCGATTCGATGTCAAAATCGATGTAGTTGGCTACAAAGAGATCCAGGTATCCATCCCGATCGTAGTCCAGAAAAGCGCAGCCGGTGCCCCACCGGGTGCGATTGCCAGACAAGCGCGCTTTTTCGGTCACATTTTCAAACCTTCCGTCGCCTTTATTGTGATAGAGCTGATTCTGGCCCCAGTAACTGACAAAGAGATCTTCGTTTCCGTCGTTGTCATAGTCCCCGACACATACGCCCTGTCCCCAGCCACTCTGCACCAGACCGGCCTGGTAGGTGACATCTACAAAGGTGCCGTCTCCTTGGTTGCGATACAAATGGTTGATGGGTTCTTTGCCTTTAGGAAAACCCTCCAAAACGGAACCATTGACCAGGAAAACGTCCAACCAGCCATCGTTGTTGTAATCAAACAAAGCCACACCGCAGCCCGTGGTCTCCAGAAGATATTTGTTGGACTCCTTGCCACCAAAAACGTTCAGGGCGTCAAGACCGGCCCGGGCGGCGACATTGGTGAACGAAAAACCGAGTGATGGGTGAGTCGTCCCCTGAGAAACACCCGTGAGGCGGCCTGCCTCCCAAAGTGCTGCCATGAAGAGGAGCAGGAGTGATAACTGAACAATCCTGGGAATTTTGAGTCTGAATTTCGAAGTCAAATCGAGATGCATTGTCGCATTTCACTCCTGACCCTCGCCCAGTGAGCTTTCTCAAAGCCCATGCCTCTCCCAAAGGGCGAGCGGAGAGTCAAGCCAATTTTGTTGTTGCCTTTCCTCATGGGAGACGGGTGAAGCCTTGATACCCAAATTATGCACCATTGGCATTAGCCTCGGAGAGGCGCAAGATAATAGCCCACGGCGCCAGCCGTGGGCTCTGGAGTTTGGACATTTTGAGGAGCAATTCCCGTGGGTTGCCCCCTCACCCGGCCTGCGGCCACCCTCTCCCCAAGGGCGAGGGAGACATCCACGGATTAGAGCGCTGACTTGAAGGCTAACCAACAGACGTTTCATGAAACAGTGGTAACGGCGTGGCAGGAAACGTCGATCTGAGCCACACCCCATTTATTGTTCTCCCTCTCCTTGTGGGAGAGGGTGGCGCGAAGCGACGGGTGAGGGTCAGCCGCGTTCTTCGGTGCCAGCCGTGGGGTTAGCGTCATACAGGAGCCAAGCCCCGGCAGGGGCGAAAGACTCCGGATGGGAGGTGAATCGTTCCGCCTTGTCTGTCGCCCCTCCGGGGCTGATCCACGCATCTGACTTGTCCCACGGCTGACGCGGTGGGCTATTGTCTTGCGCCTCTCCGAGGCCAAGGCCCACACGCCGCAGTTTGTGATTCTTCAATCCGGTGGCTTAAGGTAGGGCGCCAGCCTACGAGCCTCGCGGAAATGAGTTTGAGCTTCCTCTTTTTCTCCTTGAGTCTGTAGCGCCAACGCCAATTGATAATGGGCTTGAGGGTAATCGGGAGCGAGACGCAGAGCTTCCCGAAATTTCGTGATGGCCGCCGCTAAATTTTTCTGCTTTAGTTTTTGCAGACCTGCGTGGAGGGAGAAGAGAGCTGCCTGGCCATCAGCCTTCTTCTTATTCAAGCGATCTGCCTCGGCAAACGCAGCCGCAGCCCCCTCCATATCACGCTTCTGCTGGAGCACTTGTCCCAAACTCAAATAGGCTTCAGCCGCCTTGGGCTGATGCTGGATGGATTGCCTGAACTCCAAAATAGCCTCATCGAGATTTCCCTTTTGCTTGAGTACGGTGCCTAGCATGTAGTGGGCGTCCAGATAATCGGGCTTGTGAGCGATAGCTGCGCGCAAACACTGAAGGGCTTCATCGGCTTTGCCGGTCTGCCAGAGGACAACACCCAGCGTGTAATGGGCCTCGGGAAGTGATGGGTCCAGCCGTATGGCGGTGCGAAGCGCAGTCTCGGCTGATTGAAAATCGTCCTTCTGTTTCAAGGCCATGCCCAGATTATAAAAGGCCTCGGCGCTGGAGGGCGCCATTCGAGTCAGTTCGCGATAAACTTCCACAGCTCCTGAGAGGTCACCTTTCTGCAACAAGGCACTGCCCAGATTGATTCGGGCTGCCACGTTTTCCGGCCGGTCCTTCACCAGCGCTTGTAATATTTCCACAGCCGCCTCCGCTTCCCCCTTTTGCACCAGCGCCAGCCCTAAATTATTGCGAGCGTCAGTCAAAGAAGGGTTCAAATGGGCGGCCTTTTTCAATTCGGCAACCGCCCCGTCCAGATCTCCAAGCTCTTGAAGCGACATTCCCAATTGCAAGTGGGCCAAGGCGAGCTCCGGACTGATCTTAACAGCTTGCTGGAAATGCTCCATGGCAGCTTCGACATGACCTTTTTGTTTGACTACCAGCCCAAGATAGTAGTGGGCTTCGGCGTGGTTGGAAGTAAGCTCAACAGCCTTTTCAAGCGCCGGCAAAGCCTTGTCAACGTCTTTCGTCCACCAAAGGGTGGCCCCGAGATGATATTGGGCGTCAAAAAAATTGGGCTCAAGTTCAGTAGCGATTTCAAACTCGCCAATTGCTTCTTGCGTTTCCCCGAGCCGGCCCAAAACAAATCCCAACCGATCGTGGGCTCGCACCATCTTGGGATCTTGCTGGAGGGCCGTGCGATATGCCCTCGTGGCAGCTTGAAGATCTCCTTTCCCTTCATAGGTGACTCCAAGCAAGTAGTGCCCCTGTGCCGAGGTGGGATGCAGCTTCAAGAACTCCTCGAGCTTTTGCCTGGCTCTGTCCAGGTCGTTTGAGTGCAAGAGCTTCAGACTTTCCTCGAGCAAACGGTGAGCTTCTGGAGGCCGAGATTGCTCCGAACCCGGTTTTGGAAAAACCGGGAGCAGGATCGTCACCAGCAAGAACAAAAAAAGGGAGGTCAATTTGCAGACAAGAGAAACGCGGCTGTTCACGAGCGCTATCATACCACTCTAGGGTGAACAGGTGCAGGCGGAACAGGTGGCAGATTGCGTTACTGGTTGCTATTCCACATAAGACGAGCGATCTTCCATTTCTTGTCAGGCTCGCGTACCACG
>QHZP01000407.1 GCA_003224715.1 Acidobacteriota bacterium | reverse complement strand
AATGATGGGCTAATTCCCATAGCTCCAAACTCTGCCGATGGCCCTTTCGTAGCAGGCGTGGAAACTGTTCTCCGCTTTGCCTCGGCGCCGAGGTATTTGGTTCTGGATCTTCCCCCAATCGTTGGTGCGGGCCCCGTCAGTACTCTAACTTTTGGCGTGCACGGATCGATTGGAATCGGAGACCCGGTTCCTCTCGATCTCTTCGTGCCTAAAGGGCACGTGATAGCCGGTCTTACTGCTCGATTCAACTCCGACACAGAGAGTAGCGTTGGAATCGGCTATTCACTTTACACGCAAAATGGAATCGGAAATGGGAGACGCATCCTGCCTCTAGCTATGGTTTCGGGCAGTCCTCCAAGTCTATCCGTGTACGACCTCGTCTGTTTTTTTATGACATCTCCGGTTGATCCTTCTACGGGTGACATAACTGGAGAATTTATCAGCCAGTGCAATTCCAATGGTAGGTCGGATCCCTCCAGGCCCGCTGCGGGCGCTTCGGGACTGCCTAGCCAAAGGCGAGTCGTCTTGTATCGCTAGGCAAGCAGAGGTAACGTGAGGCAGAGCAATTCAAGCGAGTACGCCGCCTGGCGTCATTCTGATTTTAGCCCGGCCCCTTTAAGGCGGGGACGTAAACAAGCGTTACGCAGCCGCGTCGGCGACGATTGGTTCATCCCCGCAAATAGCGTTCGTCCTATTCAATCCTTTGCTTCTGATTCAAACGTGGCTCACACGAACTGGTCGACGAATCATCCATCCCTGCCAGGCCTCGAAAGACCAGGCTAAAATCAGCCGTTGATTTTTCTCTTCCTCCCGTCTCCGCGTCTCTGCGGTGATTTTTTAGTGCTGTTTCCAGGGTAATGAGTGGTTCCAGCCACCAGCCGCTCGTCACTTTGGACTGCGCACTAGAAATAACTTTGAAATTTTCTGATGTTGTGCCTAAAATCAATAATAGAATTTCGATTTTTCATTTTCCACTGAGCATCGCATGGTCTCACGTGGACCCAAAGAGTTGACTTGCTTCTTTCAAACGGAGTTGAAACCTAGGTACCCTATTCTCCCTCACCCTTCCCAGTGTGGGTGAGGCGTGAACGTTTGATGACAGCCGCCGCAGAGACCGGGTGAGTGGAAGCGCGTCACTGTAATTCACGAAGACCAGTGAGCAGGGGGCACAAACTTATGTTCAATATTGTTGCGAAAGGTCCATTCAAAAACCAAGCGGGTTCGATACTCTTCGTTGTAGCAGCCGGAATTGTTGTATTTATCGGGATCGCCGGTCTGGCCATCGATTTAGGAATGCTCTACAATGTTCGAACCGATCTGCAGAATGCCATGGATGCCGCCGCCATGGCCGGGGCTTCACAGCTTGACGGTAAAGCTAGCGGGATTGACCGCGCAGTAGCTCAGGCCCTGGCTGCTACCAACAATTACTATTTCAACACGACCCCGGTGGATGTGACGGCCGGTGATGTCACCTTTAGCGCCAACCGCGACAGTGGCTACGTTGACCAGGGTTCCGCTGCCGGAAGCCCGGCCGGCATAAGATTTGTAAAGGTCGCCAAGCAGAAGACCATGGATCTGGCTCTGCTTAAAATAGTCCCAGGTGTGGGAAGCACAACCAATGTATCCGCGGTGGCTGTAGCCGGCCAAAGTCCGCCCATCAACGAAGTTTGCGACGGACTGGTTCCTATCGCTCCGGAACCCGTCAGTTATGTAATAGGGTCGCTATACACTCTTCACTTCCCCGGCGGGTATTCGATTTTGAATCTTATTCCAATGATTGGTGGTGGCGGCGGTAGAGGTGGCGGCCTCGGTGGAATTGGGGATCTTCTAAGTGTTGGCGCGCAGGGATGCATTGGAATCGGAGATGGCCCTTTTTTGCCAATTCCGAGTGTTCCAAATCCCTTAGCGGATGTCGTAGCGGGTCTTGCCAGTCGATTTAACTCCGACACAGATACCCTAGCAGGGCCCTACTCCACTTACAGCGGGAATGGCAGACGTATTTTGCCTGTGCCCATCGTTTCGTGCAGTCCAACCAGCTTATGCGCGATCACTGGTCCCAGCTTCATTTACGACCTTGTCTGTTTTTTTATGAACTCTCCGGTTAATCCTGTTACTGGTGATATAACTGGAGAATTTATTGGCCAGTGCAATTCCAATGGTAAGTTAGATCCCGGTAAAGGCTCTCCAGGCCTTTCAGGATTGCCCGGCCAAAGGCGAATCGTCCTTTATCGTTAGGGAAGCAGAGATAATGACGGCCAATAAAAGAGCCTTTGAAAGGAATTTTGCGCCACGATCTATGAAAATGGCGATTCCCCCTTCGAAGGGAAGGTGTGAAAGAATTGAGGAAACACCTGAAACGTGTCCCCCTCCAACGAGGGGGGACTTCAGGGGGGTCACTGGAAATCCTCACCAAGTTTTGATTCAACAGGGGCTACCCCCCTCAAGTCCCCCCTTGGCCAAGGGGGGACGAGTCCGAGAGCAACGAGCTTCTCCAAGGACTCACGAATTCTTTCACACCTTCAGGGGGTGGAGGGAAATGTCCCTATGGTGAACATTCCATTGCAAACTCGAAGGACACCCCCCTACGCCCCCCTTGATAGGGGGGATTTGCAGTTATTGCGGGATAAATCAATCAACCCAAGAGGCACTTCACTGGCTCAGGAAGGTCAGAGCCTCTTGGAATTTGCTATTGTTTTGCCTCTATTTCTTCTAATTGCCTTCGGTATTACCGAATTTGGCCGCGCCTATTACCAGTACAATACTCTGAGTAAAGCCATCCGCGACGGGGCTCGCTATATGTCGAGCCACACCTATAGTAGCACTGAGATAAGCAACGCCCAGAAGATGGTCGTCTACGGAAACACCACGGGGGGCGGTTGCCCGGGAAGCGGTTGCCCGGTACTTCCCGGGCTAACCGCCAGTTCAATAACCATCACCCCCAGCGGCGGCTCAGGCCCCTTTAACGAGGGCAATCCACCCGACTGGATTACCGTTCAAGTGAATGGCTACCCGTTCAATTCGCTTGTTCCCGGGGTCATCAATTTGAATGTAAGTTTCAGTCCGCAGATTAAAATGCGGTATGTGGGGCCTAATGCCAGATTCTAAACCACGATCAACTCGACCGCAGTTTCGTTTAGTACGACAACAGGGCCATACCTTAGTGGAGTTTGCTTTTGTCACCGTGATTTTCCTGACAGTTCTCTTTGGGATTACCGAGTTTTCCAGGGCTCTTTGGACGTGGAATGCCTTGGTGCATGCGACTCGCGAAGGAGCACGCTATGCCGTGGTTTCCAGCACTACCGACACTGAAATCAAAAAATATGTGGTTTATCATGATCCGGCTGGCTCAGGTACACCGGTCGTTGCAGGCCTCAGCGAGAGCCAGGTGACAGTTCAGTATTTGATGAATGATGGAACCCCGGCTGTCAACAAGCTTACCGCCGACATGGTCCAAGTGGGTATCAACGAATATACCTTTGATTTTCTAGTCCCTCTGTTTGGTCCTGGATTGACTCTCGGAACTCCCACCCAACCATTTTTTAAGACCACCTTGCCTTTAGAAGGCTTGGGCGCGAATTAGGCGTTCCTGTCAGGTGCCAGGTAGTGCAAGCCTTCGCTGCTCCCCCGAGCGAGCCTCCCACGTTATTCTCCACTAGTTGGCGAGAGCCGAGCAAGAGGAGGAGTAAGAGTACGAGCAGACATGGAAATGAAATAGGTCACCGTTTTAGCATGGCGCCCAAGCCGCATGTTGTCTCGATTGAATATGGAATTTGGACATTCCACATGCATTGGGTCACCTCACACCTCACACCTCACACCTCACACCTAAAACCTAACCCCTAACACCTAGCAAATACCCCAGTTCAAACCTGGGAATACCGCTGCCACCAAACTGAAAAAATATTCCGTTTCTCTTGCCCAGGCAGAGAAGCCGCGTGCGAAGCATAATTTCCTATTTGTCTCACTGACTTACACTTAGAGCTTTTCCGCTTGGACCGAGCCAGATGGATAGAAGTTTGCTCTGTTCTCAGCAACGGTATTCAGTAGCTGCTCCGTCTTGTGCACCAAACTACGGACGCTCTTTTGCCAGCGGATAATTGATTGAGGAAGAGGGCGGGAGGGACTGAGGTTTGCTCTGCCCTGAAAATCCCCTCTTGGGAGGGGTAGAAGGCGTCGCCTTCGGGGTGGGTCGTCGTTCCGGCTGGGGACAACCCACCCCTCCACCCCTCCGGTGGAGGGGAATACCGCGGGCCTCGACTGGCAAAGGAGCTTCTAACGGGGTATCAG
>QHZP01000406.1 GCA_003224715.1 Acidobacteriota bacterium | reverse complement strand
AAAGTTTCTACCGGGCCTCTGCAAGTGAGGGATATCGCTGATGAGGGCGGGGATGTATCCTGCGGCGAGAAGTACTTCGCTCAAGGTTACATCTTCGTTGTACAGGGGGTGCCAGCCTGGCAATTGAACCGGCTCGGGCTGATGGTAGTAGTGAAAAGGAAGGATGCGCCGGCCCGTCCATAACGTGCGGCGGATAGGTATCGTCGGCATGCCTTCCGGGTAGGCGTCCTCGAAGATAATCGAGTCTCGCGCGAACTGGTTCAGGTTGGGGCACTCGATCCATTGGCTGCCGTAGCATTCCAGATTGTCGCGGCGGAACGTGTCGCTTACTAGAAGAATCAGATTTAAATTGTTACCTTCCTGCTTGGGCGGTTCTTGCCAGACCGAACCACATCTGGCTTTGTCCGATGGCTCGCTCGCGAATGCAGGAGAAGAAGCTCCCAGCGCCGTGGTGCCGAGCGAGGCCTGCTTCAAAAAGTTTCTTCTTGAAAACTCCTGTTGACTCATGGGTAGCTTGTTCTTGTTCTCTGCGTCCAACGGATGGGCAGGACTGCCTGTCCGAATGGTAACGACAGGCATTCTCGCCTGTCTGGTGGCGCGCCACCACGGCTTTTGGCCTGCCGGCCAAGCGACAGGTGGGACGGCCTGTCGCTACTTTGTCTGCTCTTACTTTCCTCCGCCCGTTGCACTGGACCAAGGGCAATCCTCGACTCTAGCCACTAGGCCAGCCGAAACTGGATTGTACTCCATTTAGAGCATAATTCGTCGAAACTCCTCTTCGTCTCAAACCCAATGATCAAATGACTCTTCTTGCCAAAAAGGCTTTCTCGATGGTAGCGACAGGCATTCCTGCCTGTCTGGCCGTGCACCAGCGCGGGGTTTCTTTGGCCTCACGGCCAATGGACAGGCAGGAATGCCTGTCGCTACTGAAAGTTCGTGGCGTCGCCCCAGGCGGCATGGGCAACTCCTCTGAAAATAGCAGAAATCCGAGCCCCGATCGTCAGGGAGGGGCAGACCCGGCAGGTTGCCTCAACCGCTCCCTAACGGTCGCGGCTCGGTTCACCCTTGAGCCAATCAAGGCCTAGCAATGAGCTAATGGTCGTGCGGTAGGCATCGAGCCTCTCTTCGTAGAGGCGGGCCCTCTCGCGATTAGGTTCATAGCGACGGGCTGGCGTGACAAAGAGCTTGCCACCTTCTTCCAGAGTTGAGAAAGTGCCTGTCGCGAGCCCTGCCAGTAAGGCGGCACCCACTGTCCCAGGTTCAGGCTGGCTGATCACCTCGACTGGGAGGTTGCTCAAATCCGCCTTAAGTTGCATCCACCAGTCGGGGCGTGGCGCAGCGCATTCATTGTGAGCAATAGATCGAAAAAGATTCCCTCCATCAGCGCCTTGACGACGTCAGTCTTGGAACTGGCCAAAGTGAGCCCGACAAATGACCCGCGTGAGGTTCGTGCATTTCTCCAGGGGATAGTGGCCCCTGAATAATGAGGGATCGCCAGTACTGGACTTGGTAGAGGGCCACTCGCTTGCAATTCGGCCTCGAGTTTCCGCAGCGGAATGCCCAATAGGCTTCTTGCCCAATCGACAATGGTTGTACCATTGGGGCTCAGGGCAAGTACAGCCGAGCCTGCGACCCCTGGATGTGGCCCGAAGGTGCACCCGACCCTTATCAACTCGGCCGGTGAAGGAAGGTTTTTGGTTGGAACAAGCAGGTCTTCCCAAGATCCACACAATAGTCCACAGATCCCGTCACCTGAGGCGCCGGACCCAACTGCCGCGCACGTGCTATCAAGGGCTCCGACTGCGATCTGGACCGTCGGCGCTAAGCCTAGTTCCGCGGCAAGCGATGCCTTCAAAGTAGCCACCGATTTACCCCAAGGCTCTAGCTCGGGCAGCATGCGGGGATCGAGATCAAATTCAGCGAGACGTTCCAGCGACCACCCTCCCTGGGCCAAGTCGTAAGTGAACCATTTACTTCCCAGGCTGTGATCAGTCACCGCTCGTCCACCCAGACGCAAGGTCAAGAATTCATGCCAACCTAGAAAGTATCTGGCGCGGTCCATCACGGCCGGATAATGCCGGCGCCACCAGAGAAGGCGATTAGCCGGGTCCATGCGCTCCGGGATATGGCCACAGACTTGATACCAGTCAAGGGGGTCCATGTGCGCCGCAGAAGATTTTTCAAGTTCTTCGCCGCGCGTATCCGCTGTCATAATACATGAGCCGAGAGGCAATCCTTCTTCATCAACCGGGAATGCCTCGCGCCCTGAGGCGGAGACGGCAATCACTACGGGGAGGTCCCGCCTCACCGCGCGAGCTCTAACCACGCTGCCCAGTGTTTTCAGCGTAGCAGCCCACACTTCCACGGGATCGTTCTCCCACCATCCCGGCTGGGGGCGCCGGGGGATGACTGCCTCCCGCGCGGCGGCCAGCAGCTTGCCATCGGACTGGTATGCCGCGGTCTTGACAGCGCTCGAGCCCACATCAATGCCGATCAGACTCATGCGTTTCCTATGAGACTTGCATTGTAAGATTCTTTCACCGCAGAGGCGCTGAGATGCACAGAAAATCTGGAGATTGGCCAAAGCTCGACTGCCGAAAGGCAGCCTGAACTAAAGGCGGAAGCTTAAGTAGTACCGAGCAACCTCAGACCGGCGAGGAGTGCGGTTCTATCGGCCACGGACCCCTCACCCGGCCTTCGGCCACCCTCTCCCATTGGGAGAGGCATGGGAGCTTTGAGAAAGCTCCCTGGGTGAGGGGACGGCAGCTTAACAAATTCGACCGAAGTTTAAACTTCTTCGCCACCAAGTAACATTAAGCACAAGCTCACAGCCACTCTATGGCTCAGCCAATGGGACACTTTCAACCTCCAATTCTTGCAGCCGTCTCTCGGCCTTCTCCGGGATTCCCTTCCTCTCAGCGTCTCTGCGGGTCGTCGTTTTTTCGCAAATATAAAACGGCCGCACCGGGAAACGGCACAGCAAAGTTCGGTTTGTCGCCTCCCTCAACTGAGCCCCCCGGCGTGATCGTGCCCGCAACGGGGTGCATCCACTCCACCGCAAATTCCCCAGGGGCGCCCGAAAGGTCAACCGTGACCTCATCGCCCTCCGGCAAATAGACCAAATACTCTACTCCGGGATTGGCAAGGCAGTACTTTGTCGAAGCTAAATCATTCCGAGGGCTGGTGGCAGCCATATTCATCCGGTTGGCATAGGTCCGAGTGTTGCCGATGGCTTTGCGGACCGGCTCCCACGTCCAGTGCTCGCTGCGATTAAGGTCCCGGATTGGATTGCCCGGACGCGAGGCCCAGTTCCAATGACCACACGGCCGGCCTGGAATAGGAACCCAGGAATCCATCAAAAGAGTATTGTGACCTCGAACGAAACTCTTCCAGGCCCAAGCTATTGTTCCCCCATGTCCCCACAAATGGTCCGTATCCGAGACGCTCACTTTCTTGCCGTCCCAAACGGGAGGATCGGACTTGAACTCGGGATTCTGATCACTCCCCGCCGAAATCCATTCCGCCGGACTGGCCAGCAATTCAGCCAGAGTTTCAGCATTCCCTCCAGTCAGCCCCACGGGATGTCTCTTGCCTTTCTCCGTTTCGTAGCTGTGCACGAAATCAACCACCCACCAGTCCCACTCCTTGTTTCCACCTTCATTGATCACTTCGTACAGGACATTGTCTAGATTATTCACTGTGTCGATGACCTTTCGCAGATAGGCAGATTGCATGGTTCTGACTTCGGCTCGACTCAAATCAACGGTGCCGGTACCTTGTTTTTCGCCATTGAAGCCATTGATATTGTTTTTGAGGTTATAGGGATGCGCCGGCCACGGATTGCAAGACCCTCCTTTGTTTTCGCTGAAGCTCTGAAATAATTGCACAGCAGCATAAATCCCACGCTCCCTCGCTTCGATCAGCCGACTCCGCATCCGATCAAAGTAAGCTGGGTTGAACTTGGTGAGATCAAACCTAGGCAAGCCATCCAACGCTGTTCCCGGCCCGGTCCTCAGGTAAGGCAGCGGGTCGACTAACATCTTCTCATCCGTCCAGGGCGCATAAGCGGCCTGCAGCCAATGCCAGAACCGCATGAAGTTGTGGTTATGTTTCACCATCATGTCCAGGTAGGCTGGCCAGTCAAATTTTGGAAGCGGGGCCACGCCGATGTCTTGGAAGTTAGCCCAGGTGTGAGATCCGGTTAGAAAGATAGTTTGGCCGCTGCCGTCGGTAAAGTAACGAGGATTAGCCGCGTGGACACGCAGGGGCCCAGTGGCCGGGGCCGGTCTGAACTTCCACCCGGGGACTTCGTCCCCTGGGACCGCGGCCAAAGCTCTGTTGCAAGTTGCTTGGAAGCTGGAAAGCCCTGTAGCGCAAGTTGTGGCCAAGAGGGCCGCCTCCTTTAAGAACGTTCTTCGATGCATGGTTTATTTCCTCCGCGAATTTCCATTCAAAACGGCCCGGCCTGCCAACGAAGGTCGCCGCTGGGACAGCGCCTCCCACATTCACAGTCCATCATCGGTGGTACAGCAGGTGTGCGAAAATTTCGCCAGCAGCCATAAGGTCATTGTGAGCCGTTGAGGCTTTCTCCCCTTCCTCGTAACTTGTGCCGGCTGGACAAGTCAATTTTGAGGAAGCTATCCTCTCACATCAGCATGTTCTGATTGAAGCTTTGTATGCTGCCGGGATGACAGATTTCTATAAGAATCTCCTGATTATTTCTTGTGAAACTATGTTTTCTCTCGGGTTACTTGGTGGCGAAGAAGTTCGAATTTCGGTCACGTTTGTCAACCTGCCGTCCTCACCTACCCTCACCTACCCTCACCTACCCTACATTAATTCCATTCGCGGACAGGGGCACGACCGTGAAGGGGGTGAGGCACTTTGAAGCGACCTGGGATAGGAGTAGCATTCCTGCCGGATTTGTCGTATAAAGTTGTATATAGCTATTGAGGCTGGACGGTATGCGCTTCAAAGTCTACAGCTTTTTCATCACCCTGTCAGCGAACGGCCTTCTGCTCGCCGGCAATCCCTTTGCAATATCCACGGCCCGCGTCCTCGAGAACTCGGCAGCGTCCCGATCCAACTCGGCGGATTTCGAGAATATTGTCAACCCTGTGCTGGCCAATACGTGCGCACCATGCCACAATGACCGCGTCGCCTCGGGCGGCCTCAACCTCAACCTTTTTTCGAAACCTGGCTCGATCGCCGAACGGCGTGAGAGCTGGGAGAAAATCCTGCAGAAGCTGCGGACCGGCCAGATGCCACCCAAAGGTGTGCCGCAGCCGCCGGAGGGCCAGATCGACGCGTTGATTCAGTTTGTCCAGGGCGAGTTCGAGAAGGCCGACCGCAATATTCAGCCCGACCCGGGCCGCGTCACAGCGCGCCGTCTGAACCGGAACGAGTATTCAAATACCATCCGCGATCTGCTGGGGGTGGAGTTCCGTGCCGAAAAGGACTTCCCGACGGACGATTCGGGTTATGGTTTTGACAACATGGGCGACGTATTGACGATAACTCCCGTGCTCATGGAGAAGTACCTGGCCGCCGCCGAGAGGATCGCGGCCAGAGCCATCGGAGCGGACCCGCTGCCGAAGAAACCCCTCGTTGCGGAGTACCACGCTAAGAATAAGACGATCCGGCGACCCGACGTCAGCACCATCGAAGCGA
>QHZP01000405.1:1718-18955 GCA_003224715.1 Acidobacteriota bacterium | reverse complement strand
CCAGCTCGTCACCGTAGGGCGTGTCACTCCCAATTTCTTCGAGCTGCTTGGGGTCAGTACCATTGTGGGGCGTAGCTTCCTGGCCAGCGTGGACGTTCCCAAGCAGCAATTTGATGCCATCATCAGCTACGACCTGTGGCGGGACCGCTGGGACGGCGATTCTGGGGTCATTGGCCAGACCTTAGTGCTTGGCGAAAGAAATTACACGGTGGTTGGAGTGATGCCCTCGAAGGTGAAGTATGCTATGGCGCCCTGCACCGTGTGGACTCCAGAGGGGTTTATCCAACAAGCTCTTCGCCCCAAAGAATCGAAAGACCGGAATCTAACTGTTTTGGCGCGGCTAAGAGATGGGGTGAGTCGACAGGAGGCTGAGGCTGAGACAACAACAATCTTTCAGCGCCTAGCCCGAGACGATCGGGACAATTCGTTCGACGAGATCTGGGTACCGCGCTTGATAGAACTGCGGGAATTCCTAGTGGGTCCAAGTGTCCGCAGAGTTCTGGTACTTCTCATGTTTGTCGTTGGATTAGTGTTGTTGACTGCGTGTGCCAATTGCGCAGGGGTATCCCTAGCGCGCTCCACAGCTCGCCAGAATGAATTTGCGATTCGTGTAGCGCTGGGTGCCGAGCGTCGGCAATTGATCCAGCATTTGCTCGTTGAGAGCGCTCTTCTTGCCTTGTTCAGCGGAGGACTGGGTGTTCTCGTGGCGCTCTGGGGCGTTATGTTTCTACGGGCAAGGCTGCATTTCAGCCCATCGGCGGCCTGGCTGGCGGGGAAAATTGAAGTTGATGGCATGGTCTTATTTTTCGCGTTTTTCATTTCATGTTTGACGGTTTTGCTGTTCGGCCTGATGCCTGCGCTCCGCAGTTCCCGACCCGATCCCACTCTACTAAAAGGAAGTCGAACTGCATCACCTTTGGGCCGTAGTCGGATACGAGCCGGGATTGTTATTGGCGAAGTCGCAATAGCCATGGTGCTTACCGTCAGCACAGTAGCATCGATTCAACTCATCATTACGGAAATGAGACCACAACTGGGTTTTGATCCTCAACGTGTGCTAGGTATAATAGCCCAGCTCAACAGATTTCGTTTTTGAAGAAAGCAATCGAAGGAGTTCAGACGCTACCAGGAGTTCAGTTCGCAGGAGCCACTCAAGAACTCCCTGAATCTTTCCCAGCGCGAGTTGGATTGGAAATTGAGGGACATCTAAGCTCTAACCCTCTGGTCGCGAAATACATCGTTTCCCCCGATTACTTTAGCGTAATGCGAATTGCCATCCTGAAGGGTCGAGCTTTCTCAGTCCATGATGATGCCGGTGCTCCGGCAGTCGCAATCGTGAATCGGACCTTTGCGAATCGTTTCTTTCCCAACGTCGATCCGGTCGGCGCGCGGGTCCGCACTTATGTTGAGGGGAGTAGTTTGCCAGATTCACGTGAGATCGTTGGAATCGTCGCCGATGTGATCGACTACGTAGGGCAGAACCAGAGTGTGCCTCAAATCTATGTGCCGTTCTTCCAGGATCCGGTCAGCACGATGACACTTGTGCTTCGCACCAGTGGCGACCCCTCGGCGCTTACAGCGGTCGTGCGGAACTCGATATGGGAGGTTGACAAGGGCCTGCCGATCGAGAATGTCAAGCCAATGATGGAGGTACTCGAACGAAAAGGCGCCGCCGATCGCCTCATTTGTGGCCTTCTGGGAGCCTTTGCCGGTATGGCCGTGTGTCTCGCGGCGATTGGGATTTACGGGTTGGTTTCTTATTTGGTTGTGTTGCGAACTCCGGAGATCGGTCTAAGGATGGCCCTGGGTGCGCAGAAGGGGGCTATCTTGCGATTGGTCATTACAAGAGGCTTGATGCTGGCAGTGATGGGTTGCGCATTGGGTCTCGTTATAGCGATTCCGATCTCGCGGGTCTTGCCCATCATAAGTTTCGAATCATCTTGGCAGGGCTTACTGGTTTTGGCGACTGGCCCAGTACTACTCATCGGAGCAGCGCTACTTGCCTGTTGCATACCTGCTAGGCGAGCGATGGGCATTGACCCAAACGTAGCGCTGCGTTATGAATAATCCGACCCGCAACTGCGGAGCTTCGCGCTACCAGAGATTGCGGTTTAATCACTCGATTGATTCAAGAGCTCTATTGAAGACTGGTCGAGCACAAGGCACTCAGTTTCTACGACGAAGTTCTATTTCTTGTAACTGGCCTAATACCTTGTCATAAGCTAGAAAGGTCTTGTACATGTCCGCCCGACGTAGATAACATTGCCTTGACGATTCTGCTATCTGACTTTCTAATTCACGAATTCGACGTTCTAACGTCTTGTGTACTTCTAATTGGCGCAGATCACATTGCGTTGACAGTTGCGTTGACCCTTGCGCCAAGTGGCTTTCTAAGTCACGGATTCGATCTTCTAATTTGTGTCGGCTATCGCTCCCAATCAAAAATCCAAGGAAAAATCCAATCAACAATACAGTAGTAAAAAGATTTGCTTTCCATAAATTCTCTTTGTCTAGATTCATAACATCTCCTCCAAATGTTTAGGCGGGTGATTGTAGGTTCAAAGTTGAAAGTTCACTGTTCAAAGTTGCCTTTGCCGCTTCGAACACATAGCACCTGAACTTGGAGCCTTGAACTTTGGAGCTATATCCAAAAAATTGGCCGTTTCCACCGTCCGGAGCGCCAAAAGCCTGACAGGGATGCAACAGTGGGCTTCTTCAGGTAGTAGATTGGCAACTGAAGTAGCTGTTCCACACTTAGAACAGAATACGTGAGTCCACTCGTGAAGGGAGTCCTTGTTCTTCTAAATCAGATTTTCCGAATAAGGGATAGTTAGAACACAGGCATTTTAATGCAAGCTTCATTAGTTTTCAAAGAGTCTTTTTCTGGTGCGACAAATTCCCGGATAATGACAGAACAATGAGCCTCGTAGAGGCGAAATATTTATAGATAACCGTAAAACCGGCAGTTCAAACAACCGCGGAGACGCTGAGATGCAGAGCGAAACAGGGATAAAACGTAACGTCCTCCCATTTTTTCTCTCACCAAAATGGTGAAAGAAGTATGGCTACACTGGGTTGAAAAGCCGAAAACCACCCGCCCGGCAATCCCGACGGCTGGTTGTTTTAACAAGAAGCTCTCCGCACCTCTGAGTCTCTGCGGTGGGCTTTTACTGGTGTTTCTAGGATAACAGGCCCAAAGAATGTACAGAGCTAGTGAAAGTCGCGGGAAGGAGGGGGCTGGCTCTTGACGTTCAGCGGCCGAAGGGTTCGGGCCTTGACGTGAACCACGTTGTCGACGTTTTGGATTTCGCCTTCAACGATCAGATACTTCGCCCGCGCGACCAGTAGGCGAGTTTTGTCATAAAGTTTCGGAACCACAACCACGTTGGCGATGCCGGTTTCATCTTCCAGACTGAGGAAGATGAAACCCTTGGCGGTGCCTGGACGCTGCCGGACGATGACGCATCCGGCTACCTGGACCGCTTTTCCATTCGGCAAACTAATCAGGTCGATGGCACGTTTGACAGTTCGAGGGAGTTGTGACCGGCGGTAGGCCATGGGATGAGGACCCAGACTTAAGCCGGTGCCCTGAAAGTCTGCTGCAACCCGTTCTTCCAGGGTCATCGGCTGAAGCGGAGAGCAAGCCTCTTCGGAGTGGAGATTTTCAAACAGCGGACCGGCCGGTTGAATCGCTCTCTCGATTTGCCAGAGAGCTTCCCGGCGATGACGACGCGGCCGGTTCCGGGAAGCCTTGGCAGGATCTGCCTTCATGCTATCCTCTCCCAGCGTCCCCACAGGATTCAGCGCTCCAATCTTGGCCAGCATGACGAGTTCATTCTTTCGCAACTCCGGTACCCGTTGCGTCAGATCTTCTGCGGAAGTCAACGGCCGCTGAGTTCTCGTCTGGATCAAGGCCTCTGCTGAGGCTTGTTGCAAGCCCCGCACCTGGCGAAGTCCCAGACGGAGGCAGAAGGGATGGCTGCCTGAGGCCTCTGGCTCCAAGGTGCAGGGCCAGTCAGAAACCATCACATCCACCGGTTTCACCTTCAAACCGTGGCGCTGGGCGTCTTTGATGATCGTTGACGGATGATAGAACCCCATCGGTTGGTTGTTGAGCAGAGCCGCCGTGAAGGCCGGCAAATAGTGGCATTTCAAATAGGCGCTGGCATAGGCGATCAGCGCGAAGCTGGCGGCATGGGATTCAGGAAAACCGTAAAGCGCAAACGAACTGATGAAGGTAACGATCTCGTCCTGGGTTTTCTGGTCAATGCCATTGCTGCTCATGCCCCGCCGCAGCTTGGCTTCGATTTCCCGCATGCGTTGCTGGGAGCGCTTGCTACCCAGTGCCCGGCGCAATTCTTCCCCTTCGCCGCCTGTAAAGTTGGCGCAGATCATCGCCATGCGCAGCAGTTGCTCCTGAAAGAGCGGCACCCCCAGAGTCCGCTGGAGCACGGGTTCCAGAGAGGGATGGGGATAGGTGATCGCTTCACGGCCCTGGCGCCGTTTCAGGTAAGGATGAACCATCTGGCCAACGATGGGGCCAGGGCGGATCAGAGCGACCTGGACCACTAGATCGTAAAAGCGCTCTGGGCGGTTTCGAGGCAGGGAGGACATTTGCGCCCGGCTTTCGATCTGGAACATGCCGACCGTATCAGCCTTTTGGATGACGGCATAGACCTGAGGATCGTCTTGAGGCAGATGCGCCAGGTCTACCGTTTCGCCGTAGTGTTGCCGGATCAGCTTCAGAGAATCTTCGAGCACGGCCATCATGCCCAGGCCCAAGAGATCCACTTTGATTAAGCCCAGATCAGCACAATCCTCCTTGTCCCACTGCACTACGACTCGCCCCGGCATGCTGGCGGGTTCCAGGGGAACGACAGAATCCAGCCGTCCCTGACAGATCACCATGCCGCCGGAATGTTGCCCCAAATGCCTCGGCAGATCCTGCACCCGGTAGCAGAGATTCATAAAGCGAGCGACCCGCGGATGATGGAGGTCGAACCCTCCCTCTCGAAGCTGCCGCTCCAGCGTGTCTTGTGGGTCTTTCCACTCCCAGGAGCCCACTAAACAGGAAAGACGGCCGAGACTGTCGGGGTCAAAGCCAAGCACTTTACCCATCTCCCGTGCAGCCAATCGTCCGCGATAAGTGATGACGTTGGCCGTCATGGCTGCTCCGAGCCTTCCGTACTGCTGGTACACATATTGGATGACCCGCTCGCGCTGATCCCCGCTGGGCAGATCCAGGTCAATGTCGGGCCATTCTCCACGCTCTTCGGAAAGAAAACGTTCAAAGAGCAAGTCCATGCCAATGGGATCAATGGCGGTAATTCCGAGGCAGTAACAGACGGCGCTATTGGCTGCCGAGCCACGTCCCTGAACCAGAATCCCTTGCTTGCGGCAAAACCGAACCAGATCCCAAACGATCAGAAAATAGCCCGCCAGGTCCAGTTTCTCGATGAGGGTCAGCTCGCGGTCGATTTGCCGCCTTGCCTGCTCCGAGTAAGGACGATACCTCTGCCGGGCGCCTTCCTGCACGCGGGCGTGAAGAAACGACATCATCGTTTCCCCCGGCGGAACCGGATAACGGGGAAATTGGTAGCCAAGATCGTTTAGCGTAAACTCGAGGCGGGCCGATAGCTCCTGCGTATTACCGATGGCTTCAGGCAAGTCTCGAAACAGGTGGTCCATCTCTTCCAGCGGGCGGAGATGCCGCGCCGAGTTGCGCTCCAGGAGGCGTCCGGCGGTCTCCAGTTGACAATGGTGACGGAGGCAGGTGAAAACGTCGGCGATCTCACGCTGGTCGGGCGTGGCATAGATTACCCCATTGGTGGCAAGCAGCGGCAGGCGGAACTCTCGGGCCAGGGCAACGGCCACCTGGTTGCGCGCTTCCTCATTACGCTCGTAGTGCCGTTGCAGTTCCACATAAACATTGTCAGGCCCGAAAATGCGAATCAGCCATTCCAGACAAAGACGTGCCTTCTCCATACCTCCTTGACCCAGCGCCGCGGCGAGAGGACCTTCTTCGCCGCCTGTCAAACAGATCAGTCCGGTAGAATAGCGGGAGGTTTCCTCCTCGGTGGCGGCTCCTCCACCCTTCTTTGCCCGTAGCTTCATTTGAGTGATCAGGCGGCAAAGATTCTGATAGCCTTCGCGCGACTTGGCCAGCAGCGAATAGCGAGCGCCCGAACACAGCGAAACCTCGGCACCGACATGGGCTTTCATGCCCACTTGCTTGGCTGCAAAGTGAGAACGCGGCATACCGTACACGCCATCCCGGTCCAGCAGAGCCAGGGCTGGAAGGTTCAACCGCGCACCTTCAGAAACCAAAGTTTCAGGCAACGATGCGCCTCTCAGAAAACTGAAAGCAGAACAACCATGGAGTTCGACGTATTGCATCTCTTCAGTGTGATTGTGCTATTACTCGATTGTCGGCAGAGAGCCGAGCAGGAGCAAGAGTACGAGCATGACTGGAAATGAAATCTGTCATCATATTTCTGAAATGAGGAAATTAGTCATAAACTCCCTCGACATACCAATCTCCCCGCACCAGGTCGCGAAACACCCGATACAACCCCTGATATTCCTGACTCCAAGCATTCCTTGCCTCCGAGTCAAGTCTCAAATCCCACTCCTCCCGCACCCATGGCTCGGTGCCCCACCAGTCGCCGGAACTTTGCCAGGGGCCGGAGGCTGAGATCACTTGACCTCGCCAACACCCCACCATAGGCAAGTCATAGATGAGCACGCGCCAGGGGACGGCATCCCGAAGCTCTACCTTAGTCGCCAGGGGAGGACGAAACACCCGCAACGCTAAGAAAGGCGGGTTGCGGCTGGCTGTAATGCCGGGACGGGTTACCACAGAAGGACAAAATGGCGCCATACCAAAGGCGCCCGGCCGATGGGAATCCAGCAACCGAGCGCTTCCGACACGCGAGGGTTGAGAGCTGGGCGCAGAGTCTCCCACAACGTTTCGAACCCGAGCCAGCGTCACTTCCAACTGCTCTGGCTCTGGCGTTGGTGGAGTTAACACTCCGATTTGGAAAAACAACCTGCTGCACGGGTGCTGGCGGCGGATGCGAACTCAGGTCGAGTTGAAGGAGCTTGAGCAGCTTGCGGCTGTCCCTCATCGGAACTGGCAGCCTCAGGGTCCGCCGATGCAACGACCTGGAGTTTCCCGGCTGGGACGGAGGTCCGCAAATCTCAGCGGTTTGTTTTCCTGGATGTTGCAACTGGAGGTCCTCATGGGCAGCTAGGTAAAGCGTCAGGTCCAAACGGTCAGTTGCAAGACTACGGGCTGCCAGACGGGCACAGAGCTGAAGTAACATGGCGTTCAAACAAAACGACAGGGGTTCCAGCATCTCCAGCGGTTCGTCCAGTTCTACCGATTCCTCAAACTCGAGTGCCGGCCCAATGGGCACCAGCAGTCGCTGTTCCTTTCCCCTTGCCAACCTTTGCAACCGCACGCCGTCCTGTCCCAGACGTTCGGCCAGCGCTTTCGTTGGCAAGGCAGCCAGTTCACGAAAGCAGCGAATTCCCCAATGGTCCAAGGTTTCCAAAATCTCCTGGGATGGTGACAACAGCGCCACGGGCAACTGACCCAGCCGTTCTCCCTCTTGACCGGCTGGGATCAGGGTGATGCCGGTGAAACCGCGTGCTGCGTGCATCGCAGCCTCCAGGTTGCTAGCTACCCCCACATTCGCCTGCAACCCAATTTCAGCCACCAGACGGGTAAGAGTAGAGGCCACGTTCTCTTCTGAGGTGTAAAGAGAGGCGAGCCCGTGAAGATCCAGCAGGACGAGGTCCGGTCTCGGGGCCTCGACACGGGGGGAGATGGCATGGACGCAATCCAGCAATGCAGCCTGGGCAGCTTTCTCCTGCGCCAGGCCACGATGGCGAAGAATCACCGAAGGGCAGGACTCAGCCTGCAGTTTAGTCATCCCAACATCCACTCCGGCCCGCCAGGCTTTTTCATTCACCGCAATCACCGTCACCCAAGGAGGCTTTCCGTCCAGAATAGCTAACGCCGATTGACTGAGGGGGAGCTTTCCTCCGTCAGGCAAAGCATTTTCTTTGGCAAGCCGGGTGGCAGCTTGCAGTGGGAAATTGGGGACAAAGAGACAGGCATATCGCATGGAATTTCACACGGGAGTTGCCCATGCCACGACCGCGGCGCCATTGAGCATGAAAATTATTCCCCTCCGTTGGAGGGGTGCAGGGGTGGGTTGTCCCCAAACCGGAAGACCCACCCCGAAGGCTGACGCCTTCTGCCCCTCCCAGGAGGGGATTTTTCACGGGAGTTGCCCATGCCGGCCCGGGCGGCACCACGAAGCATGAAAATGAGTGATTCCCCCTTATGAAAGGGGGCAAAGGCCGTTGGCCTTTGGGGGTTGTCTTGTTGGCATCCGGCCGCGCTGGCTCACGGGACAACCCCCTGAAGCCTTCGGCTTCTCCCCCTTTGTTAAGGGGGATTTTCAGAGGAGCCCCCTTATCGAGAAGCAATCCTGGATCCTCTTTAGGCTTCGAGGAAGCCCCTGCTGGCTACAGCCGCAGACTCAGCGGATGATAAAAACGGCTCCTCAACATACATTCGTCTACCAGCCGCTTGAGCCGGCTGCCCGCTCCACTCCCTGTGGATCTCGAAGCAAAGCCGCGGGTGACTGTTAAAACGACATTGGTCATGAGATCCGCGCCAGCGAAGGACATTCACTTCACTGCCAAGCCCGCGTAACAGAAATGTGTGGGAGGGTCGCGGAGATTCAGGTGATACGGAAGGCACGGAAGAATCCCATTTTGACTGCCCAGGCTGCAGTTGAAGTACCAGCGAAGCACAGGTTTTCGCGTGAGGCTCCTGCTCCAGCACCAAGAGAGCGGTCTCGGTGTTCTCAACGACACGTCGGAAACGAAACCAGGAGGTGAGAGGAACACGGTGGACCAATTCTGGAGGCAAAGCTGCCAGGTCCAGGACCACCATCCCGAAACCTTTACTCTGCAGGATGAAATCCGCGGCTTTGAATGCTTGTTCCAGCCTCTCCATACCTCGAGCCTTGGCACTGCTCTTGTGAGGCCGGCCCGTTGGCCTTTGTTGTTGTGGGTTCCCGTCACAGCGCACCCACAATAGCCGTTCCAACTCCACACCGGCGGCTGCGGCGGATTCTGGATCAAACATGTCGTTGGCATCCACCAGAGCACAGACCTCCTGCTTCCTTGTTAACGACGTCAATACCGAGAGCAGCAGGCTGGTGCGGCCGGAAGACACTGGCCCGGTAATTTCGGTCAGCGCTCCGCGCCAAATACCCCCGAACGCCTCATCCAGTTGACGAATGCCGGTCAAGATTGCTTCTGGCCCGGCCGTTCCTCGATCGGTCCTAGGCCAGGAGAAATGCCCGCCCAGCAAAGACTCTAATTGAACGCGCGATGAGAGTTTTGAACGCATCAGAGTTGGGAGAGCCAAGAAAACTTCCTTTAGGAGCATCCAATACAGACATCTGTTAATATAGACAAATGTCTATCTTTTTGCAAGCCCCAAATGTTTCGGGGTAGGTCTCACGCAAAGCCGCTAAGGCGCAAAGTAAAGATTCATCAGGCTGGATCCTCCAAGCCATTCACGACTCGACTGATGGCATCTTTAATTAATGTTTCACCGGGCCCAGAGTGGTATGGATCTTGAAAAGGCAACACCCACAATGATCCGAGCAATCTCATTTTCTCTCACCGTAGTCCTCTTCCTTGGCGCCTTTGCGTCTTTGCGTGAGTCTTCCGCCAAAGTTGATCAGCAAGCCCAGCCTCCGCTGAGAAGGGCAAAAATAAGCGCGGCGGAAGGAAGGAACCATCGTAGAAACGGCACTAAAAGTCACCGCAGAGACGCGGAAACGCAGAGAGTTTCCTATCATATCTTCTCAGCGTCTCTGCGGTTATCGAACCATTTAGCCTGAAATACGAAGTTGAATGGAGATATATTCTCGCATTGGCTTCAATCCCTCACCCAGGGAGCTTTCTCAAAGCTCCCATGCCTCTCCCAAAGGGCGAGGGGAGAGTCAATCTAATTTTCTTGTTCCCTCTCCTAGTGGGAGAGGGGTGAAGGCTTGATAAGCCTTCACAGGGCGGGTGAGGGGTGGCTCATCCCCAGCGCGCGACATCTTTTTCATGCCCACAACTTCGGAATTCGGGTTTAGGGTAATGCCATTCCCAAGATCCACAGGATCTGGTCACGGCAGTGACTGGGTATTGAAGAAGCCACTGGTATTGCCGGTTGTGCTATACACTCGGGAAACCGCAATGACCGGCATAGTCGGGGTGGTGTGAATCTCAATCGGCCCAAAACTGCTGGTTGCACCGATATCTTCCAGCACATGATTCGTGAAGAAGAAACCGTTGGCAGGGATGTTGACAGTGCGTGTTCCCGTCACTGCTCCGTTGTTGGTGGCTCCTCCCTGGCGAGCAATGAGCGAAACGGTGATGGCGGAACCGTTGGGATTCACAATGACCAGGCTGGATTGAAAGTTGGTATTGGCCGAAGACCTCAGGAGTAAATTGCTGTTACCGCCGGCAACACTATTCTCAATGCTGGGGTCCTGGGTGAGATTGTCAATCTGGGTGGCGAATGCCTTGATGGGCTGATCGGAAGTAATCTTTAGATAGCCCTGCTGTTGGGTTACAGCGGAGCTGCTGGAACCGTTCAGCAGAAACCGCACAATGTTATTGATTTGAACTAATCCCAGGGGTGGGACCTGGATAGGACTAGAGGTACTGGCCTGGGTGGTTCCATTGGCTGCCATCAACGCCATGTTTATGGTGGCCGTGCCGGTTCCCAGGTTATTGATCCCCAGGTTAGTCCGGAAGGCGTCCGTATCAATTACGAATGGGACAACTTCGAGCAGTGATCCGGAGTCGACTGCCTGGGCGGCAAAGAACCCGCTGGTGCCGGTCCCCACTCCGGAAACGCGTGAGACCGCAACCAGCATGGCGCCGTTGGTAGAACGAATCTCAACGGGTCCGAAAGAATCATTGACGGAAAGTGCCGCCAGGATGTTGTCGAAGGAAATGAAACCGTTTCCTGGAATGTTCAGATTCGCCAAGGGCGTTCCGACTGCCTGACCGGTGGTCCGGTTCAGCGCCGTCACATCCACCAACGCAGCATTGGACGAGAGATTGAGGACGACCAGGTTGGGCTGCCGACTGCAAAATCAAGCGGGACGCTCCCAGACGTATGCCATCCAAAATGCTGGGATCACCCGTCTGGTTGTCAATCTGTGAAACAAAAGATTGAATAGGCTGATCCGATTCCAACACCAGTGAACCCTCACGTCCACTGGGTCCGGTGGTTCCTTCTAAAGTTCTCAAGAGACTGTTTTGCTGAATGAATCCATGAGGAGGGATGGAAACCGAAGCCAGTTGATTTACTAACAGACCATGGTTATCCAACTGCAGGATTCGAACATTGGCTGCCATGGGATTGGGATTATTAATTCCCAGGTTGGATCTGAAAAAAAGACTGTCCACGATGTAGGGAATTCTCAAAGCATTGCTGGAAAACGTCGCCGCACTGAGCTGCCGATAGGTGTAGGCATTGGACAGAGTACCAGTTGCCGCCCCTGGATTGGTGACCGCAACCTTGACCGGTCCGGCAGAGCTTGGAGGAGTAGTGGCGAGGATCAACGAGGGGCTGATAAATTCAATGTTGCTGGCAGTAGCGCCGGCGAAACTTACTGTCGCGCCATTTTGAAAATTGCTTCCCGAAATGTAGACGCGGGTGTTACCCTCAGTCGATCCTGAGGAAGGGGCTATTCCACTGATGGAGGGAATCAGAGGCAGACTCTGTAAGGTGATATCCACAGCCCCCAGGCTATTGGTGGCTTGAGCAAAGAAATCCTTTAGGCGCCCCTGAATTTGGCTGACCTTGTTTATCTCGGCACTCGAGGGCGCAGTGCCCTGGCGAACCAGCAGGATAGTGGCTTGGTGGAAAACCTTGGGCGCCACCTGAACATCAGGAACTCTGGGCCCTTCTGCCGCAATAATGTCTTGAACTGGTACGTCTTTTCGTGTTCCACTAAAACTAAGACCAATGTCGGAGGGTTCCGTCACGTCGGTGGCAACATGGCCGCTTCCGGCCGCGGGTTCCACATAAAATAGTGGTCCTACTTCTGAGGCGCTGCGTAAGCCCATCAGATACTGGTCCAATTTGCTGTAACGGTTGGTTGCAGCCTTCATGGTAAAAGTGCCATTCCCGTTGTCCTGGATCAAATGTCCTTCCATCACTGACGCATCTGCGTTGAAAAAGAAACTCCAGTGAGCCATCTGATACCCGAGTAGCGCTTCACTATTTACCGAGCCTGTTTTGAAGCGGGGATAGGCCAGCCAGCGGTGCCCAGTTTCATGGGCTAAGACTTCAACCGAGGAATAAGTGCGGACGGCAGTAGCGTCCGGGTTATCAGGAAACTCGGACAGTTGATTCATCGCCAAAAAGCTTTGCAGTCTCCCATTACTTCCAAAGTCCTGGCTGAAGTCAAAGGTATCCTGGTTGATTCCCTGAATGTCATTCTTGATAGTGGCTTCGTAAGCAAAGGTCTCGCCTCCAATGGCATAAGAAAAATTGGTAAAAATGGCCAGTTGATCATAGTCGTCCGCATGGCTCTGATAAAACCTTTTGGCCAATGCCGTGAAATCAATGTCTGTTTGCTTGGCGAACTTTTCGCCGACTGGGCCGGACAGGGATGAAGTGCCTAGGGTACTGAAGTCCACCAGGTCAATGTCGTGCTGATCAGCGCCGTTACTCCAGCCGACCACACCAGTGCTACTGCCAACCACGCTGTAAGTGAATTCGAAGGAACCATCCGGAAATAAGGCGAGCTGAGCGGTACTTGGTAAAGATCCCCCAAATTCCTGGATGAGTTTCCACGTCACGAGGAATCGATCGGACAGTTGATTATAGAAAACCCCTCCCTGTCCCTGCGTCGGGTCGAAATCGTTCAGTAAAGGAGCAATGCGAGGCGCGCCTCCGTTTAATCGAGTCAGGTCCCTGTCAGTGTGCGCCGCGTCGCCCTCGGTGAAAGTAATATTACCGTCGGAGCTGATGAAGACACTGGAATAGCTGGCTCCAAAGAAGGGGAACCGAAAATTGCCCTGAAAAGCAATTTGACGAAAGTCGTCGTCGGTGAGAGGCAATTTGGTCCCGAAGTTCTGATTGATGGCACCTGCCTGGCGGCTAAAAGTATAAGCCCCTGAACCACTGGGAGCCATCTACAAGTCCAGGTTAGCCGGATCAAAAGGATTGGCAAAGCCAAGGACCTCCAACGAGTCATTCGTCCCCTGCATCTCTATCAAGGCTTGCTGAGAACGCCGAGCACGAATGACTCGTTGGAGGTCCTTGGCTTTGCGGAGCTCGTCATAAATGCGTCCTGGATAAGTGCCACAGAAAGAATGCCCGGAATCGGTTCCCCGGCGTGGGAGATTTGAATAGGAAAGAGAATAAATGGGCAAAGAGAAGAACAGCAAGGAGGTTAGAAGGATTTTTCTCATAGGTGAAGATCACTCCAAAAGTGAAGATCAATGAGAATAATACAGATGCCGAGCCATAGCCTCATGTTGCCGTCGAAATCACAAAAAACGCCTAAACCTGAAAACGGCGGTTCACCGCAGAGACGCAGAGAGAGAATCATATAGGAACTCAACCCAGGGGGTGAATAAGAATGTGGTCAGCGATACTCGGACAAAGTGATCCAGCTTCCTTGGATGCATCCCAAATTCCGAAGTTGCAGGGATGAAAAATATGTCACGCACTGCGAATGAGCCACCCTCACCCGCCCTGTGAAGGCTTATCAAGCCTTCACCCCTCTCCCATGAGGAGAGGGAACCAAAAAATTAGACGGACTCTCTCCTCGCCCTTTGGGAGAGGCATGGGAGCTTTGAGAAAGCTCCCTGGGTGAGGGTTTGCAGCTAAATGCGAGAGTGTAGCTCGATTCAACTTCGGAATTCGGATTCATCACTGCCAGTCTGGTCTCGTTTCCCGTGCAAGAATGAATTTGGTTCAAACTACAGCAGCTTTGTAGTCAGCTTGTCAGGGGTAGGGCGGATGCTCCGCCATCCGCCGCCGGTCAATGCGGAGCGTTGACCCTACCTTTTTGCACCGGGAAACGGCTAGCAGTTCG
Source organism: Acidobacteriota bacterium (assembly GCA_003224715.1). Taxonomy (GTDB): domain Bacteria; phylum Acidobacteriota; class Terriglobia; order Versatilivoradales; family Versatilivoraceae; genus QHZQ01. The sequence goes on along the minus strand of QHZP01000405.1, from coordinate 4,811 downwards.
CAGAGGACAATTCTCTGCCTCTCCGCGGTGACTTTTAGAACGTCACTCCTAATTGGGCTTGGAAGGAGCGAGGCGAGACAAAGTGCGTGCCGCTGAATGTAGAAAGAAAGTTGTAAAGCACGTCTTTGTTGGCCAGGTTGCTTCCCGTAAGACGCAAAATCAGGCGCACTTTTTCAGTGCGCAACAAGTTATTGGATCCCACACTAAAACCCAGGAGATGGCGCGGAGCAATCCGGGGGGGATTGTGATCATCGTTAGCAGTTCCATCGGCCGGGATCTGCACTCGTAAGGCACCCCGGTTCGCACCTCCGCACCCAGTCAGGCCCTGCGTCGGAGTGGCGAAGGTGGAACCGCAAAACAAGCCGATCTGCGCCTGCTGGTCTGGAGTGAAGGTCAGTGCGGTTTCAAAGTCGGGAACGCTGCCAGCCACCAGACCGCTGTCGTAGCGCCAGGTGAAGGCCATGTAAGGTTCAATCTTCTTCAATTGATGGAATTGGTATTGCAGATGAGTGGTCTGCTGAAACGCCTGGTCATGGTCAATGCGGAAGACGCCCCCCGGCAAGTCGGAGTTAAAGAATAATCCGCCTGTTTCTGGCGGGAAGTAACGGGCGCGAGTGTGACCCGCAATGATAAAGGCGGAGAACCCGCGGTAATCTGCCAAATTGACCCGAAACGAAACTCCATCCAGTTTTGATTGGTTCCAAGAAATGGGAAAGGCAACCGGCGTGTTGAGGAGCACGTTGAAGTCATAGGCGTTGTGGGTATACTTCCAGAAGTAGTCGGCATCAATGACCACCAGCTTACCGATCCCCTGTTGCAGGCCAAGATTAAATTGGTTGCGCCTGCCCGGTCTTAAGGGTTCGGCGGTGGCCGGCCCGAGTATCCCGTTTTCCGCTAATCCGCCCCCTCCCGTCGAACTCGAGAGAATCAGATTCTCGTTATAGGGTGTCTCGAAAGTGCGAGTGTAGGACCCGCGCAAGACCGTGTTGGACGGTTTCAGATGGTAGGAAAGACCCACTCTCGGTTGCAATGCCTGTCCACTGACGATACCGTTGTAATTATCGAAGCGGAGGCCAAGGCTGACTGTCAGATCATGCAGCGAAATCGAATCCTGAGCGTAAAGCGCCTCTTGCTTGACATCGGTGTGGCCATGAAATCTAAAAAGACTCCCGCCTCGCGTCAGATCAAAGGGCAACAGTCCGGGAATGAAACTGTCGCTAGCCGGATCGTTGAACGCCGGGTCAGTAATGCCGAACTGGAAGTTTTCGGTGAGGAAGGTGTGGGAGAATTGAACCCCGAATTTGAGGTTATGGATTCCTTTGACGTGAGACAGATCGGCCCGGACGCCCACGTTATTGAGTCGCCGCTGCTGGCTGATGGTTTGGGTCTCGTCAGAAAATGGATTAGGGCTGGGATAATACCTGACCTGGTCAAGCCTGTAATAAGGGTTGATTGTCAGGAGTGTGTTTGGATTGAAGGCATGGACATATCCCGGCGCGATGTTCAGCGTGCGGACCAACTGTCCCTGGTCTTGCCCCAGAGCCTGTTGGTCGAACGTATTCGGGAGATCGAAACGGTTCCGAGCCAAAAATAGATTCAGATGGAGGGTATCTTTGGAAGTGGGGCTGAAATCAATTCGATCGAATAAGTTTGTGGCGGTGCCCCGGTCATGGAGCACGGTGAATTCTGGAGCGTCGAGAAACCGGCCTGAGCGCTCAAGATTAAAGGCAGCAAACTGGCCCACCTTGGACCCGCCTAAAGCCAAATCACCTTCCACGTTGGTGGTGCCAAACGTGCCGTGCTGGGCGAGGAAGCTACCAGTCGGTTTCAGCAAACCTATCCCCGACCTTGTAATTGCGTTGATTACCAGACTGGTCTTATCGCCGTACTCGGCGGGCACAGCACCGGTCATGACTTCGATCGATTGAATGGCGTTAACCGGAAGCTGTGTGGAAAAAGCTTTGCTTTGCTGATCCGAGATCGGCTGGTTATCTATGGCGATCGAGGCTTGGGCATGGTCGCCCAGCGGGTGAAAGAAACCATTGGAATCGGCGGCAACACCTGGGGAAGACAGGGCTATTAAATCACTGAGTCCCGACGCTGGAGAACTCAGGGTCAGTTTGGAATTCGACGGGGGCGCCAGCCTCCACGTTGACCTCGATAGTCAAAGTACCAATTTCGAGTGAAACGTTCACGTTGACCGGAACCGAGGAGCGCACCGTCAAGTCCTGATGGGTCTCTTTAAATCCCGCTGCGGACACATGCAGGTGGTAAGGGTTGGGAGGGATATTGGTGAAGCGAAAATTTCCAGCATCGTCTGTAGTCGTCTGGCGCTGAAAACCCGTAATGGAATTTTGGATCCGTACAGTGGCGCCATTAATGACAGCACCTGTGGGGTCGGTGACGGTCCCCTCCACTGTGCCCGCATTACCGAGAGATTGCCCAAAGGATTTTGGAGAAAGACCGAGTAGGGAAAAAAACATCAACGATCTGCATAGAACGCGATTCATGGGATAAGTGCTCCTTGATTATTAGATTAGGATTTTGAGAGAGTAGGACTAAGCAAGTCTCAGAAACTTGGATCTGACACCGGATCAATGGCCGGACAAACGGCACCGGAAATTCACCCTCAAAAGTGTGTCAGAACAAAATTATCCTTCTTGGAAGTTTAGGCTTATCCCAATAGGGGAGGGGCTCGAGACAGATCGATTGGCAGGAACGGTTGCTTCTTGAAGGGCTGGACAGGCTCGATCGAACAATGATCGATTTGGACCAGTTTTGCCAATAAAGCTTGCGTCGACAGGACCGCAATCTTTTGCTTTTGGCAGTTACAAACAAGACAGGCTGGAATCCGGTCGTAGGTTGAACTAGTGCCTTCGGCTGAAGGCTTGAGGAGAGTTTTTTGTGTCCATGGCCATGCCCCAGTATCACGGAGGTCAAAGCCGTGGGGATGACTGTGAAAGAGGTTTGAAGCCAGGAGAACCAATAGCAAATAGCTGGCAGCCCTGATTCGATTTCCACCGTTGTGAGCCATGGTTCTGGTCATATCGAACTAAATGGTCCCAAACCTTAGTCTTCGAATGTACAGGCAGG
>QHZP01000405.1:0-1705 GCA_003224715.1 Acidobacteriota bacterium | reverse complement strand
CCAGGGTCCCGTCAAAGTCCCTGACCCTCCCTGACGGTCGGGCTACTGAACAGGTCCAGGCTCAACTCAGTAGCCCGCGCGTCAGCAAGAGCTGTGCCTCAACCCAATCACTTACGGGACTTTGACGTGAACGTGTTGAGGGTGGGCTGTCCGCAACTGGAAGGACCCACGCCAAAGGCTGCGCGCCTTCTGGTCCTCTTGAGAGGAGATCCTCACCGGAGACCCCGCCCTGACTAGGAGATCTCATAAGAGCCGGCCGCACGCTTCTGCATCTCCTCGCGCGAGACGTCCTCCTTGTGGGTCGATACCATCCAGACGTGGCCGAAGGGATCCGTCAGCTTACAGTTTCGGTCGCCGTAGTCTTGATCCTGCACGGGCCGTACCAGTCTGGCGCCCGCGTCGACGGCTTTGGCTGCCACCGCGTCCACGTTGTCAACGTAGATGTGGAGGGTCACCGGTGAACCGCCCAGGGATTGCGGGCTTAGCACGCCGATCTCCGGGTGTTCATCGGCCAACATAATCATGGAGTCACCCAATGTAATCTCGGCGTGCCCGATCTTGCCTGAGGTGTCAGTCCACCTCATTACCTCCACCGCATCGAAGACGTTTTTGTAGAAGTCCAGTGCCCGGCTCGCATCTTTGCAGCACAAGTAAGGAGTCACTGTGTGCTGCTTTCTTCGAGTCGTTGTTGTCTGCGTCATAGAATCTCTCCTTAACTTTGATTCATCCGAACTTTTGTTTGGTGCACAGAAAAAAGGGCCTCCCGTGAAGGAATCAGAGGAGGCCTGCGGTTTTTCTCCTAGAAGATAAACTTCAGAGCCAGCTGAATGACACGGGGTTCATTAGCCTGCGACCCGATCAGTCCAAAGCTTCCGGGGCTATTCACATCGGTGGAGGGTCCGCCGAATACAACCCGATTGAAGAGGTTGAAGAACTCGGCTCGGAATTCCAAGTACTTCGACTCTCTGACGTAAATTTTTTTGAACGCGGAGAAGTCCTCGTTGTAAAGGGCAGGAGCGCGCACGCTGGGCATGATGCGCGGCGCGTTGCCGATGGTAAAGGGTGCCGGCTGACTGAAGGCATCAATGTTCAGATATCGGTCTTTCGCCGGATCAAAGGACCCCATGTCTACTGAACTGCGAACATTGGAGGAAACCCAGTTGGGCCGATTGCCGCCACCAAACAGGGGTAGGTCCGGCCCACCACCGATCGCAAGCGGAGTCGCCGATTGATATCTCTCAATGGAGTTGATCTGCCAGCCGCCCAAAATGTGATTGACGATGGGGTTCCAGTTGTTCCCGATTCTCTTGTGGTGCCCAAAGGGCAACTCGTAAGTCCACGAGAATACAAAGACGTGTGTCTGGTCAATGTTCTCGATGGCTCTTTCGAGCTTGCGATTGAAAGTGTCAATCCCTTTGTTCCCTCCACCCCCAAAGATATCTCCAAATGTATCCTGTCCGCCAACCCCGATGTTCTTCGACAAAGTGTAGGCACCCAGGAAGGACAACCCATTCGAGAACCTCTTCTGCAATCGGATCTGAAGAGAATTGTAGAGGTCGTACCCGGTGGGCTGGAACATGTCCCAGATGGTGGTGTACTGGGGGAACGCCCGCAAAGCCTGGGCTACCGATCCCTGGAAACTGGGATAAGGCCGCGTGATGCCCGCTGCGGCAGCGGCGGGCGAGTCGATATCCGCGTTCAGTGT
>QHZP01000404.1 GCA_003224715.1 Acidobacteriota bacterium | reverse complement strand
AACTATTAGCTAGTTTCTGTCGCGAAACTGGCCTTATTCCCCGCTCTGCCAGTCGGTGTCAGATGATAGCTCGGGTGGAACGAGCGCTCTGTCGCGCGTTCAACAAGCGTGCGCAGGAGTGCCCGCTCCACCTGGAGCGTTTCGCGACGGAAGCTAGACTAGCTACTTTCCGGTGCAAAAATCGCTTTTTGAGAGATTCCCCTTTTGAAAGTAGTTTGCCCAGGCTTCGATTTCCCTCGGGAGAGTGCTTTGTCAGGTTTGGGCGGGTTTGCGGGCCAGCAGCTTGCCCATCTGGAGCAGGTTGTTGGCGACGGCCCCCAGTCCCACCCACCGTTTCATTCCTTCCATTCCGTGATAGCGACAGCGGAGTAACCCGTGCTTGCGTTTCAGAACGCTGATGCGTCCTTCACAGCCCACCCGCCAACGTTGGGCTCGCTTGAACCAGCGCTGGCGTTGCTGTTGCCAGACGGCCCGACTGCGGGTTCTTTTGTTGGGAACCGCCAGCTTCTCGACTCCTTTTTCTTGCGCCTGAGTCTGGTTGCCCGGGCTGAAGAAACCGGCGTCGGCCGCCACCAGCTGGGGAACTCGACCCAGCAACTTCTCCTGAGTTTCAATCGAGGGCAACAGCAGATCGGCATCCAGCGGTCGTTTCTCGAATACCTCGTAGTCGGTGATGATCTGATGTTCGGCTTCCTGGATCTTGACCATCTTGCCAAACTCGGTCGGCTTGGCCGCTTTGCCCTTGCGGATCGCCTCCGTGTGTTCTTCAAATAGGCTCAGCACCTTGTCCTTGAAGTGGGTATTGCCTTCGATCACACGAGCTTGGGTTTGCTCTAACACCCGCGCTGTCAACTGGCTGAAGTGCTTCAGTTGCTCTACACAAACCTTCAGCCGGATAGCGCCCAGCGGTGTGGTCGCTGGCTTGAGGCCGCGGGCCACTTCTTCTACAAAGGTCTGGGCCTGCGACAGGACCTGGCGCGTCGTGGTCATGAGTTTCTCATAGCCACGCTGGATCTTCTCCTGGGTCTGTTCGCCGCGTTGCTTCGCCGTCCGGCTGATCTCAATCAATCGGTGCTTCACACTCCGCCACCGGCTGCGCAGTCGCGTCCCGACTGGGCCCGTCTCTCGCTCGATCTGCTGCATCGTCCGGGTCAGCACTCGCACCCCATCTCCCAACAGCGTGCTGTCGGTCGGATAGTGAATGTTGGTCTCCACCACCGTCGTGTCCACCCGCATCTTCCGTCCTGACACCACCTGAGCTGCCTGGCCGGCCTGGACCACCTTCTGATGGATCTGCCGGATCACCTCCGGCCCCAGAGCCGTTCCCCACCGCACCATTGTCTTGGCGTCCGGCACCGTCTCTCCCCCAATCCGGGTAAACTGCCGGTAAACCAAGTTCGGCCGGACTTCTTTTTCCAGCGTCTCGTAGCTCCAGTTCTTCAGGTGCTTCAATACCAGCAGCCGCAGCACCACTTCCGCCGGAGTCGCCTGCCTGCCCCGCGTCCCGCTCTGCGGATGCCGCTGCTGCAGGGCTTTATGCACGATCTCCACCAGTTCGTCCTCCTCTAACAGTTCATCTACCTTCAGCATCCACCTTTCCCACAGCAACTTCTTCTGGTCGGGCATAAAGGTCTCGACCGCCTGCTCATACAGGGTCCGCTGCCGGTAGCGCGGTTCAATCATCCGATCTTCACCTTTCTCCGAAAGGCTCGGCCCAAGCCCCGTTCTCTCTTCAGGGCTGCCAAGTAGCGCTGGCTCGCCTCGCGCATCAGCTCCTGCAACTGCTGGCCATGGTCGACTGCCTGCTGCACCTCGGGCACCAACTCCTCGGGAACGTAGAGCGACGTCCGCCGTCTTCCCATCCGCCCCGACAGGGCGTAGCTGGCATGTCCCTCCCCAGACGCACAGAGCGAGCAGTTTTCGCGAATGCACGGCCCCCGCCGCAACGAGAGAGATCCTAAAGCCAGCGGCCAGAGCCGCTCGGCCTCTCTGAGGAACCAGCCCTTCACGTCTTCGGTTTTGTCGTGCGGCCGCTTCATAGTGTATATAATTTATTATACACATATACAGATTCCTGTCAAGAACTTTTTGTAGTTTCGGCCCCAAAAAAGTACGATCTGCCTTCGGCCCCGCCAGCCTAAGGCCATTCCATGCGGTTTTCAGCCGGGATTTTTGCACCGAGAATTAGCTAGCTTGAAAAGGTTCACTCTGGTGGCTTGGGTGAGCAGGCCAACAGCCTTTGGCGAATTCCCGCCGAATCTTGGCTGGCCTGAATGGTTCGACGGAGATCCTTGGCCTCCTGACGTCGGCTTGTAAGGTATTCTTCCACGGCCTGGCGATGGCTCAGGTAGTAAGCAATGACGCCGTAAATGTCTGACAGGTGGAGGGAAGGGAATTTTTGAGCGATCTGTTCGGCGGTCGAACCCAAACTGAAATGGTGGACAATGGTGTCGAGAGTCACCCGTGAGCCGGTGATGCGGATCGCCCCGTCTTCTCCAAGCGCTAGTGGCACTGTTTGCGTGGGTTCCAGTTGAATCATGACACAAGTGTACGACAGATGTGGCGCAAAGGCAATAAACCCGCGACGAATTGAAACGCAAATTTCTAGGAGCTAAGCGCTTAGCAACCTGGAAGAAATTGTGACGTTTTAATGTGCTAGGAGAGATATTCCTCTCCTCTTGGAAATGACCCTCATGCAGGTTCGCATTCAAGCAGATTGCCTGACAGGTGATTTCTCAAGACGACGATGAACGAACCCGACATCACTTGTCTGCTCAGCCACAAGTGCACTGATTCGAACCACCAGCTCGCCGACGGATTAATAAATGCCTTCTCGAAATTCGGTATTAAGCTCCTGAAGGATCCTTTGCATACCGGTGATCATATCGAAACGCGCATCCGCACTTTCGAATTCGATGCGCTACTGTTCTTGTCATGAACGAGGGCCCGCGAGATGTTCGGAAAGGTAAGGTGATCATCTCGCGTACCGGTATGGGAACGCTCACGGTCTATGGCAAGAATCGCGAAGATGTCAAACGCGTGGGCCGTATAAGTATCTAGGGATCGACGGCACGCTATGGGTGGGAGATCCAGTGGAACTAAATGATGGTCGTGCCCGGCCCAAGAAGTCCTTCCTGAAATCGTTTGGTAGAATAATCGACCTCGCGCGTCGGTACGCGGTATATCAGGTGTGCGTTGCGGCTCTCGGGACTGGCGCTTACTTGTTTTTCGAGAGGGCTAGATTGCTCAACCGCGTTGAGGCCTTGGAGGCCGTGAAGACTCAGAACGAAACACGCATCGCAACCCTTCAAGAAATGCTTGTCGTCGAAAGAAGGTATCTGGAAATGATGTGCAACAGCACAAAGAGCACATTGATATCATCGAAGCGCGCTTGGCCATTGCTCTAGCGAGAGTCAACTCCCGTTAGAAATTGAGAAGCACACGCCCACGACGAATTGAAACGCGAATTCGTCGCGGCTAGGCGCAATGTGAATCGGGCAAACCGAAGTAATCAGTTTGAATAGGACGGCGTTTACAATCGACATCAAAGGAGAAATCGAGAAGCTGGCCTTCATCTTGGGCCATGGGCAGGAACTTCGCGGGCATCCATTATCGGAGCGATGCCGTCGCCGGTATTCGGCTGGGTGAAGAAGTAGCCATCACCGTGATGGAAGATTTGGTCAACACCTCCGGCAGTTTACCCCCTTCGACGGCCAGGAAGTGAGAATCAGCAAGAGGTGCTGAGCAGATTGCGGATTGGCGATTTCGGATTGTAGATTGAAGCGGGTTTTTCCTGGCGGGCGGGACCGCATAGCGGTTGGCCCTCCCGGATTTGTGACGAATTACAAAAAACAAATTCGTCGTGGCTAGCCATCTTGGAGTTTGGACATTTTCGATTCGATTCAACTCAAGACATTTCTTGATTTCCTGGGACTTGTTCTGGTCGCGCACTCGAAATAGATACTTCGTTTGGAATCCTCGCGATTTGTCAACAAAGCGTCTCTTTCCCCGAAGGGGATTAATAATGCAGCCCAGGGTTGCGGCCCGGCCGCGACCCTGGGACAGCCAGATAGCCACCTTCCCATTCCCTGAAGGGGATAGATACCAAATGCCCCGCCGTATTCATCCCCTTCAGGGATGGAGCGAATGGCCCCGACCGCTTCCCAGGGTAGTGCGTTGCCGCACAACCCTGGGCTGATTTACGCATCCCCTTCGGGGAATAAGACATGTCCAAACTTGAGACCATCGGTCTTTTCTTCAGATAGGGTTAATAGGCAACCGCCAATTTATTTCGGGTGTGGAATGACAGACAGAATTTCATAGACGTCACCCCGGATGCGGAAGT
>QHZP01000416.1:2448-6693 GCA_003224715.1 Acidobacteriota bacterium | reverse complement strand
GAAGACTACTACGTATATAGGCTGGGTGTGTAAGGTCAGTAATGACCTCAGCTAACCAGTACTAATAGGTCGTTCGGCTTGACCATTAATAATAAAGCAGTGGTCAGTGACGAGTGATAAGTGATTAGAAGTTAAGACTATCGCTCAGATCACACTGACAAACTTGAGAGAAGAAGATAATTCATAGACTGACAGCTGGGAGTGACTGGTTTCAGAACTCGTCACTAGTCACTTCCCACTCGTCACTGTTTTTCTCGGTGATTTTAGCGAGGGGGTCACACCCGTTCCCATCCCGAACACGGAAGTTAAGCCCCTCAGCGCCCATGGTACTGCCAGGGAAACTTGGTGGGAGAGTAGGTCATTGCCGGGATTTAATAAAAGCCTCGATTATTCGAGGCTTTTTTTATTTGGGCTGCCTGCAAGAGTGGAACGTAGAGAACGCGCAACGTCTGGACGATTAACAGCCACCAAGTTAGGGGTAAGGACAACTCTAACCCACGCCGGCCTATCTAACCACCAAGCTGGCTTCGCTTCTGTGGAGGGCGTAAATGCATCGAGACAGATTTAGGAAAGTTTTGCTGGTTTTTCTTTCATGTTTGGCTGGCAGCTCATTCGCCCAAAGCGAAAAGAGCAATGGCCTGAGAAAGGAGAATCCCCCGCTCCCCCCCGAAGAAATTATTCGCAAGTTCGCTGACAAGGAAGAGGAGTTCCGCAAAGCCCGGGAGCACTACATCTATCGCCAGGATGTTCGCATCGAGGTTCTCGAACTCGGAGGGAGACGAACGGGCGAAGAGTATGTGATGGTCTCAGATATTCTTTTTGATGATAAGGGGAGACGGGTCGAGAAAGTGGTCAAAGCGCCTCCTAGTACTTTGCGAAGTATCATCTTGATGCCCGAAGACATACAGGATATTCAGAACATCTACCCCTTCGTTCTTACGACCTCCAGTATTAGTAGATATAACTTGAACTACCTGGGGAAGGAGCAGGTTGATGAGCTCGATACCTATGTCTTCGATGTCAATCCCAAGTCAATCGACAGAGATGAGCGTTACTTCGAAGGTAAGATTTGGGTCGATGATCAGGACTTGCAAATCGTGAAAACCTACGGAAAAACGGTCTATCAGATAACCAAGAAGAATCGAGACGCTCGCTTCCCGCGATTTGAAACCTACCGACAGAACATCGATGGGAAGTATTGGTTCCCAGCTTATACCAAAGCCGACGACGTTTTACAGTTTCCATCCGGAAACATAAGGGTGCGGGAGATTGTGAAGTATGAAAATTACAAACGGTTTGAGGCCGAGGTCAAGATAACCGTAGGCGATGAAGTGTCGCCAAGTGAGAAGAAACCATCCGAGAAATAAGGTCGAGCCCCTAAGGGAGCCACCGCAGATGAGTGGCGGCTCATTCTCGAAAGGCGATTCTCCAGGTTGCAAGCGCCGTCGACCGTTGCAATTTCAACACTATTTCAACGAAGCATTGTGGACAACATTACCGCCCGGAATGCCCTCAGGATGTTGAGGACACATTATCCCTTCATCGCAAAAAACATCAGACAGCACGTTCGTAACTGGTACACTATCCGCGTGAAGAAGAGTGCCATTGTTCCGCCTTATTCGGCAGTCCTCTACGTATCGCATCACTGTAATTTAGCCTGTCATTATTGCACCCAGAAAACTCCGGATGTATTCAGCGATGAGCTAACTACGAAGCGAACCATTGAGTTGATGCGAATTATTCGCCGGGAGACAGATTATCTGCTTTTGACAGGAGGGGAGCCGCTGTTGCGATCCGATATTGTGGAATTGGCTCGAGCCGCTCGAGAGGATCTAAAGTTTCGCTCTGTGATGCTGATCACCAATGGAACCCACCTTCGAGAAAAGGAACGAGTACTGGATTATGTCACCAGCTTGGTGGTTAGTCTGGATGCCATCACCGGGGACCGCACCTTGCCCCGCTCCAAGCCTTATGTTGTCGAAAAGGTTATTGAGAACTTACTATATTGCCGTTCCAAGGGCAAGCCCCCACGTTCCAACATAACCATCAGCACGGTCATAATGGAAGACAACCTAGACGAAGTTGAAAAAGTGCTCGAGTTTTGCGTGCAAAATAGGTTTGTCTTCTCTGGACAGACCGCGCTTGCCAATCGACTACCCAATCGGAATTTGCTGGAGAGCCCACGCTACCACCGACTGGTCGAGAAGATTGTTGAATATTGCAAGCGCGGCCTCCCGGTCAACGGAACTCCCAGGCTGCTACGCTCCCTTCTGGAATTTAAGCCCTTCAACTGTTATCCCACCATGTTTCCGCGCGTCTATCCTAACGGAGACGTCTTTTACCCTTGTGAGCCCTTAAAGACTATCGGGGGCAATCTCTTGCGGGAAGGGTCCTTCAAGAAGGTTTTCGAGAGAGGCAGACGACTCTATGGGGACATTCCCTTTTGCCAGGGAGTCTGCTACCTCTTCGGAAATGTCATGACCCATTTCTACGTTGAAGAGTTTTGGGAATTCGCAAGAGATTCGATCCGTTACTCATGAGAAAGAAAGTAGAAGTCACAAGGCCATGGATTTTCGTCTTTCTCGAAGTTCCCCCGGCCCGGCGAGCCAGGACCTTTCTGAGTTCGACTCGGCCAGGGGGCCGGAGCGGTTCCCTACATACTCTCTCGACAAAGACAGTTGACCCGCATTGAAGACCTACTGAATATAACTTCTAAGGAACTCGGCTGGAGCTGACTGGACTTGGATTGCCCCGGCCCGGCCGCGTCCGGTGACGGCTGTTTCACTTTCTTTCGATCAGCCGCCCATGCTTGCGAAGAATCTCCTGGAGCTGGTTATGCGGAAGGGCATAGAATCGCCAATAATCGGCACCTGTCATCGTTTCGGCAGCCAGCATGGCGTTGATGATCGCCTCTTCCGTCGCCTCCACGGTCGCTGTGAACAGCGGGTCCATCGCTCCCGAGGCCAGTCGCCGCAGCACCGCCGGCGAAGACCTGGCGCCTCCGCGGCTGCTGTTGCCCAAGTCAGCACCCCGATTGGCAATAGAGAAAGCTATGAAGATGTCGCCGGAGCCATTGCCGTGGGACGACCCCATGCGGCCCATGCCAAGACTGACTCGACGCACAAGGCGTTTGAGCTGATCGGGAGTCAAGGGAGCATCGGTCGCGATCGTCACAATGATTGAGCCGCGCTCCGGCTCCTCGAGGGACGCTTGTCGCCGCATCGGCGGATTGTCGCAAAGGGGCACCGGTGTCCCGTCACCTCCAAGGAGTGGCGGGTCGGTCCTCTGCGCAACGCACGGCTCATATCCTACGATATCCCGCCCGACTGGAATGCCTGCGATGCGGAGCTGCGACCGCGTTCCGTAGTTGCATTGGACGAGCACGCCCAGCGTAAATCCACCGTCCTCCACTGCGAGCTTTCGTGAGGCGGTGCCAGTGCCACCCTTGAAACCGTGGCAGACCATGCCGGTGCCGCCGCCGACGTTCCCTTCATCGATCCGGCCGCTGTGAGCCGATTCCAATGCCCTGACTGCGTCTTCCGGTTTCACATGAAGCCCCTTCATGTCGTTCAAGCGACCGTCGGAGGTTTCTGCCACCACCGGATACCAGAACGGACCCGCTGCCCCTTGCTTCACCATCCAGGCCACGACTGCGTCACGCACGGTTCCCACGCTCAACGTGTTCGTGATCATGATTGGAGTTTCGAGGACGCCCGTTTCCTCGATCCAATGGGTGCCCGTCATATCGCCGTTGCCGTTGGCCGCATAGAAGGCGGCAAACACCGGCTCTAAGGTTCCACGACCACGGGGAAGAATAGCGGTAACCCCGGTGCGGACAGGTCCCTTTCCGACCGCTAGCTTCCCCTCGCCGGAGATAAGTGTCGTGTAGCCCACTTCGACGCCCTCAACGTCTGTGATGGCATTGAACTGGCCAGGTTGACCGTCGAGAGGGATGCCCAAGTCTCGAGCCCGGGCTTTCGTCTGGGCGGCGGAGTCAGGAGATCCGACAGGCGACAAAAGCGCTGCCGCAAGACATAAAGAGTGGACGCAGACAAGTCTGTCCCGCATCGATGTACTCCTTTACCTGGGTACCCAACGGCCTCGGCCTCATAAGTCTAATGCCTAAACCATCGATACCTGCGTGTTCTGTGATTGAGCTTTGTCGAACGCGAGCGCAGGGCCCACACTACTCATCAGAACGGTTATCGTATCACTATATTCGCAGCAACTGTCATTACACGATTC
>QHZP01000416.1:0-2419 GCA_003224715.1 Acidobacteriota bacterium | reverse complement strand
TCAACTGCACTTTCCCTAGCGGTGTCTTGAGCGTTGCCGTGAGTCTGACATTTTGGGCCTGCTTTACTTTCCCTTCGATGCCGAGCTTGTTCAGAACGCCAATCACGTCTGCAGGATTCGGGTGCTCGATTTCAAACGATTGAAGCTCAGAGCTCTTTGGCGAATCCTGCGATGGATGCACCGAATCGGTAGCCCATTCAATGAAGAATGGGATCGGCTCAACACCCTGCAAGCCGAGGTTGTTCAACACTGCCAGAGTCTTCCACTTGAGCAGTTTCCCATCGGGTTTGGCCCGCGAACCGTCGCGAGGGCCGAAGATTTGATGACCTGCCGCGCGAGCGCCTTTCGCAACTGCGCTGATGTCGGTTGTCACGGCCGCCCAGGTGATCAATCGAGGCTTGCTGAGGGTTCGGACATCAATGTGGAAGTTGTAAGCCGTCTGCGCCGGGTCAGGTGCGATGACTTCAAGATATTGCTTGCCTCCGAGCGCGATGAGGGCATTCCGCGTGCCGGCGCCCGGGTGACTTCCGCCAATGACGGCTTTCACTCCAGTCATTCTCTCAACCCACGTAATTCCCCGATCTAGATCAGCTACACCGAGCAGCAAATGATCCAGGGCAGTCCTTGCAGTTACCAGATTTTCGGTCGCGCTCATTGTCTCTCCGAACAAATACGACGCGCCGGCGCTTCCGCACAGGCAGAGCAGCTTCCGGCGAGTCCACGCGAATGTTTCCATTGAATTCTCAGCTGGACTTACGAAGCATCTCTGCCAACGAGATGGCCAGGCCATCCGGATCCGTGAAAACTGCTAGTTTGATGCCTTCGCCTTCACGCACTGTTGGTGGCAACATAAAGGTGACCCCTTTTCCCTTCAGCTGCTCAAAGGTCTCACCCAGATCTTCAACTGTGAATCCGATTGTGCATGTACCGGCATCGGAAACCTCAGCGACATCGCCTTTCGGTACTCTTGGCAGCTTTGCGCCGCCATGCAATGCCAGCGTGGTCCGGCCGGTCTGAAACTCGGTCCAATGTTCCGATTCAAACTTCAGCGGCAGCCCCAGTTTATCCCGATAAAACTGAACGGATCGTTTCATATCCGATACATACACCATGACGTAATCGATTTGTTTGAACATACATTACACCTCCTAATTTCACGTTGGGGTGATGATTCCACCTTTAAGCCGGGGGCGGTGGCATCATCCTCAAGGCTTGAAACGGGTCCCGTGCTTGCGAGCAATGTCGTTTAGTTGCTCGGGGGTCAGTGTTCTTAGCGGCGTTCCAGGAGATGTCCCCACCTCGCGGAAAAAACCTTCCAAACCGGGTGGCGTAACCACCCATAGCAGGTCCATCTCATTCGGGTTTTCAACGCCGTGCCAAACTCCTCGTGGAATATAAATGATTGTGCCTGCCTCGACGGTCTTTCGCGCCTCGCCCAGGATGGCAGTGCCACCGCCCTCTTGTATGAACAACACCTCATCTTCGTGCTCGTGCCTGTGGACCCGGATTCCGGAGCCCGCATTGAGTTGCTGGGTCCCCATCGCCAGCCGGGTTGAACCCATCTTGGGGTCCACTTTGATCACTATCTTTCCCGTGGGACGGAGCAGCGTCTCACCTTCGCTGGTATGAAGCACGTATCCTGTCTTTTGGGGTTGTGGAGACGACGATTGCACGGTCTCAATCGAAGTCTGTCTTCGTGATGGGTTGCCGACAGCTATGGCAGCCAACAACACAGCGGAGAAAATGGCCAGTCGCGAAGCCTGAGCTAGGTAGCTTGACATTTGAGACCTCCTCTTTGCAGTGCTGAAAGCAAATAGCCGACTCGGGAATTTATCATGATTCTAGTGGCGATTCGTGGCCAAAACCAATTGCTGCCGCTGCCCGCTGGGCCCTTCCTGGACGTCTTTAGGCGACCAGGATTGCCGACCTTTAGTGTTGTTTTAGCGGTTAGAGCTGCACGAAAGAACGTAGTTCCACCACCACAACGCTCTTTCAACAGAGGACCCGAAAGACAAGAGACAGAATGTTTGAAAAAGGAAATCACGGGAAATCGCGTCGCTTGTTTGATCCGGTTGAAAAGTAGTCAGTGAACCTTTCACACAAGTCCACAAAAGTTTTGACCCCAAACCCCGTAGCCCCCTCTTTGTAATACTTCCAGCTCTTATCAAACATGAAGGGGCCGGCGATATCCAAGTGAGCCCACGCGGTATTTTCGGGAATGAATTCTTGCAGAAAAAGCCCGGCTGTGATGGCTCCTCCATTGGGTCCGCCGATGTTATTGATGTCTGCGTAAGGAGTCTTTAACAGATCCTTGTACTCTTCGGGGAGGGGTAGCTGCCAGAAATTCTCGCCGTGGTTCTTGCCTGACTTAATCACGGCATCAATCAGTTCCTGATTGTTTCCCATGATTCCAGCATAA
>QHZP01000805.1:2483-3048 GCA_003224715.1 Acidobacteriota bacterium | reverse complement strand
CGGTAGACTCCCACGGATGAGGCTCTCCAGCTTGGATCAGCTACGTCACCAATGGCGGCCAGCAGCGTCGGATAAACCATGGCGGTTCCAAGTCCAAGTAAAGAGGCGGCGCACAGCCACGGAAGGAACGTTCTCGCCAGGAGGAAGACAAAGAGTGACCCCGCCTGAATGATCATGCCGCCCGCAATCATTCCCTTGCGGCCAAAGTGGTCTGAGAAACCGCCGGTTGCCAACTGCGCTACGCCCCAAACGGCCGGATAAATCGCTCCGAGAATACTGACCTGATCCAGCGAGAGCCCCTGGGAAGCAAAGTAGAGCGGTAGCAGCCCCCAAGCCAAGCCGTCATTCATGTTGTTGACTGTGCCGGCCTGGCTGGCTGAGAACAGTGCTCGGTCCTTCCAGCTCGTCAGCCAGAATATCTCGGAGAAGGTCAGCTTCCGGGTCCGCTGGGTCTCCCCTTGCTCTCTGGACTCATACCGAGCATGGCCGAGAGACTCTCGAACAAGCAACCCGGAAAACACCAGCCCCCCAACAGCCAGGGCTTCACCTATGTAAAACAGGCTGT
>QHZP01000805.1:1612-2417 GCA_003224715.1 Acidobacteriota bacterium | reverse complement strand
CCAGGCCGCGGCGCTTCGGTCCCACCAGGTCAATCTTCATGATGACCGTGAGTGACCAACAAAGTCCCTGGTTGACGCCGAGCAGAATATTTGCCAGGACCACCCACTGCCACGAGGGTGCCAGGAGAATAATCAGCGGCACCGGCAAACCAAAGAGCCATCCCGTAACAAGCACCTTCTTGCGCCCCAGGCGATCGCTCAGTTGCCCTGCAAACAGATTTGTGGTTGCCTTCACCAGGCCGAAGGTGACGATGAAGGAGAGAATGGCAGCTCTCGAGGCGATGGAGAAATCCTTCTCGGCAAGGAGAGGCAAGATGACTCTTTCAATCCCGACCATGCCCCCGACGAAGGCATTAACCACAACCAAGAGCGAGAACTGCCTCCAGTTCTCACGGAGTCCAAGCCGTATGGTTTGTGCTGCTGTCGAACTTTTTGTGTCCAAACGAATACAAACGTAACGAGAGATGTTACAAATTCAAGACAGTGCCTTTCGAATCCCCCTGCAGGTGTGAAAGAATTGGTGGGTTAGCGGGGAAGGTCGTCTGTCCTATATCGTCCCCCCCTTTTCCAAGAGACGACTCTAGAGTTTGGAAGTTGGTCCTGACCAACTCGCTTCTCGACCCTTAGTAGAGGTACGCAGCGGAGCTGGCGGTATGCCGCCTAGCGGCATTCTGATCATAGCCCGGCCTTTCAAGGCCGGGACAAGGTAACCGTTTGCTCCGTCGCGCCAGCGACGATTGATTCATCCCCACAGATAGCGTTCGTCGTATTCAATCCCGTGCTTCTGCAGAAATTCCCGATACTC
>QHZP01000805.1:0-1543 GCA_003224715.1 Acidobacteriota bacterium | reverse complement strand
AATTATCATTCTTGGTGGTGCCGCCGTGCGGCATGGATGACTCCTCCTGAAAGGTCTTCTTGCGGTGATGTTCGCGCTGATTCTCAATGTAGTGGATGACCTCGGACAGGTTCGATTTACTAACAGTGAATGCGCCATACCCATCCTGCCAAGCTAACTCGCGTAAGGCGGGAACTCTTGGTGGATCCATTTGGAGGAATCACCTTTCCAGAACTGAGCCATCTGACTGGGTGCCATCGTGGGCGGAGCCATCACCAGCGCGTGAATATGGTCTTCGATGCCGCCCACTTGCAGGGCCGTCACGCGATGCTTTCGCGCGACACCACCGATATATGCCCATACCCGCTTTTCAATTTCCGGCTGGATGGACTTCACGCGATTCTTGGTACTGAAGATGATGTGATAATAGAGCGAGCTATAGGTATTAGCCATTGCCAACCCTCCGACCACTGATTCAGACGTCGCTCACGCGACGAGGTCAACGGATGATGTATTTTCCCTGGCCTTGAAAGACCAGGCTAAAATCAACCGTCGCTACGCGGCGGCTCCCACGAGTAGCCGGGTGGACGACGCCGGGCGAGGCCTTGGCAGCAAACACACATTTAGCCCGTTCGCCTTAGAGAACAGCACAACGGTTTGGCCCGGCTTCCAGTTCGGTTGGATCTCCCTCAGGCAGCGTGCCGGCCTCATTCAGTTTCACAATCCGTTCATAGTTGGCTGGGGTGGGAGGAATCCGGCTCATAAGCCTTTGTACAAACTCTTGCTCCGAAGAGTACTGCGCGGCCAGGAGTGTGAAGACCTCGCCTAGCTGAGCATAGAGGGCTTTGCCATCGAATGCGATAGGGTCACTGGCGTGGCCCGGAAAGATCAAGACTTCCGGCGAGAGGCGGTGTAACTTCTCAATCGAATGATAGAGGTGGCGGGCTCTCTGGTTCGTTTCAGCTGGATCGGCATGTAAATCTGGCCGGCCAACAGTTGAAAGGAACAGCGTATCTCCCGTGAAGAGCGACTCGCCATTGAGCCAATAGCAGAGCATGGCCTGGCCGAACTCCACTCCGCTGCCATCCGATACCGCAGTAAACGGAAAGGCCACCCGGCGCTGATCGGGCAGCAGCAAAGAGGCGCCGGTCGCCTCTGCCAGGGTTCTGGCGCGAGAGAGGTGGTCCGCATGAATGTGTGTCTCCAGCACGTGGCCGATCTTCCAACCGTGCTGCTCTGCCAGCCTGAGATACACCTCGGCGGGCAGCGAAGGGTCAATCACCACGGCTGAGTGATGACTGCCGATGAGGTAGGAGAGACATCCTTTGCCTGTCCTGCGTACCTGAAGGATGCGGGTCTGAGAACTACTGAGTGTCACCTCGGCGCAATTCCAGGCAAGGCTCCACGCCTTCATGCCGCCCTCGAGGGAAAAGGCCTCCCATCCCAGGCTTTGAAGTTGTTCGGCTGCGACCTGGCTCACCTTCCCTCTGCCACAAACGGTGACGGTAGGAACATTCGCCCGCAAGTTCACGCCGGCCAGGGCATTTGATTTACCCGCCTTCAG
>QHZP01000415.1 GCA_003224715.1 Acidobacteriota bacterium | reverse complement strand
TCGCTGGATTCTTAGGCTCCGAATTTCTGCCGCAGCTTGACGAAGGGGTCATCTGGGTGCGAGCTAACTTTCCGGCGGGAATTTCGCTGACAAAATCGGCGGAGATGGCCTCTAGGATTCGCTCTCTCCTAAGGCAGGCGCCCGAGGTAAAGATGGTCAGTTCTCAGACCGGTCGGAATGATTCTGGAACCGACCCTTACGGCCCCAACCGCAATGAACTGTTCGTGCCTCTGAATCCCTATAACACCTGGAAGCCTGGAAAGGTGAAGGCTGACCTGGTGGAAGAATTCTCCCAGAAGCTCCGTGCCGCCATACCGGGCGCCGCTTTCAGCTTCACTCAACCCATCATTGATAACGTGACCGAGGCAGTGACTGGATCACCGGCCGATCTGGCAGTCATCATCAGTGGGCCTGACCTCAATCGGCTGCGACAACTGGCTAACGAAACGCTCACCATTCTTCAAACCGTAAGAGGTGCTGCCGACACTGCTACTGAGCAAGAAGCCGATCAGGCCCAGCTCCGAATCGGCATCAATCGCCAGGAAGTGGCTCGCTATGGCATCAACGTGCGTGACGTTCAAGACGTGATCGAACTGGCAATCGGCGGCCGCGCGGTCAGCACCCTGTTTGAAGGGGAGCGGCGTTTCGATATTACGGTCCGCTTCATTCCAGAAGCTCGCACCGACCCCACGGCTATCGCGAACATTCTGATTCCTACAAGGGAGGGAGGAAGAGTCCCTCTTTCCCAGCTCGCCGGAATCCAGATCGTGAACGGAGCTACCATCATTGCGCGCAGGGAAAACCAGCGGCAGATTTCTGTCCGGACCAATATTCGCGGACGAGACCAAGGGAGTTTTGTGGCTGAGGCCCAAGCGAGGTTTGATGCCGCCATCAAGCTGCCACCGGGCTACCATGTTGAGTGGGGCGGTCAATTCGAGAATCTGCAAAGGGCCCGCAAACGGCTGACGATCATCCTGCCGATCACCATCGCTATTATCTTCGCCTTGTTATTCCTGACCTTTGGCTCCGTTGGAGATGCCGGACTGGTTCTCATGAACGTGCCTTTCTCGCTGGTGGGAGGCATCCTGGCTCTTTATTTGCGCGGTATCCACCTCAGCGTCTCGGCTGCAGTCGGGTTCATTTCCCTGTTCGGAGTAGCTGTGATGAGCGGCGTACTGGTTGTGGCCGAGATTAACCGCCAGCGGGCTGAACCGGGGGTGCGACTGGAAGATGCGATTGTCCAGGGAGCTCTGGCACAAATGCGACCCGTATTGATGATGGTTCTGGTGGCTTTGCTGGGGATGGTCCCTGCGGCCCGCGCCACCGGTATTGGCTCCGATGTACAACGTCCGCTCGCCACCGTTGTGGTCGGCGGCCTGCTTTCCACTTTGTTCTTGACATTATTGGCGCTGCCGAGTTTTTATTATTTTACGGCTGGTCGCAGAAAGGTTCAAAAATGAACCCACCCGTGAAACTACTTCTCATCTTTGTGGATGAAACGGATACCTGGCAACAAATCCCGTTATACGAAGCGATTGTGCGCCGCCTACGGCAGTTAGACATTGCCGGCGCCACCGTTCAGACCGGCATCATGGGGTTTGGCAGCCACATGAAGGTCCACCACAAGCGGTTGTTCGGCATTACTGACGATCGACCGGTCGCGATTAGTGTAGTGGATAATGAGTCCAAGCTGCGCCAGGTCATTCCTGAGATTCGTGGTATGATTCGAGAAGGGTTGGTGGTGTTGCTGGACGCCGAAGTCATTCCATAACGCAGAGAGTCGTTGAATTGAGTTGGGGCCCCGTCTCCTGAAAATCCTCTGAAACTGTGCCGAAAGTGGGAGGCGCTGTCCTCAGCGGCGAGTTCGGTAGGAGACGATCATTCGCCGCGCGGAGCGCGCCTCCCACATCTTTATCGCGGTTTATCGTGGCGATGTGGCTGCCAACGGCATGAGTGAAATGTTGCGGTGACAAACAGAATAGCAGGTCAGCGAGGAAAGCTACGGGCAACCATCAGGCCTCTAACCTGATTCCAATAGAAGTGTCGCCTGCCTGGTTGGCCACGACACCGTAAGCGGTTCTGGCTGTTTCAGATTGAGAAGCGACGACGAAAGGCAGGGGGTAGGATTGATGGGCTTACTCTAGGATTGTAGTCTTTTTCAGTCAAATCTTCTGAGACTGAAACGAGAGCAAATTGAAGAATTCGAGATCAGATCCAGCAAAAAAGGAGGAGATATGCAAAGACGACTCAGAACAATTTCTTGGTTGATACTGATTCTCACAGGTGTCTTAATTGCGGCACCCGCAACTATGAAGGGGAATGCGTCGGAAAAGCAGCCCAAGCCGGAATTGGGGATTCACAGGAGCCCTGAACAGGCTCGTCAATGGCTGGAAAAGGAAGTGCGCCATGAATTGGTGATGCTTCCTTATTATAGCGTCTTTGACAACCTGGCGTTTAAGGTAGAGGGCGACCGAGTCGAATTGTCAGGTCAGGTCAGCCGTCCGACCTTAAAATCTGATGCGGAGCGAGTTGTAAAAAACATAGAAGGCGTGCAAAGTGTTACCAACGACATCGAGGTGCTCCCGCTTTCCCCAAACGATGACCGCATCCGCCTTGCCGTCTATCGGGCCATTTACGGAAATACGGCCTTGCAGCAATATGGTCTCAGGTCAGTTCCTCCCATCCACATTATCGTGAAAAATGGAAATCTCACTCTGGAGGGCGTGGTGGCTAATGAAATGGACAAGAACATTGCTAACATTCAAGCCAGAAGTGTCCCTGGGATATTTTCAGTGACCAATAACTTGCGAGTGGAAAAATAATCAGACGTTTCCCGCCTGACGGCGAGCATCGACATCGCGCTTTCTGCGCCCCCCGGAATTCTCGATGTTCGCCGTTCTCCTCTAAAAATCCCCCCTATCAAGGGAGGCGTAGGGGGGTGTCCTTCGGCTTTCCAGTGCCATGTTCGCCACCGAACATCCCCCTGCACCCCCTTAAAAAGGCGGAATAATTTTCATTTCCTGGTGGTGCCGTCGCAGACAGCATAAGCCGCTCTCATCAATTTCCTTGATTTCAGCCCATCCTTCCTTAACAATCCTTTTAAAAAGCCATTTCTCGGAAAACGGAGCCTGATTCCGTGCAGGATACAAAGGACTTTCAAAGGACAAAGGGATTGCCTGGTACTGTTTCCGCCAAACGTTTTTCCATCAGCGTCTGGTTCGAACAGCGGTTTCGGCTGCAAGAACTGCAGACCAACATGGCCACCGAGATCCGGGCCGGACTGGCCACGTTCATGGTCATGGCCTACATTATTCTCGTGAATCCCAACCTATTGGGTTCCCTGGCCGATGCCAGTGGTGAAAAGCTGGCTTTCCCTGCGGTTTTGACGGCCACCTGCCTTACTTCCGGCACCCTTTGTATTCTGATGGGACTTCTTTCCAACTACCCGTTCGCTTTGGCACCCGGTATGGGACTCAATGCGGTGGTCACGTTTCAACTGGTCGGTCAACTGAAGCTGACCTGGCCAGAGGCCATGTCGGTCATTCTTCTCGAAGGCCTGGTAATTCTGGTCTTGGTCCTTACCCGGTTCCGAGAGGCCATGATGGATGCGATCCCGATGTCGCTGAAGCGAGCGATCGGAGCAGGCATCGGTCTCTTCATCTCGCTGATAGGTTTGGTCAACAGCGGTCTGGTAGTGCGTGGAGAGGGGTCCCTGGTCACGCTGGGGCGGATTCAAGGAGTATCGGTGACAGTCTTTATCCTTGGATTCATGCTTACCGTCTGGATGCTGGTGAGGCGGGCTAAAGGAGCACTGTTGTGGGGTATCCTGCTGACGACCGGAATCGCAGTTCTGGCCAACCTGGTGTGGGGTCATGGTCAGGCATTTGGCGCTTCCGCTGTCATCCCTCGAAGGATCTTCGGCTTTCCACAGGGTCTGTGGGGTCCAGGAGCAATTTTCGGTCGAATTGATTTCGGGTTTTTTGCCAAGCTAGGTCTGCCCTC
>QHZP01000414.1 GCA_003224715.1 Acidobacteriota bacterium | reverse complement strand
TCCAGGCGAAGTTCAAAGGACTGTTTTCATCCAGCAATTGGTTTTGGCCCAAGAGACCCGCCTCTCCGTAATTATTCATACCAGAGAAGCGGAGGCCGAGACTTTACAGATCTTGAAACAACACTGGAGCACGAGCGGGTTGGGAGGAGTCTTGCATTCCTTTAGCGGGACATGGGAGATGGCGGAGGAATGCATCAACATGGGCTTTATGGTATCTTTCTCCGGCATGCTGACTTTTCCTAAAGCTCAAAACATACGCGACGTGGCTAAGAGAATGCCTTTGGAAAGGCTGCTCATTGAGACGGATTCGCCTTTCCTGGCGCCCATCCCGTACAGGGGAAGGCGCAACGAACCAGCCTATGTGGTGGAGACTGCCAGATCCCTTGCGCAGCTCAGAGTGCTCAGCCTGGAAGCGGTGGCGGAAATAACGGCAGGGAATTACAGACGGTTTTTCAAGTTGAATGGAGGTTGTCCTTGAAAAATTCAAACTCGATTCTGTTACACTTCCTTAAAGGATGCTATTATGGCACCGCAAAATTCTTTTGCAGGCCATGAAAGAAGTCTCAACTCGATTTGATTTCAAAGGTAGCAAAAGCAAGGTTCACCTGGAAGGCAAAGAGAAGCTCATCCTCATTTCCGACGACGAGTTTAAATTGAAGAGCTTGAATGATATTTTGCAGCAGAAATTGGTCAAACGAGCTGTCCCTCTCAAAGGGTTGCAATACGGGAAGCCGGTTCCGGCGGCTGACAGCACGGTGCGTCAGGAAGTAAATCTTCAGCAAGGGATACCCACGGAAAAGGCCAGGGAAATCGTCAAAATAATCAAGGACTCCAAATTGAAAGTACAAGCTGCAATCAACGGGGATTTAGTTCGGATCAGTGGCAAAGATAAAGACACGTTGCAGCAAGTCATCCAGCTGTTGAAGTCTCGCGAATTTGACTTCGACATGCAGTTCACCAATTATCGTAGTCACTAATATGGTGTGCCTTGACCCGTCATGCCGGGCATTACGAGAATTTTGTTCTGGTTTATGGAATCGTCCTGGTTCTCGTTCACGTCGTCATGCTCGGCTGTTGGATGTTCGAGGGCGAGAACGAGAGCCGCAAACAGGCCGGATACGAAGGCCGGGCCCTTGGTTAGACTGTTATGTGGATCGAAACGAGAATTTTGTTCTCGTGTTGGAGACGGACTGAGCCCGAAGCGCTAGCGAGGGACAGCCGCGCGATGACCCTCGCTGGCGCTTCGGGCTCCCTGTCAAGGGTGGTGGCACGGATATCAGGGGCGAAACCCCTGGTTAGTTAGTTGCCCGGCCGCCTAGCTAGTTTCTGTCGCGAAACGCTCCAGGTGGAGCGGGCGCTCCTGCGCACGCTTGTTGAACGCGCGACGGAGCGCGCGTTCCACCCGAGCTATCATCTGACACCGACTGGCGGAGCGGGGAAAAAGGCTAGTTTCGCGACAGAAACTAGCTACGGCATGTTATCACGTGTTGGAGAGACTTGGTCATGGTAAGGTCGGCTTTGGGACACGTTCCTCGAACTTCCGGGAGCTCTGCAAACCCAGTGGACGCTCATCAAATCTTCAGCCTGGTGAGGGAGGAATTGCAGCAGGTGGAGAAAGAGTTTGCCCGTCAGAGCACCTCGTCGGTCCAGACTATTTCCGACATCGGGAAATACCTGCAAGAAGGGGGAGGAAAACGCATCCGTCCTTGCTTGCTTCTGCTCTGTGCCAAAATGTGTGGCGAGGTTGATGAGGCGGCCATCAGATTGGCGGCCGTCGTGGAGTTTATCCACACCGCTACGCTGGTACACGACGATATCATCGATGGCGCTGATACGCGCCGGGGACGATCCAGTGTGAACCACAAGTGGGGGAATCAAATTACCGTTCTGGTGGGAGACTGGCTTTACATGCAGTCTTTTTTCGTCGCTCTCCGTCAAAGAAACTTTCATGTCTTGGATATTCTCATTGATCTGACCCAGCGCATGGTTGAAGGCGAGCTCATCCAACTGACTTTTAATGGGAATCACCGGATCACTGAAGAGGATTTATTGGACATCGCCAAACGCAAGACGGCCTATTTATTTTCAGGCTGTGCCCGCATTGGGGGAACGCTGGGGAAGGTAAGCCCTGCTCAGGAGGAAGCCTTGGCACGCTACGGACTCAATGTTGGACTGGCGTTTCAACTGGTGGATGACATCCTGGATTTCAGTTCTTCCACGCAAGTCTTGGGGAAGCCGGTGTTGAGTGACCTCAAGGAAGGGAAGATTACTCTGCCTTTGATTTACGCGATGGATCTTTGTAGCCCGGAAGAAACCAAGAAAATAAAGACTGTTTTGAGCGAAAAGGAATTTAAATCAGTTTCCCGCGAAGAAATTCTGTTCATCATTGAAAAATACGAGACCTTGAAAAAAGCCAGAAGCCGTGCGACTCGGTTTGCTCGTGATGCCGAGGAGGCCCTGGGAGTTTTCTCCCCCTCGGCGTTTAGAGCGGCTCTCCATTCTATCCCTCAATTTATCTTGGACCGAGACCGGTAAGGGATCGGTTCGGCTGATTTTTCATCCCCATTCAGAATCAAGACATAGTCAGCTTTCCAGTTGATGGCTGAGGTTAAATCGGTTCTTTGTATAATCCTGAAAACGGCAGTTAGCCAGAGGCACAGAGACCACAGAGGCGTAGACAGGGAGTTATGTCTTCGCAATGCCTTGAAAAATTGCGAGCCTCTGGGTCAGGATAAAGCATCCGAAAACCGCCCGCCCTTCCACTTGCTCTGTGTGCTTGGTGACCCCGTGGCAATTTCAACTGCCGGATTTTCGGATAATTAAAGGTTCTGTTCGGGATAGCATCGATCCCAATCAGGCAGAAGCATTGCGCTGCTGCCCGTATCGAAATGAGGTGGAATAGCATGTACTATCCGACCATTGAATTTTTCGGTTTGGTGCTCCTGGCTGGAATGAATATTGTCTTAGGGATATGGATATTGATTTTCAGTTTTCGATTGTTAACGCTTAACCGGCGGATTTCCCGAGCGATTTCTGAATTGGAAAGTCGCATCTCTCGGCTGGAAGTGATAACGAATTTGTCCGAGACTCGTCAGCCCAAGAAAACTTAGAGGGTGTCGGTCTATGAGAAGTTTTGTGATGGAACTAGGAAGCGACGGATTTGATCAACACGTGTTACGTGCAAGAAATGTTTACCTACGCTCCTGGTCACTGCTTTCCAGGAGTCGTCAATAACTATGGACAGGCAGATACGGAGAAGCTCAAGTCTGAACGCCCGAAGGGGGAGCGAGGGTCAGCAGCGAGTACCCTCGCTGGCGCTTCGGGCTCTCAACGCGAGCTATTGAAAACAAGCGTGCCATCAAGCCACCTAATTCTGAGGCTTGGTCGGCAATTTGAAAATAGCATCCTCAAGCGGAACGTCGATGGCTGCCTTTTCCAGAGTAATTTTGCTAAACGTCTGGCCGTCGACCTTGCTTTCGATGGTGTGTGGAATCATGAGACCGTTGACCGGCTTGTAATCGCGGTAACAGGTTTCCATCAAGAACTCGGAACCCGGTCGCGTAACCTTGGCCGTATTGAGAGTCTTGGTGTCCAGGAATATGTACCGAACGTAACCGTCCTTCGGTGAAAGTTTCAACTTGTAGGTTTCGTTGCCGTCCACATTTTCTTTGCCAACCAGTTCGACCTTATTCCATTTATCCTTGTAATCAACCAGCGGCCCATCCAGATCCGACAATTCTTTGAGAAACAGATCACTCATCTCACCCACTCCACCTTCGTCATCAGCCAACATATCCGGATCTGTAGCCCCCGGCCTTAGTCCCCAGGAATTTTCCCCGTCAAAAGCCTGGATGAGCGCTTGACCTTGCAGGAGGATTTCCGTGCGGACGAAATTGGGTCGTTTTACCTTTACCGTAACCGATTCTTCCTTCCCAGGACCCGCTAGTCGTCGGTCTTCTGTCAACGGTACCATCAGCCACTTGCCGGCCAGTTGCATCGATTTAACAGCTTTCAGCTTTTCCAGTCCGCCACAGGCCTCGAGATGTTTGTTGACCAACTCGTCGACACTCTGGGCTAAAGCGGGGTGGAAAAGAACGATGGAACACAAAAAACTCACTATCAAGTTGCTTCGGATCATAAGCATCCTCCTCATAAAGGTTGGGGATAAGTTTGGTGCGGATGGAGTTGTTTGCACGGTTCCCCGCTGCAGGTTTGACTCATTATAAGACATGCTTGCGCAGGCGTTCGAAGAAATTAGAATTTCTGTGTCGGGACGATCCATGGAAAAGAAATGCATGCTCCAAGGGGATTATTCACCATCCGAGATGGGTGGATGGTAAATGATCTGGATCAAATTTTGATCCGGATCGCGAAAATAAAAGGAGCGTGCGCCGTCTCGATGGGTTTTGGGTTCTTTCTCCAAACTGATTCCATGCGAACGAATTCGCGCTGCCCATTCGTCGACGTTCTCCGCATGCTTGACAACGAACCCAAAATGATCAACG
>QHZP01000413.1:6685-9868 GCA_003224715.1 Acidobacteriota bacterium | reverse complement strand
CCTGTAATTGCAAGCCACAGCTCGAACCAAAGCGATCGTCCCGCCCAAACAACACCAACACACAGAGCACACGCCTTCCATTCCGGAACGTAGAACGGAAAGAGGCTAGAGAGGCCCGATACACTGTTTCCTTCTCTCCGATTCCCGCGGCCTAGCGCTTGGTTCAGCTGCTCCGTTCTCGGGTTATTTCTGGTATACACGAACATAGTCCACCTCGAATTTGGCTGGGAAATGCGTGCTGGAGGGATCACCGCCGCTCGTGCCACCAATGGCGAGGTTCAGGAGCAGATAGTGAGGCTGATGAAAGGGATTCTTGCGCTCCGTGTCCTTGTTAAACGTGTCCTTGAGGTCGGTCGTGTTCAACAGGATTTCGTCAACATAGAGCCTGATGACTTTATCATCCCAGTCCATCCGCCAGACATGAAACTTGCTGGACCAATCCGGGTCGTTGAATTGTGTAATGGGCTTCTTAACGGAGTCCCACTCTGCCACCCAGCGCTTCTGCGTTCCCCACGCCACATTAGCCAAGAGCATGCCCTGATAATACTCCATAATATCGATCTCGCCGTTTCTTGGCCATTCGCCTGCGACACCCAAGGTCCAGAAACCGGGCCACAGTCCCGCACGCGCGTCAATCCGTCCCCTCATTTCGAAACGGCCATACTGCCAATGGTGCCGGCCTCTGGTCGTTAAGCTTGCCGAGGTGTAGTCGGCATATTCTCTGCTGGCTTTCCAATCCTTGCTGTTGGGTTGGTAGTTCGGGTTTTGCTTGTGCTCCCGGCGGCCCTCGATGATCAGCAGGCCTTCCTTGCACCAGGCGTTGTCCGGCTGGTACCACTGGAGTTCTCTATTCCTGACAAAACCGGCCTCGTAGCTCCAGTTCTGGGGATCTGGCCTCCCGTCTTTATTAAACTCATCCGCCCACACCAGTTTCCAGCCAGCAAAAGACGGATCGGGCTTGCTGACCGCCTCTCCAGAGGGGCATTGCCGGGTCAAGACTGTTTCGCCCGCCATCAGTACTATGTAGACCGTCAGGAACATCCGGATGGGTTTCATGCGGCTTCCATTTGTTGTTGACTAAAGACTCTCACCCCTGTTGAAAGCGCCAAGCTTCGCTTGGCTCACGAGCACAAACGAGCTGAGCGGTGACCGTCGCTTTTGGCGGGCATCCGCTCCGGCAACCCAGGTGCTCCATTCAGTTCTCCAGAACCTTGAGTCGCATCACTTGAGAACTCAAGCTGGTCGAATTTCGATTGCAGTGCTGCTGCGGATGCAGCCCTCCGTTTACTTTGCTTGATCAACATTTCGAGAACTCGGAACGATTGCTAGTCCTCGCCAGCATTCGAGGACCTATCTCGTCGTTGTCATGAAAAGCAAACACCATGTCCGGCCAGCCCGCACGTTCCAGCGTTCGGTGAGAACCGGACTGGCGCTTGATCGTCCAGCCGATGCGGAAAAGTGCCGCCAAAACCCGTTTGGCTTTTGTCGACGGCCATGGGCTCATGCCGCGTTGAAGGTGAGGTGTACAAGATCTGAGTTTGCTTCCCCATGGTCGAGCTGGTCAGCAAGAACCCGCAGTGCGAGAGCCTGGCCTTTAGCGATTGCCTCTTGTCGGGTTTGGCCATAGACCAACGTCCCCCGAAGTTCGAGCACCTCGGCTATCCAGCGACCATCATTTTCTTGCTCAACCTCGATAGTGAAGTTCATGTCGATCCTCCCATGCGCATGATGTCCAATCTCTGCCAGTAGGATACCACGGATACAAGCTTGCTCGCAGGAGTCTCACGCTGGGTGACGCGGTGGTTAAGCCAGCAAACTGTGAGTTCGCCAATGCCGTGGACACGAAGGTTGAATTGAAAAATGAAAAGATCTGACGCCAGTTTTGCCGTGCTAGTTTTGCGACCCGACCCCACTTTTGGGACCCCAATTTTGCGCTGTCGGCCGATGCCTGCAAGATTCAAATAGCTCACCGCCGTCGCGATGGGGTGAGTTGCCGTATATACAGGATAGCGTCATAGGCTTGCAACGGTCGAACCAGGTTAGTCCCATCGAGGCTATCGCGAACTTCGTGGGGGTGACCGAACCAGTCCGCCAGCGGTCCCGCTTTCGGCAGTTCCCGGAGATCGATCAGGTAAGCCGGCGAGCCCCAGGATGCGAGCAGACCATCCATCGCGCTCGCGTTTGGGGGTCTAACGTGGTTTGCCCCCGGGAAGCCCTCTGCAGTCCCGTAGCACGTGCCGATGACGACGAGATCCTGGCCCAGTGCCAACCGGGCAAACACTCCGGCTTGCTGCAATCCGTCCCATAAGCTACCGTCTGGTTCGCCAAGTGGCACTCGCAGCTCGTGCGTTTTCACATGATTGTCATGGGCGAAGAACATTACCCGACCGCGTCCACCAGCACGTTCGAGAACCCATCTGAGGTTATCTGCCATCGCGACTTCTCGCATCATCTGCGTCTCGCGAAACTGGGAGTCAAGGGCTTCGGAGCCGGGCTTCTGCGGCAATTCAGGGGCCCATCCCGGCCAGCCGCGAGGGGCGAGCCGAAGGTAGGCATCGTCCTGCTCGGCG
This sequence comes from Acidobacteriota bacterium, assembly GCA_003224715.1. Lineage (GTDB taxonomy): Bacteria > Acidobacteriota > Terriglobia > Versatilivoradales > Versatilivoraceae > QHZQ01. Next base: position 7,298 of record QHZP01000413.1, on the reverse strand, counting down.
TTGACCGCCTGGCGCAGCGCCCATTCGTAGTCGTTCAACGAAGTCGCGGCTGTGAGTTGCGGCCGCTGGCGAGCAAGCAGCGCGACGAGATCGTGGACCTTGATGCTGATCCGGTCCTTTTCCGCTTGCGGGAGCACGGTATAGCGATCGACGCGGAACTTTGGCAGCAGCTCCGCAAAATCCGCGCGTGTCGCGCTTCCAAGTTGCGCGTCGGCGCGGTCGAGAAACGCGAGAACGGCCTCCAGCGATCGATAAGCAGTCGGAAAACCCTGTCCGGTGAGGTCAATGCCATAGAGCGCTACCCGTTGGGACATGGGATGCGCCGCGTTGTAGCTCCGCAACCATCGTAACAACTCGCGGTTCTCCTCGTAGGCATCAAACCCGTAACTGAACGCGGTCGCGGCGGCAGAATCGCTTTCGGTGGTGTTGCCGAGGACATAATCGTAGAGGCGCTTGGAGGTTGAGAGCGCTGTCTCGAGCGCGACGGCGGTGAAACCTTGCTGGGTCACGAGATACCGAATCAGACGGTTTCGCGCGGCCAAGGGTTCGTGCGCGCCGTGAATGGGTTCGCCGAGGGCTACGACCCTCGCATGGCCGATGATCTTCGCAACCG
>QHZP01000413.1:0-6630 GCA_003224715.1 Acidobacteriota bacterium | reverse complement strand
ACCGGAACGGTCTGAGCGCCCAACGCAGTGGCGATGAGCGACGCGAGACAACTCCCGATCAATGCAGCTCTGTGTGACATCGTGTGGTTCCTCGCAGGAACAGGCCCCGCCGGCCTGACGACCAAGCTCAGCGACCGGCGCCGGGGACGCGCTCCGGCTGCAACAGTCGCGTCGAAATTCCCCAAGCCGCCCGACTGCCTAGCCAGGCGGCGGTTCGCGGCAGTGCGCTTGTTAGGCCACTGGTGAATCATTTGCCTCGGGAATCTGCGACCGCGGTGGCGTGGCTCGAAAATAGGCTGAGGACTGTGGGCGAAAAATATGTTTCCAGAGTCTTTTGTTACCTATTTCCTCGGCTGCTCAGGCCTTGGACTGCTCGCTTCATAGCTGCCATTGAGTCGCGGGCAAACTGTCTCTGAAGCATGAGACAACTCCCGATCAATGCAGCTCTGTGTGACATCGTGTGGTTCCTCGCAGGAACAGGCCCCGCCGGCCTGACGACCAAGCTCAGCGACCGGCGCCGAGGACGCGCTCCGGAGTGTCCCGTAAGCAAAGCCGAATCTTTGTTCCTCTTCGATTAAGTAAACAACTCGACATGCGTTCAGAGACCAAAAACCAAAATGACGGATGAGAACGACTACAGTTGCACCGACCTTAATCGGCGTGTTGGGTTGAAACAGGCGAACCCATCCAAGATCGAACATTTGCCAAGTTCGAAGAGCCGCGGCAGCATCATCAAAGATTCGACTGCCGCTTCCGAGGCTCACACGATTGTGATCGACTGTATAACCCACGGGGATTGATCCGTGGGTTGAGCCGACTTCCGTATACGAGAACCCCTGACCCCTCGCACGGAGGAGAAAGCGATCTATCTCAGACTGAGATGGCTTGCTGAGCTTAAACATTCGACATCAGGTTGCTTGAGGCTGCTAACGATTCCGTTTCAGGTGGCCGGTCGGCTGGTTAGGCGCCTGGTGTTGGGCATGGTTATTCATTCGTCACTTGGATTCTATACAACCCGCTGAACGAGTCAAGAACCTCAATGTCGCCCAATAGAACAAGTCAAATCAATGCGTCGAGTTCGCCCCAAGCTCTTTCATTAGCCCCCTGCTTCAGCGTGGGTTTGGAACAGCTCGCCTGCTCCTGGCGGCTTACCGGCTCTCGCCGCCGCGCTGAGGGGATTGGGTTGCCGAGACCGGCCTTGAAAGGCCGGCCTAACCTTCAGATGCCGCCAGGCGGCAATGAAAATATCCAAACTCTAGAGTCCTGCGCTGAAGCGCACGGGTAATGAAAATTCTATGCCTTGTTTTTTGTAGGTTACTCGGATAGCCGGTGGATTTAGAGGGCCTGTTGCTGCTTTCAAAGAAAAAATAAAACTGGTAGCATGGGCGCATTGCTTTGTCTAAGCCGCAAGGCTCTGAGACTCCAATGGGAGTTTGGAGCTTTGCAAGCTGATCTCTCAGCCCTGATCGCCTACGTCACATTCTTAGCAGGGGCTGGAGGCCTGACTCACTGGGTCTTTCGGCAGTTTGCCAGTTTTACTGAGACCCAATCGGAAGGGTAGGGATATCAATGAAGGCACCTGCAAGCAGAGTCGCAGAAGTTGAACTCGTCAAGGGCTTGGGCCTGTTGGATGCGACCATGCTGATCATGGGTTCCATGATTGGCGGCGGCATCTTTATTGTCTCGGCCGACATTGCCAGAGCGGTGCAGTCTCCCGGGTTGCTTCTGCTCATCTGGGTTGTGAGTGGCTTTATGACTATCCTGGGAGCTTTGAGCTATGGCGAACTTTCCGCGGCCATGCCTCAGGCTGGCGGCCAATACCTTTTCCTTAAAGAGGCCTATGGACCTGTTTGGGGATTCCTCTATGGCTGGACTTTGTTCCTGGTAATCCAAACGGGAACAATCGCCGCCGTAGCAGTGGCCTTTGCCAGATACCTGGATGTGTTTGTTCCCTTGTCAAGAGTCCTTGTCCAGACAGACTTGCTGGGCAAGACCTTTGCGATCGACCTGAAACAGGTGGTGGGAGTGGCCGTCATCTTACTGCTTTCTTTTTTGAACTGCTTCGGAATTCGTGTGGGGGCCCATGTTCAGAACCTCTTTACTTTTCTAAAAGTGCTGGCTTTGATGGTCCTGATCGTCCTGGGATTAACTTTCGTGGGCGGATCGTATTCCCATTTTTCTCCTCTGTGGCCGGATACCAAGTCTTTTGCTGACGTCATAGGTCAATTTCACCAAACGTTCTCACCCCTCTTCCTTTTTAACTCCCAGCTTGGGTCTAGTGATGGGTGTAGCCATGATCGGCGCACTGTTTTCTTTGGATGCCTGGAACAACGTCACTTTCACAGCTGGAGAGGTCAAAAATCCTCAGAGAACCTTACCGCTCTCGCTCTTCCTCGGCACCTTTCTAGTGGCTCTGCTTTTTTTGCTGACCAATGTTGCTTACCTGCATGTTTTGCCCATCGATCAGATTGCTGCCACAGATAAGATTGCAGCCACTGTGGCCAAGGCGATCCTGGGCCCGATTGGCAATCGGCTGGTCTCCTTTGCCATTTTAATTTCGACCTTTGGTTGCCTTAACGGACTGATTCTTTCCGGGCCACGAGTCTATTACGCCATGGCCAAAGATAAGCTCTTTTTTAGCGCTGTAGCCCAGGTGCATCCCAAATATCATACGCCCGTGAAGTCTCTCGGAGCTCAGGCCATTTGGGCCTCACTGCTCACTTTGAGCGGCACTTATAGTCAACTCTTGACCTATGTCATATCTGCGGCGCTTCTTTTTTATGCTTTGACGGGTTGTGCCGTCATTGTGCTACGCCGGGTTCGACCGGATCTCCCCAGGCCTTACCAGACGATTGGTTATCCCTATCTCCCGTTGTTGTATGTTATGATGGCTGCCGTTGTTCTATCTTGCAATCTCATCGGAGATCCCAAAAATTCCTGGCCAGGATTCATCATCATTGGCATTGGATTGCCGGCCTACGCTTATTGGAAACGATGAACAGCCGTCCGCTGTCAGCTAATAGCTGTCGATTCTGTCTGCATCAAACCTCGCGCATGGCACATCACGTATCACGCATCACGCTTTACTTTACTGCGCCATACGAGATGCAGGATGACTGACCGCGGATGGTAACAGCTGACTCCACTGGAGGTTTATAATGTCGATATTTGCGACTAAGTCAATGGAGCAGATCAAGGCCGAAGCTGCTCAGAGCGGCGAGCACAGCCTCAAGCGAGTACTCGGGCCAGTCAACCTGGTCACGCTGGGAATTGGAGCGATTATTGGTACGGGCATTTTTGTCCTGACCGGGCAGGCCGCCGCGGCCCACGCCGGCCCAGCCATTGTGATCTCAATGATCGTGGCCGGGCTGGCCAGCGCACTGGCCGGACTCTGCTATTCTGAGTTTGCGTCCACGGTCCCGATTGCCGGGTCGGCCTACACTTACGGTTATGCCACACTTGGGGAATTCGTGGCCTGGGTTATCGGATGGGACCTCATTCTGGAGTACGCCCTGGGAGCGGCCACAGTCGCTGTCGGCTGGTCTGGCTACCTGACCAGCATCCTGCATGACCTGGGTTTACAATTTCCCGCCGCTTTCAGCGCAGCCCCGGGTACCCTGGTTCCGGTAGCCGGCGGAGATAGTGTGACGGCCGTCTTCAACCTGCCTGCCGTGGCGATCTCGCTCGCCGTGACGAGCTTGCTAGTCACCGGTATCCGGGAGTCGGCGACCGTCAACAGCGTCATCGTGGTCGTCAAGGTAGCCGTGGTCATTGCCGTCATCGTTGTTGGAGCCGCGTTTGTTAATTCAGCCAACTGGCATCCCTTCATTCCGCCCAACACCGGGAGATTCGGCGAGTACGGTTGGAGCGGCATCTTCCGCGGGGCAGCTGTCATTTTCTTTGCTTACATCGGATTCGACGCTGTCTCGACTGCGGCCCAGGAGGCCAAGAATCCGCAGCGAGATATGCCAATTGGGATCCTGGGATCCCTGGTCGTCTGTACGATTCTGTACATCCTGGTCTCTGGTGTGATGGTGGGTCTTGTTCCTTATACAAAACTGGGAGTGGCGGCACCCATGGCAGTGGCGATTGACGCGGCGCGCGAGAGGGCTGCGGGGACCGGATGGGCAGGTTTGCTCAACGTTATGCCCATTCTGGTCAAGCTGGGGGCACTGGCGGGCCTAAGCTCGGTCATGGTGGTAATGATGTTGGGCCAGCCGCGCATTTTCTTTTCGATGGCCAACGATGGACTGCTGCCAAGCTGGGCCAAGAAAGTGCACCCGAGATTCCGTACTCCCCATGTGACCACCATTGTTACGGGCATTGCCGTCTCCATTGCGGCGGGATTCACTCCTATCAAAATCCTGGGCGAACTGGTCAGCATCGGCACGCTAATGGCCTTCGTCATCGTCTCGATTGGGGTCATTTTCCTACGCTACCAGCGCCCAGAACTGCACCGACCCTTCAAGACTCCGCTGGTCCCGCTGGTCCCGATATTGTCGGCAGTGGTGAGCCTGACCCTCATGTTCAGCCTACCCCACGAGACGTGGGAACGATTGATCATCTGGATGATCATTGGCATTGTTTTGTATTTCTCTTACGGTTACTGGCACAGCGAGGTACGTAAAGCCGAGGCTGCCATGGGTGCCATGGGGAGGACGGAAAGATAGAAGCTCAGTGGGTAACCAAGCCGAGCCATCGAGACGCAGAGAAGGAGAAGAACTGAGGATGGAGGATGGAGAATCGAGGATCGACAGCAGTCTTCGACCGTGATCTTCGATCCTCTATCCTCATCGTTTCGTCTCTTTGCGTTCTTCGCGTCTTGACGATTTGATTTTGGTTGCGGCCGGCCGCGCTGCGGCCAGCATCTCTGCGGTGGCTTCACGAGCTTTTATGTAAACTCAGACAACTTCCCTTATTTTGTGGTCAGGGCTGCAGAAGTGGGCTAAATTGAAAGAGTGCGGAAGCCTTGCAGGTCACGGGCGGACACTCACGAACCCATGGAAAGTCGCTTTCGCAATCTTGAAAGCGGTATCAGGCTGACGACCCCGGATGAATTTTTATTTGATCCGATCTCGAAAGAATTCAGTAATTCTTTACACTGAGACAGAACGAATACCACTCAAGACTTTTCCTGCTCCGGCTTCTGATTCTCCCGACCTGGTTGACCGGTTCATCGCCAGACTGAGCACCAAGCAGGGACGCTTGGCCAGGTTCTTGAAAAAACTGATTGTGCTGATACGGGACACGTATTACAAGTTGGAGAAGAAGATAGACCCCATGGAGCAGGTATTCAAACGGCTGCGCCATGCTTCGCACCTAAACCTATTTTACTCGCCCGGTTTGAGTGAGGCGGAAGCCTCAGAGAAATTTGAGGCGTTACTGATTCGTCAGAAAAATAAGCACACTTTTTGGACTGGGGTGGATTTCATTATCTCCATCGTCGCTTTCTCCCTGAGTCTTTTTCTGATTCCTTTGCCAGGGCCCAATGTCTTCCTTTATTATCCGGCCCTAAGGACCGTTAGCCACTACCTGGCCAGAAGGGGTGCCCGGCACGGTTTGACCATCAAAAAGAGATGTCTGTCGCCTTTGCCTCTAATTTCTGACATCGAGGCAGTCCTTAACCAGAGAGGCTCTCGCCGCGAGTTTGCCAGAATTCATCATCTGGCTCAACAATTGAAATTGGAACATTTGCCCCACTTTTTGGAAAGATATTCTTGATGATTTCAGAATCGGCCAAAAGAGTTTTACGCATTGAAGCCGAGGCGATTACTGACCTGATCCACCGCATTGATAGCCGATTTGAAAGAGCCGTCGAAGCCCTCTATTCCTGCTCCGGCCGCGTGGTGGTAACTGGAATGGGCAAGTCGGGGATTATCTGCAAGAAAATTGCAGCTACCCTGGCCAGCACCGGCACGCCGGCTTTGTTCCTCCATCCGGCTGAAGCCATCCATGGCGACCTCGGCATGATTGTGCCTGGAGACATTGTGCTGGCTGTGTCGAATAGCGGCGAAACCGAAGAATTGATGCGGCTCTTGGAAACTCTGAAGAGATTGGGTATTTTTATGATCGGCATGGTGGGGAATCCGAACTCAACCTTAGCCCAATATAGTGACATCCTATTAGATGTGAGTATCAAACAGGAGGCCTGCCCGCTGGGTCTGGCGCCTACAGCCAGTACCACGGCCGCTCTGGCTTTGGGAGATGCACTGGCCATTGCTCTTTCAGAAAAGAAAGGATTTAAAGAGCAAGACTTTGCCAACTTACACCCCGGGGGCAAGCTGGGGAAGAAGCTCCTGCGGGTTGAAACCCTGATGCACCAAGGCACTGAGATGCCTCAGGTTACAGTTGATGCCTCCATGCGCGATGTGATTTACGAAATTTCCAAGAAGGGACTGGGAGTGGCTGGTGTGGTTAGAAACGACAACCGAGTGGCCGGAATCATAACGGATGGGGATTTGCGCAGGCTCTTTCAAAAAGATGAAAATGTGCTGAAGAAAACTGCGGGTGAATGCATGCATCCCAATCCCGTGTTGATTCAGCCGACAGCACTGGCGGTTACAGCCTTGCAAATCATGGAGGAGAAGAAGATCACGTCACTGCTGGTCGCCGGCGATGAGGGAAAAATGG
>QHZP01000412.1 GCA_003224715.1 Acidobacteriota bacterium | reverse complement strand
TCGGGCGTCATGGGACCGCCTTCAAATCCCGCCGGAAAAATCTTGGCCAGCAAGGGCCACTGCTCCGTGGGCCAGGCCAATCTCAGCCGGAAAATGACGGACAGCGCCATGCCCAGAAAAACTGAAAACAAGGCTAGGAAGTAATACTGAATACCAATGATTTTGTGGTCGAGGCTGAAGATCCACCTGCGAATAAAACTCTTGGGAGCCTCGTGGACCGCAGCGTGTGTCATCTCAGACATCGCTTGTACCCCTCTTTCTTATTAATACATCCGATCGGCCCTCAGCTTTCACTGCTGATTGCTGATCAGCCTATTTCAAACCTTAATTTAGAATACGTTGATTTTAATTACAAGCTATCAGCTTTCAGCCGTCAGCCATCAGTGCTTTCGCTGATGGCTGATTGCTGACGGCTGACCGCTTGCATTTTCAGCTTGCTCGATCCTTGAGCCAAGCATCAAAATCCTGCTCGGACATCACCATTAAATAACCTCTCATTTTGAAGTGTTCCATGCCACACAGCTCAGCGCAGGCAATTTCATACTCACCCGTTTTCATGGCTTTAAAGTGAATGGGAATTGCCATTCCAGGAACAGTATCTTGCTTAAGGCGCAATACCGGGACAAAGAAGCTATGGGTCACATCCTTGGAGCGCAAAATCAGCTGGATAGGTCGATTAACAGGAATCGCCATCCGATTGAGGCTAACCACATCATCTTTAGAAGCCGGGTCGGTCGGGTCCAGCCCGACCGGGTTGGACTGGTCATTAATTAACTTGGGTAGTGTGCGTCCGAACTTGCCATCGGCGCCAGGGTAACGAATGTTCCAGGCAAACTGTTGGGCAGTCACTTCAACTTGTAAGGCATCCGGCGGGGCCTCCTTCAAATGAAGCTGGGCCCAGACCTTTTGTCCCATGGCAGCCAGAGTTACAAACACTACACCCGTCAAGAGCATCAGTCCAACTTCTAGTTTATTACTGCCATGCGTGTAAGTCACCTGCCCCCTGCCACGATCACGATAACGCCAAATGAAGTAACCCAGGGTGATCTGGGCTGAAAGGAAGGCTATAGCCACAACAACTAGAGTCCGTATGAATTGCTGGTCAATGGCACCCCCATGTTCTGAAATCTGTTCCGGGAACCAGCCCAACTTTCCGGAAAACAAAAGTGTCGCCGACAGGGCAATCAACCAGATGAGTACCGCGAGAATTCCTGCCATTCTTCTTTCTCCTTTATAAGCGATCAGCCTCAACAAGCTGTCAGCCTTCAGCGATCAGCTTTCAGCCAACGCGACTCAACCAACCACATGGCCCCATGAACCCTATCGATCTCTGCGTCAGCAGAAAGCTGACGGCTGCGAGCCGACTTCATTCTTCTAGAGTTCGTCCCCCCTTGAACAAGGGGGGACGTTGCCGTTTTCGATCCAGTATCAAGAAATGTCCAAGCCCCAGATTCTTACAGCCCTCCCTTATCAATCACCATGATGGCATAAACCAAGGGAAGATATATCACTGAAGCGTGGAGCAGGTGCCTCGCATAAACCTTGGATCTATGCAGGGAAGCACGATAAGCAAAATAAAAGAATCCTAAACCGAAAACCACGGCGGAGAACAAATAGATGTTCCCCGCCATTCCCAGGAAGGTCGGTACCAGGCTCAAAGGGATTAGCGCCAGGGAATAACCCAGTATCTGGCGGAAAGTCGCGTCCCCCTTACCATCTCGGCCAGGCAACATCAACATTCCAGCACGAGCATAATCTTCTCGATACATCCAGGCGATAGCCAGGAAGTGAGGAAACTGCCAAACAAAGAGAATAGCGTACAGCGCCCAGGCTTCTAAGGGAAGGCGGTTTTGGGCCGCTGTCCAACCCATGAGCACGGGTGCAGCTCCGGGGAAGGCGCCAATGAAAGTACACAGGGTCGTGTGCCGCTTCAGTGGTGTATAAAGACCCAGATAACTTAAGAGGGCTGCCAGCCCGACAAAACTGGTAAGGAAATTGACAATAAAGGCCAGATAAAAGACTCCCGCCAGCGACAGGGTGAGGCCAAACCCCAACACTCGCCGCGGCATCAGCCTTCCTGCCGGGAGAGGACGACTGGCCGTACGACGCATTTTGGCATCGTGAACCCGCTCCAGGTAGTGATTCAGCGTGGCCGTGCCTGCAGCCACCAGCGTTGTACCGACTAAAGCATGGAAAAGAACTTTGAGATTAAAAGACGACGAAGCCATGATGCAACCCAACCCCGTCGCCATCAGGACCAGAAAAGTGACTTCTGGTTTGGTGAGAGCAAGATAATCGTGCCACCGGGAGGGATGGCGCGTCAGGGGAACTGAGGCAAGGGGGACTTCGCTTCCAGCTACAGCGACGGGGCAAGTCGTACGCCGACCGGCCACCCCTGCGCTTCCGAGATTCATAACGCTACTTTCTGAGGCGCTGCGGAAAAACGCCTCATTTTGTTTGCTTGCGGCAATACACGATAAGATTGAAGAGTCAAGATGAGACTTGTGACCAGGACCAAAGCTCCCACGGCGACATGAGCAGTCGTAATGGTTACCATTGCCAGAGCTGGCTGAACATCTTGTCGAGCGGCTAAGCGCATCAAGTATGAGCCCATTCCCAAGAACAGCTGGGCGAGCAGTAAAATGCTTAAAACCAGGGCGGCACGAAAAAGACTCGATACATCAGGATAGTACCTCAAGACTCTGGTAACCACCAACATCACTAACACGGTCACCACTAATGCCCCGACCAGATGGAAAACAATTCCTGATCTAGAATGGCGTAAGGCGGCGCCCAATATGAGTTGCAAATAAATGAACCCTGTGGTGAAGGCACAAAGTCGTTGGAAAAAAGAATTTCCTCTGGCCTCTAATTGACGGACTCCTTGCCTCCAACCGGGCGAGGTGACCAGCGTCAAGCTCACCATCAGACAGAAAAAAGCCTGCGCCAGGCAGGCATGGCTCACCGAGATGATCGTTGGCAAGAAGAAAAGAACCGTAATGCCTCCCAAGATCCCCTGGGCGACAACAGCCCCAAGCGCAATGAAACCGAGCATTCGAACCGACCTTCGGGATTCTCGGCGCCACAGCCAGAAGGCCAAGACCGTGGTGAGAAGTCCGACAAAGCCAGCAATCATGCGGTGTCCATGTTCATAGCGAATGCCACCCACCATGGGCGGCATCAAAGATCCATAGGAGAGTGGCCAATCCGGTACTGCCAAACCCGCTTCATTACCTGTCACCAGGGCGCCAGCAATAATCAGAACGAAAGTGCAAAAGGTAGCCACCAGCGCAAAACGGTGCAGCCAGGTAGCACCACTCACGGAACTATTTATACCTAGTTCCGAACAACAAAAGGATGCATTGAGTCGAGCGATCCCCTCACCCGGCCTTTGGCCACCCTCTCCCCCAGGGAGAGGGGCTGGGGGTGAGGGGTTTGTATTTCTAGGGGCTTCAGTAACCATACGAAATGCAGCTTCGTATTAATTCCCTTTGTTTAAACATTGACAAAAATGTGTCTAAAGTGGGAGCCGCTGTCCTCAGCGGCGACTTTTTTGGCCGCATGATCAATCGCCGCGCGGAGCGCGCCTCCCATATCAGCTCGTTGCTCTCAGATCGTCCCCCCTTTTCCAAGGGGGGACTTGAGGGGGGTAGCCACTGTTGATCAAGAATGGATGCGGATTCCCACCGACCCCCTGAAGTCCCCCCTCGTTCGAGGGGGGACATCTTCTGCACGTGCGCTCAATTTGTTTTTCACAGCCTTCCTTCGAAGGGGACTAAGTTCATCGACCGTGATAATCCGACCAAGCATCAAGCGACTCCCTAAGAAATCACTGCGGCGGCCTTAAAGGTAAAATCAACGGACTTGGTTTCTTTAGGTCCCACAGTCACTTTTTGTGTGGAGGTCCCCAATTTTTCATGCCAGGCCTCGATAGTATAGTCTCCCGGCGGCAGTCCTTTAATCTCAAAGGTCCCGTCTTCCTTGCTGACGGCAAAGAAGGGATGTTTTACCACGCCAATATAGCTCTTCATCCAGGGATGCACATTGCATTTCACCGGAATCATGATTTCTTCCCGAGGAAAGGTTTGTTCCAGCGGGGTGACTCCAGGTGACATGGATTTATTCCATTCCCGGTTATTAGCCGGAACGGGATGAATATTGTGGGTAGTGGGATCGCTGTTAAGAACTTTGAGATGCTGCCCGGTTTGCACTCCAAAGACGTGAGGATGGTACATACATCCTTTTTGATCCAGAACGACAGGCTCTTTAGAGATCTCAAAATTTTTATCGCCCAATCCTTCCTTAACATAGACAAACACGTATTGAAGGGCGTTGTTGCCGTTGACCACCACTTGCTGGGCGTAAACGGGTTCCTTGTGCAAGGCGGCGCAGGCGGCTTCCGCATCCATACGAATCTGGATCGGTTTGGGCTTTTCTCCTTCGTAAGTGACTTTTCCGGTGATCGTGGCTGCGGTGGCAGAATCAATTTGGGTCACCGGGCCTGTGGTCTCGGGGGCCTTTTGTTCCCCGGTTTCTCCCGTTTTCTGCTCTCCTCCACCACAAGCATAGAGAATCAGCATCATGGTAAGCGTTACGAACAGTAGTGCGAATTTTTTTGGATTCATGATAGTTTCAAGACCTTTCATTAGGATTTTATGAGTATTCACGAGTGACGCCTTCCCCTCCATTTTTATTGCCTGGCCATCTTGACTGGCGCGGAAGGTGTTCGCCCGGCTAAGCGGCGCTGCTCCTCCGGAGTAAATTGAAACATATACCGGACCAGAAGCTGGGCATGGTCTTTGTCGTATCCATGGAAGCTGGACGGGACGGGTCCGGAGAATACCCAGCGCGAACCGTCACGCTTAAATAAACCAGACGGCATGGAGGTGCCGGGAGCCATCATGGCAGGATCCACCATCCAGCGTGCGGTCCATCCAGGCTTCAGCCGTTCCTTGGCCAGCAAGAAGTTGGGAGCCGTGGCATTGCGGTCGTGAGACGGATCTCCCGTGGCATGACATTTCAGGCAAGGCGCCGCTTTGGAGGTAAACAACTGTCTGGCCATCTCCCGTTCCTTGTCTGTCAAAGGCTCCAGCTTAGTGGGAATATAAGGCTGAGCCTGGGAAGAAAGGGCTTCGAAAAACCGCACGATTTTTCTTATTTCGCCGTCTGTAAAACTAAACGTTGGCATACGAACACGGAGATAGGATCTGACTCCATTGCGATTCAGATCAGTCTGATTCATGGCCGGATTTTCCAGGAATCGAGTCAGCCAGTTTGGATCCACCCGCGCCCCCTCGCCGATGAGAGTCGGCGGTAACTGCTCTTTCCAATCGGGATCTTGATAGCGAGGCAGACCGGAAAGAATCGACTTTTGTCCAATTCGCACCTGATGACAGCCCATACAGTTGTACTTATTGACCAGCCACCAGCCCTCGCGAATGTCTTTCCTCTGG
>QHZP01000411.1 GCA_003224715.1 Acidobacteriota bacterium | reverse complement strand
TTTGGAGCAGCTTTCACTAAATCTGAGAGCGCCTTGGCGCCCAAATCGGAGTGGATTCGATAGGCGACATAAAGAATCTCAGGATTTGAGGGATAGGTTTGCTGAAGGCTACGCAGGGTACCGAGCGACTTGTTGAAATCTCGCCTAGCGTGATAAAGCTCGATGAGTTGCAGCCCGATCTGCTGATTCAACGCTTCGTCGCGAACGCTCTTAAAGGCCCTTTCTAAACGAGGGAGCGCCTGGTCGATCTGGCCGTTTCTGGCTTCGCACATTCCTAAGAAGCCTTCCGCATTCGAAAGTGAGGGCTTGAGTTTGAGAGCCTCGCGAAATGATTTGGACGCTTCAGAATACTTTCCCTGGGAGTAATAGACCACTCCCAAGTTCGCATGAGCTTCTGCCAGCTTTGGGTCTAAGCGAAGGATCTCGAGGAACTCCTTAGCCGCCTCCTCATATTGGTTCTGCTGAAGCGCTTCTTGTCCCCGCTGGTAATGACCTTGGATTCTAGCCTGCAAATCATCTTGTGCGAGCAGATGAGAACCGGCAAATAAGCAGACTAGTAGTAGCGAGCAACCTCGGACCGCCGAGAGTTGCGTCTCCGTTGCAGACTGACCCCTCACCCGGCCTTCGGCCACCCTCTCACCAGGGGAGAGGGGCTGGGGGTGAGGGGCCAGCACGTTAACAAACTCGATCGAAGTTTGAACTTCTTCGCCACCAAGTGAGACTAGAGTTGATGCTTTTGTAATAAGACACCGCATCCTGAAGAGCCACGGGCCCAAGCTCTCGAAGATCAAAAGTCGATGGGCTTGAATAAAGTTCCTGACGTATCCGTATCCTGGCCCTTGCTCCGCTCGATTTTGGCTTTGGGCAAGAGCAAACAAGTGCGATCAAGACCACGATTTTCAATCCACGTGCGTGGTCGGTCCGAGCCGCCGCCTCGTTGTAAATAGACCAGATTCTCCCTCCCCCGTCTGGGGTTGTCAACCTCAATTGCCGCAATGGCGCTTCAATTTGGAATCGACGGTTCGGGCAACCTCCAGAGTCTGAGCAAGCACAACGAAAATTCTGATTTTTGACTGCAGGACAGAGTTTAGGTAATCTTTGTTTCTAAGCTGGTTTAATTCTAGCTTCCGACAAGAATTTCCTTACAATCACGCAGCAGTTGCCCATGTCACCGGAAGTGGCGCCGCAATGCATGAAAATGAGTGATTCCCCCTTATTAAAGGGGGCAAAGGCCTTAGGCCTTGGGGTTGTCTTGTTGGCATCTGGCCGCGCGGCTCACGGGACAAGCCCCTGAAGCCTTCGGCTTTATTCCCCCCTTATTAAGGGGTATTTTCGAAGGAGAAGACCATGAGTAGACAGGATAGGATTATGGAATTCATCAACGTTCCAAGAAATGGGAATCGTAAGAAATTTCTTTCCGTTATCGCCGTTGCTATCTTTCTCATTATTCTTCTATGGAACAGCCTGGTTTTCATCAGCCCAGGGAATGTTGGAGTCCTGATCCATCGGAGTAGCGGAGGGGTTGATTCAACGCCGATGGGAGTCGGATTTCATTTCAAATGGCCCGTCTTTCAGGAAATTGTGGAGTATCCCATCTTCATGCAGACTCTCGTTCTCACGCGCGCCAGCAGAGAAGGAAACCCTTACAACGAGGAGATCAATGTGAATTCGGTGGAGGGGCAACCGATCAGTTGTGATGTTTCCCTGTCATTTGAGCTTTTGACTTCGAAGGTTCCTTATCTCTACAGCTCGTTTCGGACCAGCATCGAATTGATCACCCACGGCTTTGCCAAGCAGAGCATTCGGCAAGCCCTGCAAGAGGTGGTCGGCCGCACGGAAGTCGTCAATTTTCTCGGAAAGGACAAGGCCCAGGTCGTGAGGCTGACACAGGAAGACTTACAGAAGCGGTTGGGAGACTACGGTTTCCTGGTAAAGCAGTTCACCTTGAATGAAGTCCGGGCGCCGGATTCCATTGTCAGGGCCATCGAGGCCAAGAACACGATGGCCCAGGAAGCCCTCCGGGCCCAAAACGAATTGCAGAAAAAACAGTTTGAGGCCCAGCAGCGGATTATCGAGGCGGAGGGAGAAGCCAAGGCCATCTTGACGCGGGCTCAATCCCAAGCCGAGTCAAACCGCCTTCTCTCGGCCTCGTTGACGGCAGCACTGGTGGAATACAAACGAATCGAGAGATGGAATGGCCAGCTTCCTCAAGTTTCCGGGGGAGCCACCCCCTTTATCAATCTGCAGAAGTGAGGACGTTAGGTTCTGCTTGAGGAAAAACAGAACCACGGGGAAGACGGGCGCAAAAGGCCATGGGTGTTAAGCTAGGAATGTGGGACGCGCGCTCCGCGCGGCGACCAGCACCGGTTAGGTAGGAAACGGGGATCGTAAACCACAAACTTTTTCATCAGGGGAGCCACCCCCTTTATCAATCTGCAGAAGTGAGGACGTTGGATTCTGCTTGAGGAAAAATAGAACCACGGGGAACACGGGTGCAAAAAGTTATGGGTGTTAAGCTAAGAATGTGGTGAATCCGACCGGAACCTACGGCCTCGCCCTGCAGCCACTCTCTGCCAGTTCACTCCTATCTGCGGGAGATACCGGGCACGCCATCTGGGCGAGTCAGGGAAACGACTATCGGACCAACGTGGCGCTGGTGTTGCTCGATCCCAACAGTTCTGCTCAAGTCGTGGTCTACGACGCTCAGAACCAAATGCGCGGTAGCACGACGCTCTCCAGCCCAGTCCCTATCAGCTGGCAGACAACTCTTCCCAGTCTGATCGGCACAGCACTGGCTCTGGGCCGCGTTGAATTTCGAGTGTCCCAAGGACGCGCTGCCGGCTACACGGCGGTGGTTGACAATGTCACTGGCGACGGCATCGCGGCCCTGGCCGAGCGTCTGGACAGCGGAGCCACAGACTTCCTGTTAGATGGTGTGGCGCGCACTCCCGGGGCCAATAACACCCACTGGAGCACGGATGTTCGGCTCTTCAATCCCAACGACACACCGCTGGACATCAACATTGACAGTGCCGGCTTTTCCTCGGGGAACTCAACCGTCACGCGCTCAATCCCTCCCTCGGGCCTGATCGAAATTGTTGACATCCTGGGTGCCGGCGGGTTTGGTTATCCGGACGGCGTGGCGGGTGCCCTGCGCTGCAACAACGGCCTTGGCCACGTTTCCCAGTGCATCGGCGATGGCGTCGTTCTCTCCGGGGTTACCTGCAGGAGCTGCCGTTTGCGGCGTCATCGGTTGGGCCTTATGCATCATTGACATGATGCCGCTCATCCCGGGATCGAGGCCCATCAAAGGAGAGCCCAGGCCGCCTCGGCCACCCATTCCCATAAACAGGTTCATCATTTGAGGGTTGAACCCCATGAAGCCTTTGCTCATGATCGCAAGAGCTATGAGGCTTCCCCACAGAGACAACGGCGCGAGCCAGCGGATCAATCTACGGCTGACCGCTGATCGCTGAAGGCTGAACGCTTGGCTGGGCCCTTGAAGTCAACTTGGGCTGAGTTATGGTATCCTTGCGCTATGAAAACGGACTTTGTTAAGAATCTAACCATCGGCGCTGGAGTCAGTTTGCTCTGGCTTGGCCAGCCTTGGGCTAATTCACAGAAGCCCTTGTTTGAAGAAATTCCCCCTTCCCAAAGCGGCATCACCTGGGTCCACGAGAATGCCCGTTCCGAAAAGCGCTACCTCCCTGAAACACTGGGCCCCGGCTGCGCCTTTTTCGACTATGACAACGATGGCTGGATGGACATTTACCTGGTCAACTATGGTCCGAGTGACTTTTATAAGCCACCGAAACCTCTGCACAGCGCTCTTTACCGGAACAATCGAGACGGCACGTTTATCGATGTCACGGAAAAAGCGGGAGTCGCCGCCAATATGTTCGCGATGGGGGCTACCGTTGGCGACTATGACAATGATGGCTGGTCCGACTTGCTGGTAACCGCCTATGACCATTCGCCCACTCTTTACCACAACAACCACGACGGCACGTTTACCGACGTGAGTGCCAAATCGGGTATCACCACCCAGAGTTGGACCACCAGTGCCGTCTGGTTCGACTACGACAATGATGGGCGCCTCGACTTGTTCCTTTGCAGCTTCGTGGACTACGGGCTGAGCCGGCACCTTTTCTGCGGCGACAACAAATTGGGTCGGGCCTACTACTGTATCCCACGGGTCTTTAACCCGACGCCCAGTTACCTGTTCCACAACAATGGAGACAGCACCTTCACCGATGTGAGCAAGCCCAGCGGTATCGCCAAGGCTCTGGGGAAGTCTCTCGGGGTGGTAGCCACCGACATTAATAATGACGGTTTGATGGACCTGTTTGTGGCTAACGATACCGTGCAGAAGTTCTTGTTTGTAAATCGGGGGAACGGCAAATTTGAGGAAGCCGGACTGATGGCTGAAGTCGCCTACAGTGAAGACGGACGGCCGCGTTCCGGGATGGGCGTGGACTCGGCGGACTTCGATGGCGACGGGTGGCCCGACCTGTTCGTAGCCAATGTCGATCAGGAAAAGTTCTCCATCTATCAGAACAATCGCGACGAAACGTTTCGGGACCAGGCGCTCAATACCGGGATTGGTCAGGCGACTTTACTACTGAGCGGCTGGGGATTGAAATTTTTCGACTTTGACGATGACGGACAGCTGGACCTGTTGCTGGCCAACGGACATCCAGACGACATGGTCGAGATCAATATGACCAAAGTTACTTATAAGGAGCCAATGCTCCTCTTCCGTCAAGAGAACAAGAAGTTTCGCAACATTTCGGCAGAGGCAGGTCCCGCCTTCGCCCGCCACTTCCCGGCTCGCGGCCTGGCTTTGGGAGATTATGATAACGACGGCCGGCTCGATGTTCTGGTAGCCAGCAATGGAGAACCCCCTCTGCTCCTGCACAACAATGCCGGCAAGGAAAACCACTGGCTGGGCTTGCGGCTGGTTGGCGCCGGCTGCAATCGCGATGCGGTGGGGGCCCATCTGACCTGGTCAGTCTCGGGAGGAAAGCACACCCGTCTGAAAACGGCCGGAGGGAGTTATCTTTCGTCTCACGATCCTCGCGAAGTCATCGGTTTAGATTCAGCCACCAAGCTCGACTGGCTGGAAGTGAAATGGCCCGGGCCAAGCGGCAAGGTGGAGCGACTTACCGATGTCCCGACAGACCGCTACATCGTAATCACCGAAGGAAAAGGCATCAGCAAGTGACGTCAAGTCGCCGCGCTCCACAGGTCAATCCTTCCAGCGCTTTGAGCAATAGGCACCGACACCATCTGCGGTCGCTTGAAGAATAAGCGCCGCCGTTCCCTCCATGGAATCGACCAGTTCCAATCCGCGCTTCGGTCCCAGCACGCTGACGGCTGTGGCCAGGCTGTCGGAGGCGATGCCCTTCGGGGCGACCACCGTGACGCTGCTATGGCCGATCAACCCGATTCCTGTCCTTGGATCCACGATATGAGAGTAACGTTTCCCGCCGATCTCCACGAATTGCTCTGCGTCTCCCGAGGTAGAGACAGCAGCGTGGCAAAGTCGCAGATACCTTGTGGGAGGAGTTTCCGGCGACTCCAAGGGCGCAATGCCGATGTTCCACCCAT
The DNA here is from genome assembly GCA_003224715.1 of Acidobacteriota bacterium. GTDB lineage: Bacteria > Acidobacteriota > Terriglobia > Versatilivoradales > Versatilivoraceae > QHZQ01. The sequence goes on along the minus strand of QHZP01000411.1, from coordinate 1,421 downwards.
CGCTGCCCGGCGGGGAACCACTGACCGCAATGTCACCCCCTGCGGCCACCAGAGCCTTATCAATGCCGTGCTGGTCTAACAGTTTCAAGGCTTCATCGGCTGCATAGCCTTTGGCAATCCCTCCCAGGTCCAAAGCCATTCCTTTCCTCAGAAGCTGAACAGTACGGGATTTCTCATCGAGGCGGAGCTTGTCAACACCCACCAGCTCCAGAGCCTGCGCCAGGCGTGCTGGGTCTGGGAGCTCCCTGGTGCGGCGGGCCCTGCGCCAGAGGCGCACGAGGGGACCTACGGTGACATCAAATGCCCCTTCTGATAACCTGGCCGTTTCCTGTGATCCGGACAGGACGCAGAAAAGGTCCTCACTTACTTTTGTTGGAGGACCGCCGGCCTGTTGGCAGAGCAACGTCAATTCGCTGGTCGGGCTGTAGTCGCTCATGATATGATCTAGCCCGGCAATCCGATCGAAGGCCGCGTTCGAAGCCCGCTCGGCGGTGGTGGTATCCCTTGCATAGCAAACAATCCGGAACAATGTCCCCATGTGGGGTTGAGTGAATTCAAAGCGAGTTAAGAGCAGTTCCTGGGAAAGGCTGGCGGGGATGTTCGCCCATAGGAAGTACATGACAAGAGAAATGACGAGGCTATCTTTTCTCCAAACGTTTGCCATAGGCTTTGCTGAAAATCCCCTCGGGAGGGGAGCTGTGAAAAAATTGGGAGGGCGAGCCTCTTGGCGAGCCGCGCCTCAGCAAGTCCTTGCCCCGTGAGGCTCGGCGGGAGCCTCGCCCTCCCGACTCGTGCTCTTACTCGGTCGGCAGAAATCGAGCAAGAGCAGGAGCAAGAGTACGAGCACGAACGGGAATAAAACACGTTACCGTATTGTTGAAAGGGCGTACTTCAGATACAACTCACCCCCTCATGCCTGGTCCCATTATTCCATGAGACTCATCTGACTGGAGCTGAATAAGTGTGAATTGGCATCATCTGTCAGGGCTTGGCATCTTGCTTGGCTGGCTGCTGCTCGAGATTGAACCCGCTGTTTCCATCTATAGTGTTCTGCCGGACGCTGCGGCTGAAATGAAGCCCTACGTGGAAACCATTCCTGGGACCGATGTTAAATTTGAAATGCTGCCGATCTCTGGAGGTACCTTTTCCATGGGCAGTCCTGCAAGTGAGCCAACCCGACGGGCCGATGAAGGGCCACAGCATGAGGTTACCATTGGACCCTTCTGGATGGGCAAGACCGAGGTCACCTGGGACGAATACGACCTGTTTGCCTTCAGCCAGGATATCAAGCGTAAGAAACAACAAGGCGTGGATGTGACTCAGCAGCCGGCCAGAGAAAAGGCCGCCGACGCCATCACCCGTCCCACACCGCCGTATGCCGACGAAACTTTTGGGCTGGGGCGGCACGGACAACCCGTCAT
>QHZP01000410.1:5525-9855 GCA_003224715.1 Acidobacteriota bacterium | reverse complement strand
TCGTTGACTGCATAGAGGGTTCCCGAACGATCCTTCCCGGCTGCAAAGACCGTTGTTTTTCCCGACTTGCGAAATGTCTTAAGCAGAAAACTCCCGTCAGTCATCGCCTCCCATTTCAGGCTGTAGCCCAGGGATTTGAAGGCATGCCGGGCCAAAGGATTAGACTTAAAACTCCCCACATAGACGACCAGATCTTCCTTTCCGAGTTTCTGTCCTTTAGCGGGCACAAGCTTCACATTCCGCAGATTGGGTTGAAGCGCAGCAAACAGCAGATCAGCCGCATACTTATCCTCTTCCCCGTAGAGAATGATGGCGCTGTTGCCATAAAGTTCAACCAGGCCCATGACTTGGCTGCTCTTCTCTTGGGTAAAAGCTGTCCCCGCCAAGAGGAGGATCAAAGCACCTATTTGCCGTTTGATGGTCGCCATAGCCGTTGTAATGCTTAAGACGGTCTGGGAGCGGTCTCCGATCGACGATCAAAAGTTTGTGGTTGCAGTTCCTGTTTCCTGTTAAACCTACCGTAGTCGCCGCGCGGAGCGTGCCGCCCACATTCGTAACTTAACAGAATTCGCCGAGCAGCCGTGCCACAAAAAAAGGGCCTGATGATTACACCAGGCCCTTTTCGGATATCTCACTTTCACGTCCGATGCGGTCTAAATCTTAGCCGCAATGCTTCTTGTGCCTTCGACCTCGCTATCATAGACATCAAAAACCGTGAGCAGCTTAGTGACCAGCAAGATGTCCTTTACCCTCTGACTCAAGTTGGCCAATTTCATCTGACCGCCTTGGTTTCGAATACTAGTAAAAGCGCCGACCAGCGCTCCCACTCCAGTGCTATCGATATATGAAATATTGGCCATGTTCAACAAAATATTCTTGCTTCCTGCCTGTAACAGCCCCTTAATTTTGTCTCTCAGAGCCGCGACTTCATCCCCGATGACGATTTTCCCATGGGGGGTTAAGACACAAACATTTCCGAGGTTCTTGGTTTCAAACGTCACTGCCATCGCAATCCCTCCTTATCCAGTAAAAATTCTGCCAAAACCGCCTTCTCTGCGCCTTCTCAACCGGATGAGAACTATAAATCATTATGCGGGATAACGCAAAGGGATAGTGAAGAAATCCAGGTGAGGACTCTGCACTTAATGTCCCGCCTATCAAGCGAGCGCACCGGCCATCAGGCACGAGTCCTCCGAGATTGATCTTTGGCCATAATAACCCGTCAAGCACTGGCCGTCAGGACCTACTGCACGAGGGACTCAACACACGACCTCATGAAGTCTATCTCGGTCCATCAACCGGCGGAAAGCCGAGTGAGAGTAGGAGCAAGAGTACGAGCACGAATGGAAATAAAAACGTAGCCTTAATGGCGCACCCTAAGGGTGTATTAATGCTTTGGCTCCTACCTCTACTCACCCTGTCAATAAGGCCAGCTGGACCGGTGACATCTATCTACCCGCTCTTTGGCTGGAAAAAGTGATCTCTCCGAACCGAGCCGGTGTGTGATAGGAGGGGTTTAAAGTTGGCGACCAGGCCGAATATTCTTCCAAGGGACGCTTCTCGATGCGATAAAGGTTTAACCGCCATTTGTCACCGTCTTTAGGCGGCAGATTGGGTGCGGTGACGGCTTCTTTGATAGGCATGGAAAGTTCCACCGTCCACCCTCTGTCTTTATCTGATGAATTGTTTACCGTCCCCTGAACCTTCACAGCCCATTTTGCAGGTATGTTGTAGCTTTCATAAGGAATAGGCACGATAGGCGTCAAGACAAAGAGATCCAGAAAAGCGCTGAGCGGATTGACTTCCAGCTCGATGTAATTCTTTTGATCACCGTCAGGATCAATAAAAATCTCGCAAACTTCTTCTTCCCACAAATGCTGGTCTCGAACCTTCATGGTGGCAAAAATGTCAGAATCCTCGCACTCGAAAGCAAAATAGAGGTCTTGGTCATCCCACAGGATCTTTGCCTCCGTCTTACTCTTTGGATACCCCTTCCCATCGTTAAGCAGAAACGGTCCGGTGCTGGCGGCAGCCTTCCACGAAGGTTCATCGAGGCTTCCGTCAACGGTGATAGGACCCAAAGCTTTCTTGACGACATAGTGACTAATGTCAGGGTCTGATTTTCCCCTGGAACGGGTCAGCCCTAAGAACGATAGAGCAACGAAAATCGACATCAGCACGAGGCTGCTCAAGAGATTTCGTTTCATCAATCGAAAACCTACTTTTTCACAATGAACTTCTGCATGAGACGATGAAATCGCTCCTTCTCTGCGGGACCTATTTCAACGTCCATCATGGTGGCCGTCTGCACACCTCCGGACTCAGTAATTTTTTCTTTGCGGAATACGTCTTGAGTTTTCTTGTCTCCCTGCTTGACATAACCCAATTCGCCAAACCCGCTCTTAACAATCTTTTCAATGACGAACCCTTCTTTGAGTTTTGTGTCGATACTGATTTGGCGGTTCCAGTAATCATCTGCGGCGACCGACCAGTTATAGTACGAGACGACAATATCCACATCCGATTCTGTTTTATCTTGCTTGTACTTGTCCTTGAAAGTTAGCCTGTCTGTCTTCTTCTCGTCCAACAGCTTGTAAACCTGAACCGTAAAATCATCTTTGGGCGGCTTGGGTACTTCGTCTCCAGATTCCTTTTTCTCCTCTTGCTGAGCCTGGCCAGCCGTCTGGGCTTGCGCCAGCGGCACAAATCCATGCCACGGACTGCTATATAGCCAAACCAAAACAGCCAATACGACTGAAATTCGCCCACACTTAAGCCCGAGATTTTTAGACGTATCCTTGCTCATGCTGATAGCCCTCCAAAAATCAAATTAATGTCACAGCCAAGGGAACACTAACGTGCGCGCTGGGAAAACGGGATGCTTCCAGTTCCATAGTTGAATGACTTTATTATATTACTCCCCAAAGGAAGTGCAAGTTGATATTTCAATCTTTGAAAATGTCAAGTTTGGGGAGTTCCAAGGAATTGGCTTTGGGGCTGGCAGGTGGGGGCTTGTCCCGCAACGACGGAAAAGGCCCAAGGCAAGGAAAGGGGCTCGCGCCTGGTCCGGCACGCCTACCTCCTCGCTCGAACAATGTTAGAACTTTGGGTTATTGCTACCAATACCAGCGAACCTTGACTCCCAAGGATCGTGGTTGTACCAGGCGAGTACCGACAAAGATGGATTGGAAATTATAAAGGGCAATCTGATTGGTCAGATTCGAAACTTGAAATTGCAAGTCCCAGCGTCGGCGCCCTTCTCGAACTCTGTCGTAACCGATAGCGAAATCTGAGATCACTCGTGGGCGGACGCGCGGCGGATTTGAGCTCAAGTTCACGTAGGGCAGAAGCTCGGAGTAGTCCAGATCCCGCGCCACCTTAGCAGGATCGGATGGATTGGAAACCAAACCGCTGTCGTAACGAATGGACCCGCTGGTCCAAATGCTCTTGGTGAGCGCGTATTGAATCAGGCTATGGAGGCCAAGGGTTTGGTCATGATCGATCACAAACGGGCCGGAACTCAAGAGTTGAACTGCAGCGCTGCCGAGGAAGAGTCCTCCGGTAAAAGGAGGTGTAGACACCGCGTGATAATGAGTGAGGCCTAGCGACCCTGAAAACCCATGAGTGGGCAGCAAATTGGCGCGCATTTCGGCGCCATTCACGCGAATCCTTTTCAGAGTAGTAGGAAAAATGATGCCCGTGTTGAAGAAATTGTCGTTATCTTGCTGGTCTTGCGAATCCTTGTGATAGAAGGAGCTATCTAAACTGAGATGCCCGCCTAAGGCTTGCTGAACGCCCACTTCATAGACGTTCTGACGCTCCGGCCGAATCCGAATAAGCGCGCCGCCAAGAACGGCTCGCACGTGGGCAGGAACTAAGACACTGGATTCATCCGAATTTGAAAGCAGGAGGTTTTTATTGGGCGGCGTCTGGTAGTTGCGATTATAGGAAAGGCGAAAAACCGTGCTGGTCTCGTGCAGATAGAACGCTAATCCTACTCTCGGTTGGAGTTGATGGCCTCGCACCAGAAAGCGGTAGTCGTCATATCGCAAACCGAGAGAAAACATAAAGCGCTTCCATCGAATGTTGTCTTGCGAAAAGACGGTAGACAGATGTCCGGACCTTCTTTTGGAAAACTGGAACAATCGGCCCCCACGGCTCAAGTCATGGGCCAGCAACGTCGGGATGAATTTTTCGGACTCGGGATCATTGAAAGCCGGATAGGTAACACCAAAAGTAAAGTTCTCACTGACAGGGAAATTTTGAAAGTCCACACCTCCTCGAAAGTTGTGCGAGCCGTGGATTGTGTTAAAGCGGCTGGCCAGAATTA
>QHZP01000410.1:0-5485 GCA_003224715.1 Acidobacteriota bacterium | reverse complement strand
GTTGTATCGAAGGTCGCGCGCGGGCTGAGGGTGTGTACCCATCCAAGAGAGGTCGAGAAATCTTGTAACAGTTGCCTTTGGTTCTGCCCGGCCAATTGCTGAGAAGGCAAATTCGCCAGCTCGAAGGAAGATCGGCCTAGCATGAAGTTGAGGCGCAACGTGTCTTTTGAGCTGGCCTGGAAGTCAGTGCGCAGAAAACCCCGTTCCGAATTCCCACCGTTATGCAGGTTGTTCAGAGAAACCTGATCCAGAAAGCGGTTGCTCTTTAGGGTGTTGAAAGAGGCGAAGAAGCCGAAACGCTCTGTGCCCCCGGAGAACTGAGTAATCTCAGAAAGAGTATCGAACTGGGCGGCACTCCACTGGCTATTGCCCGAAAATTTCCGGCCTGACGCCAACCCCGACCTGGTGGTTATATTGGCCACTCCGGAAATCTTACTGCCAAACTCGGCAGGAATATTTCCCGTAAAGAGTTCGATGGTTTCAACAATGGAGGGATCCACGGAGTTTGCAAACGAACCCGTAAGCTGATCGCTAACTGGCATTCCGTCGATGACGTAGGTCATTTGGTTGTGGGCGCCCCGAGGATGGATAGCGCCGTTGGCATTGGGTGCAAATCCAGGGAAACTTAATAGTGCCGCTTCCAGTCCGCGGCTGCCCACGGAGATCGGCATCCTTGCCAGGTTGGATGCGTTCAGTTCGGTCTTGGTTCCCGTCGCCTCCACGTCGATGAGTGTTGTGTTTTCCCTGGCCGATACGACCATGCTCTCTGCTCTTTCAGCTAGTTTCAAACGGATGGAAACAAAGGAAGGGATATTGGAACGCAACGCGATTGTCCTTCGGTCCGAGGCAAAGCCTTCCTTTTCGATGGTTAGTTGGTAGGAATGGAACGGAATATTGCTGAGGACAAAGCTGCCATCGGCCTCGGTGATCTGCTGCTTCTGGAAACCGGTCAACACATTGACTAGAGTGACCTGCGCCTCGAAGACCACAGCGCCGTCCGGGTCGGTTACCTGACCGGTCAGGCTGGCAGTTGTTTGCGCCAGAGCGGTGAAAGGAATAAGCAGAACCCAGGAAGGGGAACCATAAACCAGCCGAATTACAAGCCCCAGTGATCTCTTTAAAATCTGCATCAAAACATTTATCTTTGCTATTATTCAGATTATCGAAATAAGAATTTAGCCTAATCTAAAAAATTAGTCAACAGAAAAAAAGCCGAGATGAAATGGTTTTCTAGCAGGACGCAAACCGTACCTATTGCTTTAATTTAAAATTTAGTTTAGTCTAAAGTAAAAATGACAGGTATCAGATTTTTGGAGAAAGTGATGATTAGCAGCACGGCTGAAGATTACCTCAAAGCAGTCTTAAGAATGGAAGATATGAAGGAGAAAGCCAGCACTTCCAGCGTGGCTCGGCATCTTGAGGTTGCTGACGCCTCAGTAACCGATATGCTGAGAAAACTGCAGAAGGCAGGCTTGCTGGAGTACAAACCCTACTACGGCGCGTCCTTGACCAAGAAAGGACGGATGGCCGCTTTAAGAATCCTGCGTCGCCATCGTCTGATCGAATTGTTTCTAAACCAGATCATGGGCTATGGATGGGAAGAAGTTCACAATGAGGCCGAAAAACTAGAGCACGTCGTATCCGACTTCTTCGTTGAACGCGTGGACGCTTTGTTAAATTACCCGGTCAAGGATCCCCATGGTGAAGTAATTCCCGACGCGCGCGGATTTCGAAAATTGGATGAGGATGTTTGCCTGGCAGAAGCTGAGCTCGGACAATATGTTATACGCAGGGTGATCAGCGCCAACCCGCAATTCCTGGCTTATCTCGAAAAAGAAGACCTGCTGCCCGCAAACGCTTTTGCTTTGCTCGAGAAAGCGCCTTTTCAAGGGCCGTTGAAGCTACTACGCACCAATAGCGAAGTACCACAATATATCGGTTTGGAAGTGGCGAAAAGTATTTTTGTTTCCCCTTCCCAAGCCGCTGCAGCTTCCAACACGCCGTTTCATAGTCAAAGCCATGATCTTCCTCCGCAGCCAGCCGGCAGGAAACACGATCCGGAGATCGCTACTGCCGTATCCCGAACCAGCCCACCCGAAGTCCGGAATTTAAATAAGAAAAAGGAGGGTCGTCCGTTCAAGAAGCGATGACTGACCGATAATCAAGGAGACGAAGAGACCGAGGGCAAGTGCCTGCCAAGTTAGTGTCTTGGTCGACGCGTCCGCTTGACCTCAGAGATCATAGGAAAAAACTTGCTTTTGCTAAATAAATTTAGAAGAAAGGGTTCTATCAGCAAATGACTGACCGCAAAACCATCCAGAGTTTGGACCCTCAAGCTGAGGACTGGCGCTTGCCAGTCGGCTCTCCCAGTCTGCCTGAAGTTTATCAGAGTATTGAAGTCCCCCCATCTTTTGGCTTCTGGCAAAAACTCCTGGTGTTTGGTGGGCCAGGATACATGGTGGCCGTCGGCTATATGGATCCGGGCAACTGGGCCGCCGACTTGGAAGCCGGAGCCCGATTCAATTACACCTTACTCTGCGTCGTCATGATTTCCAATTTGATGGCGATCCTGCTCCAGTCGCTGGCCCTCAAATTGGGAATTGTTACTGGCCGCGATTTGGCCCAGGCTTGTCGCGACTACTACAGCCGCCCCACTGCCCTCTTCCTCTGGGTGTTGTGCGAGATTGCTATTGCCGCCTGCGATTTAGCTGAAGTGCTAGGCTCGGCCATCGCTTTAAACCTTCTGTTCAATCTGCCATTGGCTTGGGGCGTTTGTCTTACGGCCCTGGACGTGCTTGTAGTGCTGTATCTCCAAAACAAAGGCTTCCGCTACCTAGAGGCGCTCGTCATCACGCTAATTGGAGTCATTGGCATTTGCTTTGCCCTGGAGATTATTTTTTCTCGACCCAGCCTTTCGACACTCCTGGCAGGATTTATTCCTTCCCCAGAAGTCCTGCGAAGACCGGATATGCTTTACATTGCTATTAGCATCCTGGGTGCAACCGTGATGCCTCACAATCTCTATTTGCATTCGTCCATCGTGCAAACCAGAAAGTATCAAGCCACCCGCGAAGGCATGCGGGAGGCTATCCAGTTTGCGACGATTGATTCGACGATGGCTTTGACGTTCGCTCTCTTCATTAACGCCGCCATACTCATCGTGTCAGCGGCTACCTTTTACCAGACGGGAAACCAGCACGTGGCCGAGATTGGGGAGGCCTACCGGTTACTTTCGCCATTGCTGGGAACCACCCTGGCCAGTCTTCTGTTCGCCGTAGCCCTTCTCTGTTCTGGACAGAATTCCACCTTGACAGGAACACTGGCAGGTCAAATTGTGATGGAAGGATTTCTCAACATCCGTCTCCGCCCCTGGTTGCGCCGTTTAATCACTCGATTGCTGGCTATTGTCCCGGCAGTGATCTGCGTGCTCCTTTATGGAGAGAGCGGGACCACTAACCTAATCGTCCTGAGCCAGGTCATTTTGAGCTTGCAACTTTCCTTTAGCAAAATGAAAGAGTTTGTCAACGCTGGGTGGCTTAAGCTGCTGGCCTGGTTTGTAGCAATTCTTATTGCCTGTCTCAATGGCTGGTTACTCGTCCAAACATTTAGAAAATGGTTTGGATAGATCCTGGCAAAGATGGCGCAGCTTGGAGTATTTCTGATAGGCTCTCAATCGAGGGGGAACTCGGTAGCCCATGCTGAATAAACGAGAAAACGAACCGCAGTGGGGGAGATGAAAACGTTAAAACCTCTCAATCGAACTCCCCGGACGAGCGGTTAGTCCAAACGTCAAAAAGGCAGACGCGATGTATCGCAAGATTCTGATTCCCGTTGAAAATTCCCCCAATGACCAGGTGATTCTCTCCCATATCCAGCAGCTTGCCTCTCTAACAGGTGCTAAGCTGATTCTTATTTGTGTCGCTCATGGGTGGGTGGCTCGCAATTTCGATCAACTAAAGCTGCGTGAGTCGGAAGAAATGCGACGCGATCGGGAGTACCTGATGGCTCTTTGTGCCGACCTGCAAAACAGAGGCTTTGAAGCAGAGTATATTCTTGCCTACGGCGAGCCCTCTGATGAGATTATCAAAATAGCCAGGGAGCACGAGGTGGACCTTATTGCTATGACAACGCACGGACATCGTTTCATTTCCGACTTACTCTATGGGAGCGTTTCTCACGACGTACGTCACGCCGTTGACATTCCAGTTTTGCTTCTAAGAGCTAAGCGATGATCGGGTAAGCGAGAGTGTGCTCTCGAACTCCTCGGCGGTCTGAGGTCGCTCTCTAGCTTTAACCGTTGGTCGTAGGAGCAAGTTTTTGGCTGAAAGGAAATGAAAAACCAAACAACCCTGAGGCCAAAGAACGAAGGTCTTCGCCGCGTGTGAAGGGTCGTTCCCCCCTATTTGTGCGTGGATTGGACCCCTTTGGCGCGCTTTTCGCGGAAATGACCGAGGTTATGACCTCAGTGAGAGTGGAATCTCGTTTTTCATGGAATCCATAGTCGGGGTGGATTCATTATTGAATATCAATATTGGCTACCTGGATCCCGAAAAAGCCCATTCTCTTTCGAAACGTAAGGCCAAAGCCAGAGTGTTGAGAGTGAGCGAGGTTGATATGGGACAGAATTTCGTGGCAGCCTGCTTCGAGATCGAAGATTGAGACGTTTACGCCTCTGCCCTCCAACCCAGGCAGGAGCTGTGCTCTTGATATACGCTAAACTCCAATCAGGCGTTCCAGTCTTGGTCGAGAACGAGATTGTCTTGAAGTTGAAGAGTGGGGGGGGAAATCAAAAGGATTCCTGAGCCCAACTGCTACTTACTTTGAGGCGGCCCGGCATTAAAACAAGGTTTTGATAAATTTCAGTGTGGAGTGGTTAGTGCTTCGTGCTGTAATTCTTCATGGCATCAGACGAGTTGGGAAACATTGACAGGTTGCGAGCCTGTCCACCATGAAGAGCACGAAGGGTATGAAAGTCGATGTCGTTGGCCTGGCATGCCATTCTGTCTCACCTTCCCGGCGTATCGGGATTGTCTATTTTTCTTTCTGCAAAAATTTCCCAGGGCGAGAAAATTCTCCTTCCACAATTCAATTCAAGTCACGGTTAACTGTGGCATCTTCAAGTAGTAACGTGTGTCCACTCAATGGTCATTGTCTTGCTCGAAGCAAGAAAGCAAGGTATGGAACCAGCGGGGTGACGTCTCATGAATTTCTTCCTGGATTTGACCGCGATCTTATTAGTCAGCTTGGCATCCCTCCAACTGGGCCTCATCTTGACGTGGGGTCTACTTTCCCTGCTGTTAAATTCCATTCTCCAACCAAGGAATAAGACCTATTTCTTCGACAAGTCTTCGTCGACGTTTGTTACCTCAAACTTCCCTTTTTCCAAGGCGACGCCAATCACCATGAGCTCCAAATCTGAGGGTGAATGATTGTAAAAGCCATGCCCTTCCCCCGCTCGGCAAGCAATCGCATCTCCGGGACCAAT
>QHZP01000014.1:18277-18780 GCA_003224715.1 Acidobacteriota bacterium | reverse complement strand
TGCCGGCTGGTCTCTTTCCACCAGGTCATCATTGGCAACTGGAACGACTTCCCATTCTGTATCGAATAATTCAACCTGGTCAGGGTCCAGATTCTTTGCCGTTTGTTTTCGCTTCATCCGCAACTTCGCCACCTGTTGAGCCGTTAGCGGTTCATCAGGGGAGACGGATAAATACCGCAAGATGCCTTCTGCGATGTTCCTAAATACAGGAGCAGCCACCTCTCCTCCATAATATAGCCCGTGCGGTTCATCGATCGTAACGACAACCGCTATAGCCGGATTGTCCAGTGGAGCAAATCCTGCGAAGGAAGCAATGAATTTGGAATGGGAATAACGGCCGTTGGATTCAATCTTCTGAGCAGTGCCGGTTTTTCCCGCCGCCGAAAAGCCTTCCAATTGCGCGGCCTTACCGGTTCCAGTAGTGATGACTCCAGTCAACATCTCCTTGATAAGAGAAGTCGTTGGTGTACTTAAAACACGCTTTCTAACTCCCTCAGGTTCGA
>QHZP01000014.1:3424-18256 GCA_003224715.1 Acidobacteriota bacterium | reverse complement strand
CATGCGGCTTAACCAAAAAGCCGCCATTCGCAATGACACTGACAGCAGTCAACAGTTGAAGGGGTGTAACCCCAATTCCGTGACCCATGGAAATGGTGCCCAAGGTGATTGCAGGCCACTGGGAAGCCGGTTTTAAAAGACCTCTGGCTTCACCCGGTAGATCCACTTCCGTAGGTTGGCCAAATCCAAAGTTTCGAATATATTTTTCAAAACGTTCCTTGCCAATGCGAAATCCTAATTGGATCGCCCCCACGTTGCTTGAATAAGCCACGATTTCTCGCACCGACAAAATATTGTAAGGCTTATGATCCCGGATACGACGATGCCCGATGACGATCGAGCCATTCAGACAATTGATCCGTTCCTCAGGTGTTGCCAGATGTTCTTCTAAGGCTGTGGCCGCTGTGATGATCTTGAAAGTTGACCCCGGCTCATAAACTGAAAGTATGGCCCGATTCATCCATTGCTCAGGAGAGTATTTCCAGTAGCGATTAGGATTAAATGCAGGAAAACTTGCCATGGCAAGGATCTCACCCGTATTGGGATCCATGACAATGGCGGTCCCTCCCAGCGCGTGTGATTTCTTTACCTGGGTGGCTAGTTCTTGCTCTACCAGGTATTGGACGTATTCATCAATGGTCAATACCAGGTCTTTCCCTGCCGTGGGAGGTTTTTCTACACTGCTAAAGGTGCGCCGCTTGGCGTCTGTCATCAGCAGAGCTCTGCCAGGCTGGCCTTTCACTTGTTTTTCGTAGGTGAATTCCAGGCCACCCAGTCCTTCGTTGTCCATGCCGACATAGCCCAAAACAGGAGCAGCCAACTCGCGCTTAGGATAAAATCGCTTGCTTTCTTTTTCCCAGTAAATACCGGGCAAACCCAATTTCTTGACCGCCAGTGCCTCCGGATAGTCCACTTTGCGCTTCAGCCAGGTAAAACTGCGGGAAATAGTCAGTTTCTTTACCACCTCTTGTCGATCTAATTTCAAAGCAGGTGCTAACTGCGACGCAGTCAGCTCCTTATCGGGGATTTCAGAGGGGATGGCAAAGACAGAGTCAAGGTTAATGCTTACTGCTAATTCGCGATTCTTTCGATCGTAAATGGTGCCACGCTTGGGGCTGATTTCGAAAACACGACTCTGCTGGCGCCTGGCCCGGTTAGTAAGATCTATGTATTGAAATAGTTGGAGGTTAACGAGGCGAAATCCAAGCAGGACGGACCACACCAAGAAACAGGCGATTAGAAGGTAGATTCTGGTATGAAACAACTCCTGGTACTTTACCGACATGGGTTGCCCAACCCTTCAATTGGAACTCGAACCGGGTTGCCAAGGCAATTCGCCCAAAGCCTCTTCTCAGCCCTGACTGCAACCCCGGACAAACGCATCAACGAATTGCATGCAGCTTAGTCACGGAAGGATCAATCAGATACTTTTCAGTCTTGGCCAGCAGGGTTGGCGTAGGTTCAGCAGGAAAAGGATCTGAGAGCACAACAATCTGACTATAGGAAGGGGCACAAAGGCCCAGCTTAGTTTTTGCGATCAGGTCAATCCGCTGAGGGCTCCGCAAAGACGCTCGCTCGAGCTTGAGTTGATGGTTGACTTCAGCCAATTGATTTAATTCCCGTTTTAGAGCTTCATTGGCATATCCATCCCGGATAATTTGGAAATGCTGCCAGGCCAGGAAAAGAAAAATGAGGAGGCAGAGAACTCCCAGACTCATCAGTAACAGGCACTCTTTTGTCCGCTCGTAGTCTACTTCTTTTCTCAACCGGGAATTGTCGATCTGCTTTACGATGTAAATCTCCGTCATAACGCCTCCTCATAAAACTCGCTGAGTTAATTCCATGAAAACTCGTAGCCGGGGGCCGCAGGATAAGTCTGGCTACAACTTTTCTGCAACGCGCAGCTTGGCACTGCGAGAGCGCGGGTTGGCGTCCAGTTCAAGTTGTCCGGGCTGGACAGGCTTTCGCGTGATCCGTCTTAAGATTTTCTTATTGCCACAAACACACTGAGGTAATCCAGGTGGACAAAGGCAGTCACCGGAAAGCGTCTGAAAGGTTTCCTTCACTAGGCGGTCTTCCAAGGAATGAAAACTAATAACCACAATTGTGCCTCCACTGGCAAGCAATTCGGCCGCTGTGCGGATGAAGGGTGGGATTCGACCGAGCTCGTCGTTTACGAAAATCCTCAGTGCCTGGAATGTCTTGGTTGCTGGGTGGATGCGGTGATATCGGTGCGGCGCTGCCCCTTTGGCAATCACCTCAGCCAATTGCTTAGTGCTGCGCAGAGGCCGGGCCTTGATAATTGCTCGAGCAATCTTGCGGGAAAGAGGCTCTTCTCCAAATCGATAGATCAGGTTGGCCAAATCCCTTTCAGCATAATGGTTCACTATTTCGTCAGCAGTCACAGGATGCTCCCGGTCCATGCGCATGTCCAGCGGACCGTCGTTTTGAAAGCTAAAGCCTCTTTCCGCCGAGTCCAATTGAAAGGAGGAGACTCCCAAGTCAACGAGTATACCGTCACAACTTTCAATGCGTCTTTGAGCCAGGATCTCCGGGAGTTGCGAGAAATTGCCATGCACCAGTTCGTAGCGCCCTTTGTAGGGCGACAATCTTTTCGGCACATGAGTGAGCGCTTCCCGATCCTGGTCAATACCGAGCAACATGCCTTCAGGGCGAGACGCCTCTAAGATAGCCGTTGCATGCCCGCCCAATCCAATGGTCGCATCAATGTAAAAGCCTGCGGATCGAGGTTTCAAGTAGCCAATGACTTCTTCAAGCAATACCGGTTGATGGAAAGGCTCTGGATTGCCTTTCTTTTTCTCTTGCGTGGGCAGGTTCATCGGAAGAGAATAAATTTTGCTTGCCGAAATTGTGAGTCTCATTAGATTTAGATCCCCAATTGAGAAAGTGCCTGCTCGTCGGATTCAGTGAGCGGATCATCCAGCATCTTTTTCCTGAAGGTTTCGGCATTCCAAACTTCCAGGTACTTCAAAGCGCCCATGACGGTGACTTCATCACGAATTTGAGCAGATTCACGAAGCATGGGAGGGATCAAGACTCTTCCTTGATTGTCCATTGTCACAATTTGACCGTAATAGTTGGTATTTCTTAAGAAACGCTTCACAGCCACATTGGTTGAGGGCAGGGCCGAAATTTTCTGTTCAATTTCAGTCCAAACCGGAAAGGGATAGACACGGACGGAATCACCGTAAAGACTCGTAATGTAAAACTCGTTCCCGTGCTGTTGCTCAATCTCGGAACGAAAGATAGTCGGAATCTTGACGCGTCCCTTTTCGTCTACCTTGGTCGGTGAGTTGCCCCTCAGCATCGGATAATCCCGGCTTTCGATGAGCTAAGATTCTGATTATGAGTTGGTTAACTATTCAACTCAAGAAAAGAGAATCAGTTTTATCCACTTTGTACCACTTTTGACCACTGCAGTCTACAGACCGTGTATCGGCAAAGTCAAGAACTTTTTTAGTTTTTCTGAGTATTTTTCGAAAAAACTTGAACTGAACGATGATTTTGTTACTTTGCGAATGCGCCGACGGGGTCAGGAAGATATCGAGACCCCAGAAACCTCACGGTATTTCGGTTCACTCGTGCTTCCAAAATGCGCCGAATTTTCATTAGCCCGTGCTTGAAGGCGGGGTTGGAAGAGGCCTCCCTTTCTCCCACTTTCGAGCCAGCGGCGCTGAGTCCAGCGCCGCTGGCTGGAAAGTGGAAAGAGAGCACAAACCATCGAAGGAGCCCCCGCGCTGAAGCACGGGGCTAATGAAAATTTGGAGAAGGAATTCAGCGCGTTGTTTGTGTTGTCTACCCGGACAGGGAGCCCGAAGCGCAAGCGAGGGTTATCGCCACGGACCCTCGCTTGCGCTTCGGGCTCGCAGACCTCCGCAAAACGAGGACAAAATTCTCGTCGTAACGTCCATAACGCGCTTAGTCGAGCAGGAGCAAGATGATGTTTCGCAAACGATCGGCCCCGAAACGGAAGGTATTGGCGAACGTATTTATGCCCGCCCTTTCTATTCCCAGCTCGGTTTCTTTCCCTAGAGAAGAGACCTCTAAGCCGACAAGAGGTGTCGGCTGGTATCATCTGCAAGTCTCTTCAGGACACAGCATTTATCTCCCGACATGACTTTTTGAGCCACTCTTCGGATATGTTAATATGAGCCGCTTCCTATGGTCCTTGGCCATGTCGAAAGTCATTAGACATAAAACGGACCGCCGGATTAAAGCTTTTCAAGATTACGGAGAATTCAGTTGAAGGCCGGAATAATTGGTTTCCCTCAGGTTGGCAAGACTACTCTTTTTAAGATTCTGACAAAGGCTCATCTTGACATGATGAAGTTTTCAGGAAGCAAAACAGAATCTCATGTCGGCGTCGCCACCGTTCCCGATCCACGCCTGGACGAACTTTCAAAGATATTCAATCCAAAAAAAACCAGCCATGCCACGGTGGAGTATCTCGACGTGGCGGGGTTGGTCAAAGGTGAATCCAAGGACGCAACTTATCTGGGAAACCTCAGAAACGTGGATGCACTGGTCCATGTGGTCAGGGTGTTTGCGGATGAATCAATCTCACACGTGGAGGGAAGCATCGACCCAAAGCGGGACATAGCTAATGTTGAGCTGGAGCTGCTTGTTTCCGATCTCTCCATCGTGGAAAAGCGCCTGGACAGGCTCGAAAAAGATATAAAGAAGCAAAAGAGCGCTGTCCTTGAAAAAGAGCTGGAACTGCTCAAGCGCTGCAAGCTTTGCTTGGAAGAGGAAAAGCCGCTTCGAGGGTTGGAACTTGATAGCGATGAAAAGAAAATTCTACGTGGCTTCATGTTCTTGTCTGAAAAACCAATCCTGCATGTTTTGAATTTATCCGATGGCGATAGCAACAAGATCGACCAGATCATCTCTGCTTTTCAGCTCGGCGCAATTTCTTCCCAGGTTAATGTAGGCGTCACCGCGGTCTGTGGGAAAGTTGAAGCAGAGTTAGCGGAGCTTTCCGGCGAGGATGCGGAGCTGTTCCTAGCAGATTATGGGCTTAAGGAATCGGGACTGGATCGCTTGATTCGAGTCACCTACCAGCTTTTGGGCCTGATTTCCTTCTTCACCGTAGGCGACGACGAATGTCGAGCTTGGACCATTCAACAAGGGACCACGGCTCTAAAAGCCGCCGGCGTAATTCATTCGGACATCGAGCGCTGTTTTATTCGAGCTGAGGTCGTTCCTTGCGACAAGCTTCTGGAGCTTAAGAGCCTGACGGCTGCGCGCGATAAGGGTCTGCTAAGAATGGAGGGCAAGGGATACCTGGTTCAAGACGGTGACGTAATTAATTTCCGTCATAGTGGCTGAGTCCAATTAGGCGTAAAGTTCCACACAAATCCAAAATATGATTTGAAGGAAGCCGCTCACCTGCCCGGCGGAACCCAGTCCCAGCAGCCGAGAGAGTCAAAGCATCTCTCTCCTCTCCCCTTTTGGAGACAGAGGCCGGGAGGGGGAGGAGCAGCAACCGAATCCAGTGACCGATCCGCCTTTCGGTTTCCACTCCCCATTGACAAGTAGGTATCAACTGGTAATGTCTTAGAAAGTGTGAAAAAATTCCGATACACTCCCTCACCCGGCCTTCGGCTCTCCCCCGGTGGGGGCGAGGGAGTTAGATTTAATGTTTACTTTCCCCTCGCCCCAACGGGGAGAGGGACCAGGGGTGAGGGGGCGAGTCCAATCCTCTCGATTTCTGATTTTTTCACACGTTCTGAGGCATTACATCAACTGAATCTTTCCTCTTGACTGTCACCTTCGCTCAATGCATCCGTATTCAACGAGTCTGCTATTTGGGATTGTGGCTGCTCTCGCTAACATTTTTGGTGGCCTTATCATCATCAAAACTCACTGGCGCAGAGAGTACCTCAAATACTTCTTAGCCTTGGGATCTGGCTTTATGTTAGCCGTCGCTTTCTTGGAAATGATCCCAACAAGCTATTCAGTTCTTCATGCTTCACCGGTTTTCATTTTGGCCGGATACCTGATCGTTCATTTATTCGAGCACGGACTGGCCCCTTACTTTCATTTTGGGGAAGAGGTGCATACGGAAGAGATGTTAGACCCACGTGTCGGCCTTTCCGCTCTGATTGGACTCACTTCCCATACCTTCTTTGACGGAGTCGCGATTGCCTCCGGATTCATACTTTCCTACAAGCTCGGCATCATTGTTTTCATGGCGGTCATTTTGCACAAGCTCCCTGAAGGCTTCACCATCACTTCCATTATGATGGCCTCGGGCAAGGGAAAGACATTTTCCTTGATGGCGGCAGTAGGTTTAGGTGTTGCGACCCTGGCTGGAGTCTTAACTATGGGTCTGGTCGGGGGCTTGGTCAATTACGGACTACCTCTATCAGCAGGCGTGACTATTTATGTCGCTGCCTCCGACTTAATGCCTGAAGTCAATGAAGAGCCGGGCGTCAAACTTTCTCTATGTGTCTTTGCGGGGGTACTGATGTTTTTTGTTGCTCGAGAGGTGCTGCACGCCATGTGATATTCAAAAGGTCCTCAGTCCGGGGTTTGGTTGCTAAGATGATCCTCTCTACATTCACGGTGAAAGACTTCCGTTGGTTATTGAAAGGCCACCTGCACACGGAGCGCGGCTTCAAGCTCTACACAAAGCTCCCGACCAAATCTCCGACCTCGGTCGTGGTATAGCCCATTTTCCCTGCAGACATACTCTTTAACTTGTCGGCGACAACTTTCATGACCGCTTTTTCGACGGCCTGGGCTGCTCTTTCTTCTCCCAGGGTGTCCAGCATCATCTGGCCAGCCATAATTGCGGCTAAAGGATTGATGACGTTTTGTCCCGTGTATTTGGGCGCCGAGCCACCAATCGGTTCGAACATAGAAACTCCCTCAGGATTGATATTGCCGCCAGCGGCAATCCCCATTCCACCTTGAATCATGGCCCCTAAGTCAGTAATGATATCGCCGAACATGTTATCTGTGACGATGACATCAAACCATTCCGGATTTTTAACCATCCACATGCAAGTAGCGTCCACATGCGCGTAGTCTGTTTTGATATCCGTATATTCTTTGGCCACTTCATAAAACGTCCTTTCCCAAAGATCAAAGGCGAAGGTTAATACGTTGGTCTTGCCACAAAGGGTCAGCTTTTTCGCTTTGTTACGCTTGCGACAATACTCAAAAGCGAACCTCAAGCAACGTTCCACGCCCTTGCGCGTATTGATCGATTCCTGAACTGCCACCTCATCAGGCGACCCTCTCTTCAGAACGCCACCTGCACCTGCGTATAACCCTTCGCTATTCTCTCGCACCACCACAAAGTCAATTTCCTTTGGTCCCTTATCTCTAAGAGGCGTTTCCACACTTGGATATAACTTGACGGGGCGCAGATTGATATATTGGTCCAGGGCAAAGCGGAGTTTTAATAGTATTCCCTTTTCCAAGATGCCAGGTTTGATATCGGGATGGCCAATGGCACCAAGAAAAATGGCATCATACTGTTTCAACTCTTCGATGGCATTGTCGGGTAAAGTCTCTCCAGTACGCTTGTAGCGTTCTCCGCCAAAATCATAGTCTGTAAGAGCCAGCTTGAAACCGAACTTCTGCGCGGCAGCCTTCAGAATTTTTATCCCTTCCGCAGCCACCTCGGGGCCTGTACCGTCACCGGGCAAAACTGCAATTTTGTATGTTTTTGCCATCAATATTTTCCTCTCAAGTTTTAATTGCTGAAATGCCCGGGAAACTTCGGGCCAGGTATTAGAAAGCTTTTATGAATATGGGTCTAGCGGGCGAGTTGTATGCAGCCAGGCTACTGGAGCTCCCGTGGCCGTCGCCCACGGGAAGCGGTCTTCTACATTCCTTATCTACAGATCCACGGGGCAAAAGATTCTTCCAGCTAACGAAACTTTCACAAAGTCTCGCTCACCTCAAACTTGCCCCACAGGTCGCCCCTGAGCGGAAGTTGCGCGCTGTCCCGCTGAAGATTCACGTTCGTAGATTGCCTTGTTGACCGCATTCAGGTAAGCCCGGGCACTCGCATCGATAATGTCTGAGCTGGCCGCTTTCCCACTGAAACTCTTGCCTTCGAAGTCCACGTGCACAAACACTTCACCCACGGCATCTTTTCCACGGGTTACGGCATGCACCGAATAATCGATTAGTCTGCCCGGCAGACCCGTGATCCGATCGATAGCGCCATAAGTCGCTTCAACAGGCCCGTCCCCTGTCGCCGAGTCTACGAAGAATTCTTCCTCCTTACTCAATCTCACGGTTGCCGTGGCGATCGCTTGGTTCCCGCCGGTCGCATGGACATACTTGAGATGATAACACTCAGGAATGATGCGAATTCCATCATGAATAATGGCGAGCAAATCTTCGTCGTAGATGCTCTTCTTCTTATCCGCCAATTTGGTAAACAGCATGTAGGCACGGTCCAGCTCTTCTTTCCCCAAATTATATCCCAACGCTTCATAACGCTTGGAAAGCGCATGACGACCCGAATGCTTACCCAAAACAATATTGTTGGTCGGGACTCCAACCGATTGAGGTGTCATAATCTCATAAGTGAGTGCTTGTTTTAGGACCCCATCCTGATGGATTCCCGCTTCATGAGCAAAAGCGTTCTTTCCGACCACGGCTTTATTGGCCTGAACCATCATACCCGTTAAGTTAGAGAGCAGGTGGCTGGCTTTATAAATCCCTTCGGTGTTGATGCCCGTGACAAAACCCAGCCGGTTTTTACGGACTTTCAGAGCCATGACAATTTCTTCTAAGGAGGCATTTCCTGCTCTCTCCCCGATTCCGTTAATCGTACATTCTACCTGGCGCGCTCCATTTTGGACGGCAGCCAGAGAATTGGCCACAGCCAGACCCAAGTCGTTGTGACAATGACTGCTGAGTCGAGCCCGATGGATGTTGGGAACCTTTTCCTTCAAAACTCTGAAGATGTTTCCAAATTCGTCTGGCACACAATAACCTACGGTGTCCGGAATATTGATGGTCGTGGCGCCTTCATTGATGGCAATCTCTACGATCTGGCAAAGGTAATCCAGATCGCTGCGGCCTGCATCCTCGGCGGAAAACTCAACGTCATCGCACAAAGATTTGGCCAGACGAACCGCTCGGGCAGCCTGCTCTAACACCTGCTCTCGCGTACGCTTGAGTTTGTATTGAAGATGAATGTCGGATGTGGCAATAAAAGTGTGGATCCGTGGCTTTTCGGCAAATTGCAGAGCTTCCCAGGCCCTGCGAATATCCAGCTCCATGGCACGCGCCAGGCCGGCGATAGTGACGGTTCGAACCTCCTTGGCAATTTGTCGAACGGATTCAAAGTCTCCATCGGAAGCAATAGGAAACCCAGCCTCAAGGATGTCGACGCGTAACGCTTCAAGCTGGCGAGCCATCTTTAGCTTTTCTTCCAGGTTCATACTGCAACCCGGTGATTGCTCACCATCTCTCAAAGTCGTATCAAAGATGTAGATTCGATCATTCATAGCGCATCCTCCCTCAGTTCACGCATCGTTTCCTACCGATGATAGCGTTCCTATCAGGTCAAGTCTTTTGCAGTGTCCCATGAGCAAAGTCCACCCCTTCCCGTAGCTGCTTCTTCAATTCGCTGGCCAGGATACTTAAAAAGAAGGAAACATCTGTGACAATCCCTATGGCTTGCTTGCTACCGCGATTACTCAACTTGAGGGGCGTGGATTCGTTGATATCCACACAGACAGTCTTGACACTGCCTTTCAACAGATTACCGACAGCAATGCTGTGGAGCGTCGACGCCAGCATCAGCACGACAGCAACGTCTTCCAGCGCTTCGATATATTTCTTCTGAGCCTCCACACAATCTGTAATGACATCCACCAGCGGTCCATCGTCGCGAATTGAACCAGCCAGAACAGTATGGATGCCCAGGCGAATGCACTCGTACATTAATCCTGATTTCAGGAGACCCGACGCGCAAGCTCGCTCGATTCCTCCTACTTTGTTAATCTCATTAATGGCCCAAAGGTGATTACGGTGCCCCCCGTCAACGGCCTTTCCGCTATTCTGATTGACGCCCAGAGACGTGTTGAGCAGGGCTTTTTCGATGTCGTGCACGGCAAAAGCATTACCCGGCAAGATCACGTCAATGAAACCCATATGAATAATTTCCCTCAGATACTGATCTGCTCCGGAGTGAATCACGGCGGGTCCAGGAACCAGGGCCACTTTCTTGCCCGATTCCTTAACGCGAACAATCTCCCTGGCAATTTCGGCGATCAAAAGGCTTTTGTTCACTTCAGCCGTGAGATCGTTCGACATGAAATCAAAAACTGAATACTCACGACTGCGCTCCTGCGGCTTCACCCGAATGCCTTTGCGGCCCGTCGCAATTGAATCCCCTTTTTTAACCTCACTGATCTTTTTAGTGGTAGCGCAACCGCCTTCCCAGACGATGACTGAATCCATCTTCTGGTTGGTGACAGGAAACCATTCCCCTTTCACTTTGACAAGGGTATCGAAATTGGTGGTGGAATAAAAATCATCGGGGAGAAGGCCATCACGCGGAGCTTCAACAAAGTTGCAATCCTCCCAATCCACCATCGCGCCAAAGTCTTCCAAGGCCGCCAGAATTTCTTCCAATTGCTCCTGGCTGTCGGCCTGCACCAACATGCGGACTTTGGAGGTTTCCTGATTGTGCTTGCCGATCCGGAAATCCAGGACTTCGAATTGACCCTCGTGCTCGACGATCTTATCGAAGGCATACTTGAGTATGCCGGAGTCAATTAAGTGACCTTCAATTTCCACAGGCTCTTGAAATTTGGACATCCGGGTTCTCGCTAGTTCCACTTGGTCGCGACCAAGCTCACAAATCGTTCAAATTTCTGTTCTCTTGCCCCGCAAACGGGGAGAGGGAGTCAGCTGCTTCAGACCCGACCTTTGGCGGTATAAGGTTGCTCGCTACTGCTAGTTTGATTTCTATATCCGAGCTCCTTCTTCAGCTTATAGCTGATGCTATCGACTAGCGCCAACCAACTGGCTTCAATCAAATTCTCGGATACACCGACAGTGGCCCACGTTTCGTGTCCATCACTCGATTCAATCAAGACTCGCACCTTGGCATCAGTCCCGCCCTTGGCATTCAAGACTCGGACCTTGTAGTCGGTTAGGCGGATGTCTTTGATACAAGGGAAGAAGGTGATCAGCGACTTACGCAAAGCGCGATCCAGCGCGCTGACGGGGCCAACACCTTCGGCAGCGGTATGCTCTTCGGTGCCATCCACTTTGAGTTTGATGACGGCTTCCGACAGAGATTCGTTGTTTCCTTTCTTCTCGGTAATCACGCGAAACCCGTCCAGCTCAAAAAACTCACGGTGTTGGTTGATCAACTTGTTGAACAACATTTCAAAAGAAGCTTCAGCTCCCTCAAATTGATAGCCATAATGTTCCATTTCTTTCAGCTTGTTGACTACCATCTGAGTGCTAGGCGACGACTTGTCGATATCCAGCCCCATCCGTTCCGCTTTGTAAAGGACATTGCTTTTACCCGATAGTTCTGAAATCAAGACCCGCCGCTCGTTTCCCACAGCTTGAGGATTGATATGCTCATAGGCCGCGGGGTCTTTCATGACAGCGCTGACGTGGATTCCTCCTTTATGGGCAAAGGCGCTCTTCCCGACGAAGGGGAGATTCTGGTGATGATGCATATTGGAGATTTCACTGACATAGTGAGAAAGAACCGTCAACCCTTTGAGTTTGTCTTTGCCGATGGAATGTAATCCCAGCTTCAATTCAATATTAGGAATAATTGAACAGAGGTTGGCATTACCACAACGTTCGCCATAGCCATTGATGGTGCCTTGCACGTGAGTGGCGCCGTGCTGGATGGCGATAATGGCATTAGCCACCGCCAGATCGCTATCGTTGTGGGTATGAATCCCCAGGGCAGTCTTGAGATGCTGCGCCGCTGCTATAAATCGATCACCAATATCTTGGGTGAGCGTTCCTCCATTGGTGTCGCAAAGAACGATCGTATCTGCCCCAGACTCTTCAGCCGTCTTGAGCGTGGCCAGTGCGTATTGTCGATCGGCTCGAAAACCATCAAAGAAATGCTCGGCATCGTAAATCACTTCCTTGCCCAGGGATTTCAGATGAGCCACCGAGTCGCGGATGAGCAGCAGGTTTTCCTCCAGCGAAATCCCAAGGGCCACCTTGACGTGGAGATCCCAACTCTTCCCAAAGATGGTGACCACCGGCGTGTTCGCTTCGATTAAAGCTTGGATATTGGGATCAGTCTCAGCTTTGTTCCTCGGATGGCGTGTACTCCCAAAGGCGGCCAGTTTCGCGTGTTTTAAAGACAGCTCCTGGACCCGGCGAAAGAAAGCCATGTCCTTGAAATTGGAGCCCGGCCAGCCCCCTTCAATGTAGTCAATTCCTAATTCATCCAGTTTTTTAGCAATGTGCAGCTTGTCGTCGACCGAGAAAGAGATGTCCTCACCCTGAGACCCGTCGCGTAACGTTGTGTCGTAGATTTGAATTTTATTCATAGAAGACTTGGTGGGTTTTAATCAGATAAGGGCTGCGCCCTTGCTATCCTTCCGAAATGCACTGTCGGAAATGCAACCCCATAACAGGTTAATAAAGCCAATTACCACGCGAAGTGAGACATGAGGTGGGATCAAGATGTGTGGACGGATTGTTGCAATCCTCGATCTTCTATCCTCTATCCTCGTAATCTTCTCTGCGGTCCGCCTTAATTGGCCACCCCCCTCTTTTTCATCCAACTCATCATATCACGCAGCTTTTTCCCTACTTCTTCGATCTGCAGAGCAGCTTCCTGGCGCCGGTACGCATTCATGGAAGCTCGACCCGATTGGTTTTCCAGAATAAATTCCTTGGCAAAGCTGCCGTTGCGGACATTTTCCAGAATCTCCTGCATGGCGGCCTTCACTGAATCGTTGACGATCTTGGGCCCGCGCGTATAATCGCCATACTCGGCCGTATCGCTGATCGAATAGCGCATATAAGCCAGTCCCCCCTGGTAAATCAAGTCGACGATGAGCTTCAGCTCGTGGCAGCATTCGAAATAAGCCACCTCGGGCTGATAGCCTGCTTTGACTAATGTTTCAAAGCCGGCCTTAATTAAAGCCGAAGCGCCGCCGCAAAGCACCGCCTGTTCCCCAAAAAGATCCGTTTCCGTTTCCTCTTTGAAAGTCGTCTCGATCACACCGGCACGAGCGGCTCCAATTCCCCTGGCATAAGCCAGAGCCAGGTCCTTAGCATGGCCGGAATAGTCCTGGTGGATGGCCAGCAGTGCCGGAACTCCTGTTCCCTCGGTAAACACCTGCCTCATCATGTGGCCGGGACCTTTAGGAGCAATCATAGAAACATCGACGTCAGCAGGCGGGACTATCTGGTTGAAGTGGATATTGAAACCATGCCCAAACATCAAGGTTTTTCCCGTAGTCAAATTTTTCTTGATCGACTCTTCATAGAGGGACTTTTGGGTTTGGTCAGGCACAAGAACCATAATCACCTGCCCCTGGGCAGCCGCCTCTTCCACGCCGGCCACCTTCAAACCCGCCTGGGTCGCCTTCTCCCAGGACTTACTGCCCTTGTACAATCCTACCAGGACATCCATTCCACTATCCCGCAAGTTGAGCGCGTGGGCGTGTCCCTGGCTGCCGTAACCAATAACGGCGATTTTCTTTCCCTTCAAGTGGACTAGATCCGCATCTTCCTCGTGATAGACTCTGGCCATTTATTCTCCTCGTTTCGCAAATCAGACTACTTTTTTCAATTCGTCCTCCGGGGTTTTGGCAGGCTTTTTCGCCGCCTTCCCGCCTCCGCGCGACATAGCAATGCGGCCGGTTCGAGCCACATCAACGATGCCATAGTGTTTAAAGAATTCAATAAAGGCATTGATCTTACCTTCGTCACCGGTCGCCTCCAAAATGCAGGTTTCCGGCGTAGCATCCACCACTTTAGCTCGAAAGATTTCAGCCTCACGCAGTACCTCCGACCGTTTCTGCGGCCTGGATCTAATCTTTATCAGAGCCATCTCTCGATCTACGAACTCACCATTTTCGATGGTGGTTACTTTGATCACATCGATAAGTTTATTGAGCTGCTTGGTAACCTGCTCCATCGCATTCTCGTTAGCTTCAACGACAATCGTCATGCGGGAGATGGAAGGGTCGAGGGTGGAAGGTGTGACATTTAAACTGTCGATGTTAAAGCCCCGACCGCTCAAAAGCCCTGCCACACGGCAAAGGACTCCAAACCTATTTTCGACCAGAAGGGATACGGTTGTTTTCATACGAAGTTAAGAACCTTTCAAAAAGGTTACTGCTCGAGGCTGGAACACATCCAATCTAACGCCCTACTTGAGGGCGTGCTGCGCAGCGAACCGGGAACAAAATTCTCGCCTTGCCCGTCATAGCCGCCTAACTATTCATCGCTGCGCCGGCCGGGATGCTGGGAATCTCTTCACGCTTTTCGTTCCCCACTATCATCTCCTTGTTGGCGCGGCCTGGTCCCACCATGGGAAAGACGTTTTCGTCGTATGACACCACGAAGTCAGCCACCACCGGGCCATCGTGATTCAACGTCTCTTGCAAAACGTCCATCATCTCCGACGTTTTGGTGGCCCTCACACCTTTCACGCCATAAGCCTCTGCCAGTTTGACATAGTCCGGACAAACCGTGAGATCAATAGCAGAATAGCGCTTATTATAAAAGAACTCCTGCCATTGCCGGACCATTCCCAGGTTGAGATTGTTGATGATGACCACTTTGACTGGAAGGTGATATTGCACGGCTGTGGAAAGCTCCTGAACGTTC
>QHZP01000014.1:0-3401 GCA_003224715.1 Acidobacteriota bacterium | reverse complement strand
AACGATCCGGAAAGGCCACCTGGGCCCCCAGAGCCGCTGGAAACCCATAGCCCATCGTACCCAGCCCGCCCGAGGTCAGCAATGTCCGGGGACTGCGGAACTTGAAGAATTGGGCCGTCCACATCTGATGCTGGCCGACATCGGTTGTAATGATGGTATTGCCGGCAGCATGCCGGGAAAGTTCTTCAATCACCCATTGAGGCTTGATCACCTCGTCGTCCATCTCGTAACCGAGAGGATGAATTTGTCTCCATTCTTTGATCTGCCGATTCCAATCCTGGTACAGGCCGGCAAAATGCTCCGAAGAAGCCAGGTTTTGGACTTCCTCATTCAGCCGGGTCAAGATGTACTTTGCGTCGCCTACGACCGGGATGTCCACCTTGATATTCTTCTGAATGCAAGAAGGATCAATGTCAACGTGAATGATCTTGGCATGCTTGGCAAACTCATCGATCTTTCCGGTAGCCCGATCGTCAAAGCGGGCGCCCACAGCGATCAGCAGATCACTCTCGGCTACCGCATAATTGGCATACCACGTCCCGTGCATTCCCAGCATGCCCAGGAACTGCGGGTGTTCGCTGGGAAACCCGCCCAGTCCCAAAAGCGTGTTGGTCACCGGGATGCGGGTATACTCCGCCAGCTTTTTCAGTTCTTCATTAGCGCCTGAAATGATGATCCCGCCCCCGGTATAGAGCACCGGCTTGCGCGCTTTCAAGAAAGCTTTGGCAGCCTCCTTGATTTGCCCCGGGTGCCCCTCATAAGTGGGGCGATAACTTCGAATGTGGACCCGCTCCGGGAAATGGGCTTGACCCTCGGTGAGAAAAACATCCTTTGGAATATCGACCAGCACCGGCCCTGGTCGCCCCGTGGAGGCAATGTAGAACGCCTCCTTGATAGTCTGGGGAATGTCAGCGGGGTCTTTGACCAGGAAATTATATTTAGTACAAACCCGCGTCATTCCCACGATGTCAGCTTCCTGGAAGGCATCATTGCCAATCATGGCCCGCGGCACTTGTCCGGTGATAACGACCATGGGAACCGAATCCATGTTAGCGGTCACGATGCCCGTAATGGTATTGGTAGCTCCAGGTCCAGAGGTCACCAGGCAGACACCGACTTTTCCGGAGGCGCGCGCATACCCATCTGCCATATGGGCCGCACCCTGTTCATGGCGCACCAAAATATGTTTTAAAGGGGAATCATAAAGGTAATCATAGAAAGGAAGCACCACCCCGCCTGGGTAGCCAAAGATGACATCCACTCCTTCCCGCATCAAACTTTCCGCTAATAGAATGCTTCCCTTGGCTTTCATGGTATTCTCCTCGTTAAAAACAAAAGAGCGCTATGGCTTCGAAACCGTCCGCCGTTGGAGTCGCCAGGATTTGCTGGACAGTCATGCGAGCGCACCTGGAGTAGAAAAATAGATGAGCAACCGACCTTCCACAGGCCCATCGCTCCTTAAGGAACTAATCTATTGATTTAAATAGGCTTAGAAAATTGCGTTCATGTTCCAAATAGAAACACTGTTTCAAAACTTTCAATTCGTTCTTTTCAATTAAACGATTCGTTCAGTGTCACCCAGAGGTACTCATCTCGGATCACGGCGGCTATAATAATAAGCTTGTGGTAGATGATATCCTAAAGTCAGGTCTCCTTGAAGAACGAACCGCGGTCAGACAGATCCCTCGACCCAACCAGGGCTGGCAATTCCCGACAATTTCTGCAATTCCCATCCAAGTTCTCTCACCATTTGTGCTATTATAAGCAACTATTTGGACACGAATGACGCAGCAGACGGCGCGCCGGTTTCGGGGCTGAGTGCCTTGCTCTATTTCCAAGCATGATGAAAAGTCGTCTCATAAAACTGCTCGTGGTCCTTCACGTGATCGCTTTGGCTGCGTTTCACTATTGGATCAAGAAGCTGCCGAGCCAGGACGAGGTCGCAAGGATCACACGGCATCTGGGCAAGGAGCCCGCCTTACGGGGAAAGATTGCTCCCGATCTCGATCTTGCCATTCTGGATGGCCGAGGGTTCAAGCTTTCCGATCATGTCGGTCAGAAAGTGATTGTCCTGAATTTCTTCGCGACCTGGTGCGGCCCCTGCAAAGAGGAGATGGCAGCTTTCAACCGGTTCTATCTTGAACACAAGGAGGCCGGCCTGGTTTTGGTTGGCATTGATGCCAGCGAGCAGGAAGATCAAGTGCGTGACTTCATCTGCCAGCAGGACCTGAAATTCCCGGTGGCCATTGACCACGACGGGGAAATCCAGAAGAAGTATCAGGTGTCGGGCTACCCAACAACAGTGGTCATTGGAGCAGACGGGCGCGTGAGCTTGTACCAGGTTGGGATGATCGAAAACGTGCCGACGACTCTAGGAGCAGCCTTCCTTGGACAGAGGAATGTGGTCCAGCACAACGCCGGCATTGATCGCGAAGCTTACCTGCTGGCTCAACCGCCCGTTCCAGCGAGAGAGGAGTTCCAATCAAACACGGAGCTGTTGCGCTCGCACCAAATCGCCCAGGCCATGAACTGTCCTTGCGGCTGCGACCACGATCTTGCCGATTGCACTTGCAGAACCGCAACCCAAGCGAAAAAGAAACTCAGAGCGATGGACCTGAAGAGTCTGTCTGACGCACAGGCAATGGCTCAGATAAACCGCGAATTCTGCCCTGGAACGGCCAAATGATCGAAGCCGACAAACTTACCGTCATCTTCCGGCGCGGCCCCTTTCGCAAGCCAATCGTCGCCCTCCAGCGATTCTCGATCCAGGTCCAGCAGGGAGACATCTTCGGGTTGCTTGGTCCGAACGGCGCCGGCAAGTCCACGGCGCTTTACTGCCTGCTGGGGCTGATTCGTCCGAACCACGGCTCGGTTCGAGTGCTGGGAGAATCCCCGCAGCCGGGATCGGCTCTTTTCGAAGGCGTGGCTTATGTTCCCGAGGAGCCTCACTATCACCTTTATCTGACCGTGGAAGAAGCCGTCTCCTACTATGGATCGCTCTACCGCCATGAAGTGTCGAAGATGAAAGTGAATGAAGCGATTCAGCGGGTTGGCCTTACCGAGTTTCGTGACTTGAAGGTGTCGCGCTGCTCGAAGGGGATGAAGCAAAAGGTCGGCATTGCCACTTGTCTCTTGACCACTCCGCGCCTGGTGTTTCTGGACGAGCCCACGCGGGGTCTGGATCCGGTCATGACCAGAGAGTTTCGAGAAATGCTGCTCGATCTCAACCGGCAGGGCAGCACGATCTTCATCAACTCGCACATCCTCTCGGAAGTCGAAAGCGTGTGCAACCGCGTGGCCATCATGCAGCGCGGCAGGGTGCTCGCACAGGACGAAATGACGCGGTTGCTGAGGACGGATTCTGACAGCTACGCCGTGGAATGCGATGCGGCCGCGAACCT
>QHZP01000387.1 GCA_003224715.1 Acidobacteriota bacterium | reverse complement strand
CGGTTTATCCTGTGCAGGGACAGCGGGTGCCGGTGCATGCTGGTGCGGAGGAGCGTGAGTTCTTTTTGCATCCTCGCAAGTATCTGATACGGCTGAAACCCCTGGGAGGGGCACTCCTGGGTGCCGACTCGAATCAACCCGGCATGGCGAATCGTGCCGGGAACGATCGCCGGGAAGTATCCAGCATGTGGGTTTACACCGGCCTTTACGTCCTGCTTGGACTCGTTTTTGCTGCGGCCTGCGCGCACCGCGCCTTGCACACTGGCTACAATCCGAAGGCCTGGTTTGGACTTGGCCTGGTTCTGAATGCATTTGCCTACATTCTCCTGCTGACTCTTCCCAAGCAAGAAGTCTACGCACCCGCCGGTGTACCGTTAGGCTTGGGCAAGATCGCGGTTACCCATCCACCTCAGCGCTGCCCCCAATGCGGCGCGTTTAACCACCCCTCCGCTGTGCACTGTCTTCGCTGCGGTGCCAGCCTGTCTCCGGGAGTAGAGTCGGAGGTAAGTAGGGTTGGTCTCCCGTCAGCGTGAGCAAGAGGGCCAGTTTCTCGTCGTCAAATAACCGACGAGTGCGAGTTTCGCAGGGAGGTGAGAAGCATGCCGAACAAAATCCAGAAGAAGGTTGAGGCCGTCTTCAACAGTGCCAACATGCAGCAGCGACGCCCGGCACTGAAAGCGCACAACGAGAGTAACATCCCGGGTGTGTATGTCATTGGAGACTTGGCGGGCGCGCCAGTGATCAAGCTTGCGATGGCTCAGGGCTTTGATGTAATCGAGCATATTGCCGCCAAGCCGGACGCGAGAACCGGCCAGCCGGACGGATACGACGTGATGATTGTGGGAGCCGGTGCGGCAGGATTGAATGCGGCTCTGGCAGCCAAAGAAAAAGGACTCCGCTCGGTAGTGCTGGAGAAGAGTAAAGTTGCCAACACCATCGAAGATTTCCCGGAAGGCAAGTGGGTGTACGCGGAGCCGGATGCCGCTCCCCCCAAGGGCAAGCTCTGGCTGGATGGAGCACGCAAGGAAGACCTTCTCGCCCGCTGGCACCAGATCGTTAACAAGAACGATTTGGACGTCCGCACCCAGGAAGGGATCAAGTCCCTGGAGCGCTTAGAAGACAGAAGCTTCCGTGTGGTCAGTGAAAAAGGTGAGTACCATGCCCGGCGAGTCGTGCTGGCGACGGGCCAGCGTGGCAATCCGCGCAAGCTCGACGTGCCGGGAGAAGATCAGGAATGGGTCTATCACCGACTCTACAGCCCACGCCATTACAAGGACGAAGACATCCTGGTGGTCGGGGGCGGCAATAGCGCCGTCGAAGCCGCGCTCACCTTAAGCGAACAGAACCGTGTGCGCCTGTGTCACCGTGGCGACGATTTCCCACTCATCTTCAAGGGAAATGCCGAGAAGCTGAAGAAAGCGGTAGCAGATAAGAAGATCGAAGTGATGCTGAATTCGCAGGTCCGAGAGTTCAGCGACAAGCATGCCGCAATCGAGATCGAAAGGGAGGGCAAGAAGCAACCCGCCACGGTGCCTTGCGATCATGCATTTGTGCTGATTGGTGCCGAGCTTCCGGTAAAGTTCCTCAAATCGCTAGGCCTCAAGCTTGAAAACGAATGGACAGGCAACCTGGGTCGCGCGACGGCCCTGACCCTGATCACTCTCGCGGGCCTTTGGATTCTTGGAGGTCACGCGGAGGCCGCCGGTTCCAGCTTTGGTTTTCTTCCCCGCTGGCTAGGCGCGGTGGCTGCGCTCACCGGTCTCGGCGCGCTCATTGTCTCAGGACGAAGAGGCGATCGTTACAGTTGGCTGGGAGTCTCATTCCTGGCCTTTTATACAGTGTACGGAGTCAAAGTAGGCGCCGGGAACGAGTTCTGGCCTTACCGCGACTGGGGCTATAAGACGCTATCGTTTTTCAATCGCCCTTGGTCGTTCTGGTACACAGTACTTTACACGTTGACCATGACCGTCTTCGGCATCCAGGCCTTGAAGCGCTGGGGATTGGATCGCCGCGACAAGTTTCAGATCTGGCGGTACATCAGTCTGCTCTCCTTCCAGTGGATTTTCTTCTTCCTCATCCCGGAGTTTTTGTTCCAATGGGCTGTCAGGTACCAATGGGTCGGCGCGCGGCTAGCCTCAAACCCTCAATTCGCCGGCCAGGCATGGCGCAGTTACGGCATCGTCTACGCGTGGCCGCTCTTCTTCTATACCTTTTTCGGTGACCCACACAAAATTTGGGTAGTGTGGGGCCTCCTGCTATCGTTTGTCCTCATCCCCATTTTTGTTCTCTGGCACGGCAAGCGGTACTGCTCATGGATCTGTGGATGCGGAGGGCTGGCCGAGACCTTGGGTGATCGATGGCGTCATCTCGCCCCCAAAGGCCCCACAAGTATCAAGTGGGAATGGATGAATCTCGCTGTCCTGGGTGCTGCAGCCGTGGTCACCGCCATGATGATTCTTCGCGATAGTATCGGATTTCTGCGGCACCCGACGGTCTGGGGGCTGGAGACGTATCACTTATTTGCTGACGTCTGGCTGGTAGGCATCCTTCCAGTGACGCTGTACCCGTTTCTCGGAGGCAAAATCTGGTGTCGATATTGGTGTCCCCTCGCCAAGCTCATGCACCTGATCAGCAAAGCTTACACCAAGGCCGGCATCAGCCGTTACCGGATCGTTTCCAACGACAAATGCATTACCTGCATGGAGTGCTCGAGGAACTGTCTGGTGGGGATCGACGTGATGAGTTTTGCCCTGAGGCAGGAACCGATTACCAATGCGAACTCATCATGCATCGGTTGCGGAGTATGCGTCAGCATTTGCCCCATGGACGTGCTAAGTTTCGGGACGTTGAAGGCGCCAGGCCTGGTGCAAATAGGAAACGCTGGGCTCCAGTGAGGCAGAAGCGGGGACTGGGCTTTCAACCCTCGGTTGCCGGGTGGGCTGTCGTACATATTATTCTGCCAGCGCGGTCGGCCGTCGGAAACAACTCCACATTTTGCTTTAGTTCAGCGGCCTCATTTGATAGCTGGCAGCTGTTTTTTCAAAGGAGGAACCATGTATAAGACTAAGAACGATCTGCCGGAAGAAAGACGTAAGCAAGTGATCGAAATCCTGGCCAACCGGCTGGCCGATTGCGCCGACTTACAACTACAGGCCAAACAGGCACACTGGAACGTGAAAGGACCGAGCTTTATTGCCTTGCACGAACTGTTTGATAAGGTGGCCGACACGGCCGAAGAGAGTGTCGATCTGATCGCCGAACGCATTGTTCAACTCGGTGGAATTGCTGAAGGGACGGTGCGGGTGGCTGCACAGCGCTCTGCGTTGCCCGAGTATCCACTGAAGATTAGCGCGGGGAAGGATCACGTTGACGCTCTATCCAGCGCTTTGGCTGCCTTTGGAAAACTGGTCCGATCCGCGATAGACCAGAGCGCAGAGCTGGGAGATGTCGATACCTCGGACCTGTTCACCGAAGTTTCTCGGGGGATCGACAAATACCTCTGGTTTGTCGAAGCTCATTTGCAAGGCAACTGATCGTATTGAAGGAGTAAACGATGGTTTCTGAAGGCAACAACAAGGAATTCAGTCTTCCTTGGGCTAAGAGGGAGTAATGTATATGTAGAGGACCGCTAGGAGAAGCCGGCAACTCGGCTCGCCTGCACCTCGAAGCGGGAGGAACGGCATTGCCCGACGCACACGCGTCGGTGGCCGTAAACTCACTTGGTCTGTTAGCCTGGTTCAGATTGCGGCCGTAGGACTCGCACCCAAGATTCAATATCAAGTGTATCTGGCGGAATCGGACCAGGCCTTTCGGAAGACTCGTACCTCTGGCATTAAGACGAATCTTGACGGAGGTGGAATCGTGCAGGTGATCGGTCCTTTGAAGAGGCTGGCAGCGCGAGGCTCAGCCGCTCCCGCATCATCGCGCAGGTTTTTGATCCTTACCGAGTTGCAGGACCCGTCGCAAGTGGCGCTGCGGCAGTCCAATGCTTCGAGCGGGCGGTAGCTGCAACGCTGCAGCTCTTGGCTATATAGGAGACATGCAATGGAAAGTCCTGGCAGAAGTGAGTTCAAGGGTAAGCGCGCATTAGTTACAGGCGGAACTAAGGGCATCGGCGAAGCGATTGTCAAACGACTCACCAATGGTGGAGCAAAAGTGCTGACC
>QHZP01000386.1:5544-8615 GCA_003224715.1 Acidobacteriota bacterium | reverse complement strand
CGACATGGGAAACTCCCATGAAAATCCTCTCGGGAGGGGCAGAAGGCGTCAGCCTTCGGGGTGGGTCCTCCGGTTCGCGACAACCCACCCCTGCGCCCCTCCGGTGGAGGGGAATGTGCATCTGCATCCTTGGGGGGTGCCGCCGCCAGTGGCATGAATGACTCCTATGAAAATAGAATTCTCCTATGAAAATAGAATTCTCAAACCGCCAGGGCAGGCGTATAATGCCGTTATTAGTCCAAGCTTTAGACCTCGATCATAAGAACCTCATGCTTCATTTCTCTTCAAAATCTAGCCTAGTGATCTTAATGGCCTGGATTGCTTTGGGGTCGACGGTCACGGCTCACCCCATGGGCAATTTTTCCGTGAGTCACTATACCAATATAAGCATTGGAACGGGTGGAGTGGAGCTTCTCTACATCATCGATATGGCAGAAGTCCCCACTTTTCAGGAAAGGCCGGAAATTGACCTCAACAACAACGGGCAAATCGAGCCAGGCGAGAAGGCGCAATACCTTTCCAAAAAGGCTGAGTCCCTGACCCAAGGATTGGTGCTGAGAATGAACCGGACGGCTCTGAAATTTGAAAAGGTCTCAGAACAGCTCGAGATCCTTCCTGGCGGGTTGAACCTTCCCACTACCAAAATCAAGTTGCGTTATCGTTTGGCGCTTTCCCCAACTCTCTTGGCTCAGGTTAACACTTTAGACTTCCAAGACAACAATTTTCCAGGTCGAGTGGGATGGAAGGAAATTGTGGCTCGACCGAGTGAGGGAGTGGAGTTGATTGAATCTTCAGTTCCGGTGACAGATAAAACCGAGGAGCTGTCCATTTACCCTCAGGATCCGACCGTCAGCCCGCCCCAAGACTTAACAGCCACCGTAAGGTTTAAGACTCAAATTTCGGGACTGGCTCCCAGTCAAAATGGGGAAGGGTTGCTGTTTGCGCAAGGAGCGGGGTCGAGCCCTTGGCAGGCACAGCCTTCGGCTCAGTCCTTTCAACAAAACGATGCTCGAACACGCCACGAGCAGCAGCGTCTGACCCAGTTGCTCTCCACTTCGACCGTGAGCCTAAATATCATTTTTCTGGCCCTGGTTGTAGCTTTTGGCCTGGGTGCCTTTCACGCCCTGTCTCCGGGACATGGCAAGACGGTAGTTGGGGCTTATCTGGTGGGAACGCGGGGAACTGCGAAACATGCCATTCTTCTCGGGGGCATCGTTACCATAACCCACACGCTGGGAGTTTTCATCCTGGGCCTGGTCACGCTTTACGCCTCCAGATACATACTTCCGGAGAAACTGTATCCCTGGTTGGGTTTCTTTTCAGGTCTTGCGGTCGTCGTGATTGGGCTTGGTTTATTTTTGCAACGCTACCGAAACTTGCAGATTGGTTCAACGGCTGGTCACCAGCATGAACATCGCCACGACCCTGTTCACGGCCATGATCACCATCACTCCCATGAGCAGGGCCATCACGAGGAACACTCTCATAATCATACTCATTCACTTTCCGTCACACCTGATCATGGACACCCTCACCATGACAGTTCTCACACTCACGCCCATGACCATCATTCGCATCAGCAGTTTCATTCACACGCGCACGAACACTCTCATGCATCACTCACCCATTCTCATGGTGGCGTGACCCATACGCATGATTACACCAATGTTCGATTGAGAGACCTGCTCACCCTTGGTGTAACGGGCGGCATTGTTCCTTGCCCCTCCGCGTTGGTGGTTTTGCTCAGCGCAATTTCTATTAACCGGGTTGGACTGGGGTTGCTGATGATTGTGGCCTTCAGCATAGGTTTGGCCCTGGTTCTGATGGCTATCGGCCTGATGATGGTTTATGCGCGGAGTTTCATGGAACGTGTGTCAGGCCAGGGGAAGCTATGGAGGATCCTGCCGGTGTTTTCTTCGCTCATCGTGGCTGGCCTGGGAGCTGTCATTGCGGTTCAAGCCTTAGTGAGTGCTGGAATAGTTCAGATCCAGCTTTCAGGGTTGAAGTGAGAGCGTAGGGAGTTTCATGCACATTCCTGACGGATACTTAGGGCCTCAAACTTATTTGCCGCTTCTTGGCATTATGCTTCCAATTTGGGCCAGGGCTTCCCGTGTGTTGAAGAGGACTTTGCGAGCCCGGCACGTTCCGCTGTTTGCCATGGCTGCCGCCTTTTCCTTTGTGGTTATGATGTTCAATGTTCCCATCCCGGCCGGGACCAGCGGACACGCCACCGGCGCCGCAGTTATTGCGATTTTGCTGGGTCCCTGGGCAGCGATTTTGTCTGTTTCAGTGGCCCTAATCATCCAGGCACTCTTGTTTGGAGATGGCGGTGTAACAACCATCGGAGCCAACTGCTTCAATATTGCTGTCCTTATCCCAGTGGTTGCCCATTTTCTTTACCGTGGCATTTCGGTGGGGACTCCGGTGAATTCGTATCGGAGAGTAGTCGCCGGAGGAATTGCCGGATACGTAGGCCTTAACCTTTCGGCCCTGGCGACGGCTGTGGAACTGGGAATTCAACCCCTCATCGCCCGGAGCTCTTCAGGTCAGCCACTCTACTCCCCTTTCCCGTTGAGCGTGACTGTTCCAGCTATGGCAGCTGGGCATCTCGTCTTTTTTGGTTTTATCGAAGCCTTCGTCGCGGCATTGATCTTGCTTTACTTCCAAAAATCAGACCCTTCAATGCTCTCCCTCGCAAATGCATGCCATACGCCACAGGTTTGCACTCTGTCTCAATCGCCGCTAGTGGAGCCAGAGTTGAACCTGGAACCTAATGAACCGCGATGAGTTCTCCTCTCTATAAGAGACTTTGGATGGGCTTGTGCCTCCTAATTTTGTTGAGCCCCCTTGGGCTGATCCTTCCCGAACAGTTTAAAGCGAGACCAGCTTGGGGAGAATGGGGCGCAAGGGAGCTAAAATCAATGCTGGGGTACGTGCCGGAAAAATTAGAAAAATTGGAAGGAACTTGGAAAGCGATTTTTCCTGATTATGGGATGGCCGGCATGCAGAAACCCTGGCAGACGAAATTAGCCTATGTTCTTTCCGGCATCGTGGGCGTAAGCGTCATTGTT
>QHZP01000386.1:4980-5481 GCA_003224715.1 Acidobacteriota bacterium | reverse complement strand
CCAGTGGATGCTGGTTGCCCCAGGATCCGTTGAGTCTCGATTGGCCGGGTCGGGTCCGTCGCGCAAAAAACTCAGCGGTTTCACCGAAAAAACCATTTATTCAATTTTTCACCTCTTTAGAGAGGAGCTTTTCAGCGAGCAGCTTTCCCGAAAGAGAGGATTGCTTCAGAAGCTAGATCCACGCACGAAGCTTCTGATAGGCTTGTCCCTTTTGGCCACATTAAGCCTTTTGCACAAGATCTTGCTTATCGGGTTGATTTACGCAACGCTACTTATATTGGCCCTGATGTCGGACGTGGGGTTGCGTTATTTTATCAAGCGAGTTTGGCTTTTTGTTCCTCTTGCCACTGGCCTCTTGGCTTTACCGGCCACTTTAAACTGGATCACTCCCGGGCATCCCTTGTGGGTTTTGCATCGCTTCCGACAGGACTTTCAATTCGGC
Source organism: Acidobacteriota bacterium (assembly GCA_003224715.1). Lineage (GTDB taxonomy): Bacteria > Acidobacteriota > Terriglobia > Versatilivoradales > Versatilivoraceae > QHZQ01. The sequence goes on along the minus strand of QHZP01000386.1, from coordinate 5,039 downwards.
CATTGGTCGTTTCCGCGAACGCTGGCGGTCAGCGATGATGGGTTAAGGTTTGCCTCGCT
>QHZP01000386.1:0-4954 GCA_003224715.1 Acidobacteriota bacterium | reverse complement strand
TGACCCTGACGACCCCCTGGCAGCGTTTGTTGCGTGCCTTGCGAGTCTTTGGGATTCCGCAATTTTTCGTCTTCGTTTTGGGAATGACTTATCGTTATATTCACCTATTCCTGGGCTTGATGCTCGACTTGCATTTCAGCAAAAAGAGCCGGACCTTGCGGACCACTCGCTGGTCTCAAGATCAGAAATGGGTAGCTTCGCGAATGGGTTACCTTTTTAAGCGCTCCCAAAACTTAGGTGAGAGCGTCTACAACGCCATGCTGGCACGCGGCTTTCAAGGCGAACCCAAGATCCTTGAAGAATTGGATTGGAGCCGATCTGATCTTCTTGGCATAGCAATTGCCATTAGCTTTTGTGGCGTTCTGCTGCTGCTACAAAAGTTCTTGGCTTAGATTACGTCTGCAGCTGTTTGCCATCTCGCGCGATGAGACAGTGCGCTTCTTGTTTGGCTCTAAGGCCCGAGCGTTTTCGGCGCTGAATTCCTTCTCAATCTGATGAACCCGAATCACGATCTCATTTTTGACTTGAGGCAGGTTAACTTTTCTTACATTGAGGAGCAGCCCGCGTTGCAGTCTATCGACCTCCAGGTTTGTAGGGGCGAGAGTGTGGCTATCCTCGGCGCCAACGGCTGTGGGAAATCAACCTTGCTTTCTATCATGGATGGATTGCTCTTTCCTACTAAAGGATCTTTTGAAGCCTATGGGAATCTGATCACCGAGAGCAAGCTGGCACGCGAAGAGTTCGCTCGATTTTTTCGAAGCCGCGTGGCTTTCGTGTTTCAAAATCCGGATGTGCAGCTCTTTTGCCCTACAGTACTCGAGGAAGTCAGCTTTGGCCCTCTACAGTTGGATCTTCCTAAAGAGGAAATTGAGCGACGCAGCCATGAAGTATTGTCCCTTTTGGGTATCGGACATCTGGCCGATCGAGCGCCTTTCAATCTTAGCGGAGGCGAAAAGAAGAAAGTGGCCATTGCCTCAGTGCTTTCCATGAACCCGGAGGTTCTTCTGTTAGATGAGCCTGGCAACGGATTGGATCCGCGAACGCAGGCCTGGCTCATCGAATTTGCTCAACAGTTGCGAGAGGCTGGCAAAACGATCGTGACCGCCACTCATGACTTGAGCATTGTGGATGAGATTGCCGACCGGATCATCATTCTGGACGAAAACCATCGCTTGGCAGCGGATGGTCCAACCTCGGAAGTTTTGCGTGACCAGGAGCTGCTCTTGAAAGCCAATCTGATTCATGAACACTACCATCATCACAATGGCATGCTTCATAGTCATCGCCACAGCCATATCATCGGCCACCGGCATGAGCACTGAATGTTCATTTGACCAAAACGCGTAAAAAGGTTATCAGTGATCTGAGCGCGAGGAAAATGGAACCTCGAGGACTTGAGAGTATTTGGCAAGGCGTGTTAAGGGCGAGAGATTAATAAAATGTCCGAACTCGAGAACAAAAAGTTCATTTGATAGAAAGGAGGAAAGAACTATGAGTACAGTCAGACCTATTCCGGAGGGTTTTCACACAGTCTCACCCCATATTGTTGTGCGCGATGCTGACAGTGCTATCGACTTTTATAAGCGTGCTTTTGGCGCTCAAGAATTGATGCGGATGCCCGGCCCGGACGGAAAGAGCATTATGCACGCCGTCATCAAGATTGGTGACTCCATCGTGCTGCTAGCTGATGAGTTTCCGGGAGTGGATTGTGTGTCTCCGACGTCGGCTGGCGGCACAAGCGTGACGCTCCATTTGTACGTGGACGACGTCGACGCTGTGGCAGAGCGTGCCATCCATGCAGGCGCGACCGTAAGGATGCCCGTATCTGACATGTTCTGGGGAGACCGTTATGGCGTCCTGGCCGATCCGTTTGGACATCGCTGGTCGATAGGCACACACAAGCAGGACCTTAATGCTGAAGAAATGGAGAAAGCTGCCGCCAAAGCATTTTCGGCGCGCGCCTGATAGACCTGAATTCCGGGCAATTGTGAAAGTAAGAAATAGGAAATGAGACAGGGGTGCAGCGTGGGAGGCTGTCTCCGACCGGCGATTAAAGGTGTGTGGTTTGCACTCCCTGTTTCCTGATAAACCCGCTCTAGTCCCCCGCGCGGAGCGCGCCTCCTGCATTCGGAACACCTATGGGTGAGAGGAAGTGGTCTGATTGAAAAACCTATTTCAGAGACAGACACTCGGTCCACTAGGTGGCGACGAAGTTCAAACTTTGGTCAAGTTTCTTAACTTTCCGTCCCCGCACCCCCAGGCCCTCTGAAGGTGTGAAAAAATTCAAAACCGGCTGAGATCGGGAGGGCGAGGCTCCCGCCGAGCCTCATGGGTAAGGACTTGCTGGCGCGACGGCTCGCCCGGACGCTCGCCCTCCCAATTTTTTCACACCTCCGCTGGGGAGAGGGTGGTCGCAGGCCGGGTGAGGGGTCAGCTGCTTCGCGAGCCCCGACACTTGGCGGTATGAGGTTGCTCGCTACTACCCGTAAGATCTTCTTCTCACACTTCCAAATTCTTCGGAAACCTCGTCAGGTTGCGATTACCGGCGCCAGTGACGACTACCAGGTCTTCTAATCGCATTCCTCCCAAACCCGAGTAATAGAGGCCTGGTTCCACGGTGACCACATGGCCGGCTCTTAATCGCTCTTTGGCCTTCGGACTAATCCGGGGAGCCTCGTGGATCTCCAGTCCGACGCCGTGCCCTGTGCCGTGGAAAAAACCCTGCATGCGATTGTTCTGTCGGCTCGTTTCAAACCCTTGCTGATTGAAATAGTCCAGAATAGACTGGTGGATCTCATTCCCTTTCGCACCGGCCTTTATCTGCCTGAAGGCTATTTCTTGCCCGCGCAAAACGGCCCGGAACATGGCCTTCAACCGTTCACCGGCTCTGCCTCTCACCACCGTGCGGGTGATGTCTCCCCAGTATCCGGAATCTTGGGAGCGCGGAAAGATATCCAGAATAATCGGCTGGTGCGCTTTCAGCGGGCCACTTCCTTCATGGTGAGGATCACAACCTTGATTGCCACCAGCCACAATCGTGTGAGTAGCGATGCAGCCTTTATTCAAAATGACATGGTTGATCTGCTGTCTTACCACCTCGGCAGTCAGTTTTGACCCATTCCAATAAAGAGTTCCATTGGAATGAATTTTGGAATTCTTGATTGTTTCAATTCCAGCCTCCATGCCTGCCTCAGCGGCCCTTAGGGCTTTTTCGATTTCTCTGATTTCCTCAGGTTGCTTAACCTCCCTTTCTCCAAAAAAGGGATCAGGCTTCACTATTATCCGAAAGCCCCTCCGCCGCAGTTGTTCGGTCAAGCCCACCGGAAACCCGTACGGCACCAGCAAGGAATGAATTTTCTTGCTGGAAAAGAGCACCTGCAGCACCGCAGCCGTGTCAATGACTTTCCGCTTGGATTCTTTAAGCTCTTTTTCAAATTGGGATAAGGAAAGAACCGAATGGACCAGAGCCTGTTGCCGGGCCCGATCGATTTCCAGGTCGCTCATGACCAAAAACTTTTTGCCGCGATGGACGAAGAAAATAAAAGGATCAGGAGCAAAGAAGCGAGTGGCATAGAGCAGGTTGGCATCCGTCTCACTGGCAGCCACGATCAGTTGGGCATCGGCTTGAATGGGCTTTTTACTTTTAGCCATAGAATTTATAGAAGGCGAAATGACATGGTCTGGATGCGACTCTCCCAGCCGCCTGATAGTATAGACGAAAATCGGCAAGACATGTTCCTCGCTTGAAGTCGTCCCGGATGATTTATCCTAAAAACTGCAGTTAGCCACAGAGGCACAGAGCCCACAGAGGCGGGAGATAAGGAGTCATATCGTCGCAAAGCCTTGAAAAATTGTTATCCTTTGGGTGAGGACAAGGCATTTGAAAACCGCCCGCCTTTCCGCTTGCTCTGTGCACTCTGTGACTCCGTGGCAATTTCAACTGCCGGATTTACGTTTATGTTATCTTTTTTGTGTGCTGGAATTGGAATGACGTTAGCGAATCTCGCGAAGGGAGAGTTATGAAATTTCCAGCCGGCATCCTCATCGTTTTGCTAGCCTTTGGCTACCGAGCCGACGCTGCCGACTGGGTCGTCTACGAAGGTAAGGAAGGACCCGGCCAAGGCAAACACATCGTGTTCGTGACGGGCGACGAGGAATACCGGTCCGAAGAGGGAATGCCCATGCTGGCGAAAATCCTGGCGGTGCGGCATGGCTTCAAATGCACCGTGCTGTTCGCCATCAATCCCGTAGACGGGACAATCGACCCCGACAATCAGACAAACCTTGTTGGGTTGGAAAACCTGGAAAGTGCAGACATGATGGTCCTCTTCACCCGCTTCCGCGAACCGCCGGACGAGCAGATGAAATACATCGTGGACTTTGTAAACTCGGGCAAACCGCTCATGGCGCTACGCATCGCCCGTTTTGCGAGGTATGATTGGCGGAGCCAGGAATGGCGGGGCGGCTTTGGCCAGCAGGTCCTGGGTGAGACCTGGATCAGTCACCATGGAGTTCATGGCAAGGAGAGCACGCGGGGCATCGTCAATGACAAACTGAAACATCACTCCATCCTCAAGGGCGTTGACGACATCTGGGGGCCGACCGACGTTTATAGCATTGTTCACCTGCCCCAGGACACCAAAGTTCTGGTCCAGGGTCAGGTGCTCGAAGGCATGAAACCAACCGACAAACCGGTAAGCGGTCCAAAGAACAATCCGATGATGCCCCTGATTTGGATCCGGAACTACACCGGTGAGACTGGGAAGACTACCCGGGTCATTTGTAGCACCATCGGAGCTGCCGCCGATCTGGAAAGTGAAGGGCTGCGCCGTTTGTTGGTGAACGCTTGTTACTGGGCACTCGGACTGGAAAAGCGGATCCCAGCGCGAAGCAACGTGGACACTGTGGGAGACTACAAACCGAGCTTTTTTGGGTTTGGAAAATTTAAGAAGGG
>QHZP01000403.1:9124-10303 GCA_003224715.1 Acidobacteriota bacterium | reverse complement strand
AGTGGAGCTTAAAGCGCGTTTCGATGAAGAGAGCAATATCCATTGGGCCAAGGCGCTGGAGAGGCAAGGCGTTCACGTTGTTTATGGACTGCTCGGGCTGAAGACCCATTCGAAGATTTGCCTCGTCGTTCGGAAAGAGGGCGCCAGCATCCGCCGATATGTCCATTTGGCCACCGGTAATTACAACTTCATGACGGCCCAGTTGTACACCGACCTCGGATATTTCACCTGCGACGAAAAAATAGGTCGTGATGCCACCGATCTCTTCAATTACCTGACTGGCTACTCGGCCCGGACCGATTACCGGAAATTGCTGGTCGCGCCCATCAACTTGCGTAGTCGCTTCGAAAGCCTGATCCAGCGCGAGATTGAGCACCAGAAGCACGGCAAGCAGGGACACCTGATTTTCAAAGTTAATGCCCTTGTCGATAAGTCCGTGATCCGCCTGCTCTACCAGGCTTCTCAGGCAGGGGTTAAAGTGGACTTGATCGTGCGCGGGATCTGCTGCTTGCGGCCTGGGCTGCCGGGAATCAGCCAGAACATTCGGGTCGTGAGTATTGTCGGTCGCTTCCTCGAGCACAGCCGCATCTTTTATTTTCGTAACGGAGGCCTTGAGGAGATTTATCTTGGCAGCGCAGACCTGATGCCTCGCAACCTCAATCACCGCGTGGAAGTAGTCTTTCCCATCGAAGACCCAAAGCTTGTTCATCATCTGCGGCACAACGTGCTGGACGTTTATCTGGCAGACAACGCCAAGGCGCGGTTCATGTCGAGTGATGGAACCTATACACGCCCAACGCCTGCCGAGGGCGAGCCCATCACCAATAGTCAGACGTGGTTTCTGAGGCCCAGAGCGAGTTCATCCAATCAATAAACGTCGAAGAGCATGTTTTAACTGTTAGATGGTAGGTGCTAGGCGTTGGGCTTTGTCATATCACTCATCATTTTCCTGACACCTAAAACCTAGCACCTGAAACCTGCTCTTCGGCATGCCATGCATCCTAAACTACAGTGCTGCTCCGCCGGGTTGTTCCGGCGTCACGGGTGGATAGTCCATTCTGTTATTGCTCAGGACCCCGTGTTATTTGCTAAGATTCGTGTGTAAGTCATTATGGTCTGAACCTCGAAGAATTTTTCCAGGTGCTAGTTCCACGATGCAGCGATGAAGTTCAAACTTTA
>QHZP01000403.1:6800-8915 GCA_003224715.1 Acidobacteriota bacterium | reverse complement strand
GAACAGATCAACCTGAAAGAGTACGAGCCCGTTGTTGGCGAGCAGATCCGTGCGGCCTATGAAGAAGCCCGGCAGAATCCCCTAGATGCAGAAGCAATGGGGAAACTCGGCATGATTTTTCAATGCTACGGAGAATACGGACTGGCGGAAACGTGTTATCGGCAGGCCCTGGCGTTGGCACACCTCTCGTTCCGATGGGAGTACTATTTGGGGAACGTCGAGGCCTGGCAGGGGAAGTACCAGGACGCCGTCCATCATATTCGGGAGGCCTTGGAGATCGAGGGCAGCCATGCTTCCGCGCGCGTGCGGCTGGGCCAGTTGCTATTTGAGTCCGGCGATGCCGGGCCGAGCGAGAAAGCTTATCGGGAATCGATCGAACAAAACCCGCGCATAGCTTCAGCGCACCTGGGGTTGGGCCGTGTGCTGGCGGCCCGTGGGAACTGGTCCGGGGCAATCGAGTCGTATCGCCGGGCCTGCGAGCTTTCCGAGAACTATGCAGCCGCTCACTATGCCCTGGCGATGGCGTACACAAAAACAGGCGATGCGGCCAGGGCCAGCCAGCACCTGGAGACCTATCAGCGTGTGAAGCAACTCTCCCAGCCTTCTGAAGATCCTTTGATGGATGCGGTGAAATCGCTGTATGGCGGGGGTCTCTCTCATTTGTCGAAGGGGTCTTCGTTGGTTCAGCAAGGCAAGGTACGGGAGGCCATTATCGAGTTCGAATCGGCGTTGAAGGTAAATCCACGACTGATGCTGGCCCACGTTAATCTGATCGCCATGTATGGACAACTGGATCGGTCCGACAAGGCAGAAGAGCATTTCCGGGAGGCCGTCAAGCTGGATCCCGGCTGGGTGGAAGTGTATTACAACTGGGGACTGTTTCTGTTCGGCAAAAGAAGAACTGCTGAAGCAGAGGCGGCGTTCCGGAAAGCTTTAGAGATCAATCCGAACTACGCTGACGCGCACGCCGAGTTAGGTTTATTGCTTGACCAAGCCAGCCAGGTGGCCGAGTCCCAGAGACATTACCGTTTGGCGGTGGAAAGCAATCCCGGCCACCGGCAGGCTCAATTCCTGTTAGGCCACAGTCTTGTTCGTACAGGCCGATTTGACGAGGCCATCAGCCACTTAAACGAGACTCTTAAAGTCGAGGACGTAAAGACCCCCGTCTGCATGCAGACTCTCGCCGCCGCCTATGAAGGCGCGGGCAACCGAAAAAAGGCACTTTACTACATCCGCGAGGCCCGGCAGCGGGCGATATCCCACCAGTTGGATGAGCTGGCCGAGCAGCTTCAACGAGACCTGGAGCGGTTGGCGGGTAACGCCATGCCCAGATGAGACCCCATTTGGGCGTTGTAGAAGGCCTCTCCGTCGAAGGCTTGGTTGGGATAGGGTGAAAGCTTGATAATGCAAATTACGTCCGCGGCATTGGGTAGCCCCGGAGGGGCGTCCGATCATAACCCACGGCCAGGCGTGGGTTAAGCGTCATACAGGAGCGAAGCCCCGGGAGGGGCGAAAGAATTCGGATAGGACATTGTCCCGTTGGCGGCTCGCCGCGAGGCTCGCCCTCCCAATTCAATGTATCCTTTTGTTTGCAATTTCGTATTAAATAAATGGATCCCATTCGGGAGTTGAAAAAATGAAAGTTCGCCCTTTAATAATTTCCTTGTGCTTCGTCCTAATCGCTGTTCTTTCAAGCCCAGGCCAGGACCAGCCGCACCAGCAATCTCCTCTGCCGCAGTCCCTAACTGCCGCTTCCAATAACAAAGGCCTCACAGAAGAACTTCTGAGGATTCAGGCCGAAATGAGCCAGATTGCACAAGACATGGATGCAATAGATGCCCAGATGATGCTGGGAATCGCGAACAAGCCCTTGGTTGGAACTGCCAGGTTAGTCCCTCAGGCTCACGAACTGCTTAAGGGCCACAGCGCCGGTAGGACGATCAAGGTTTTTTTCGATTCCCCCCGCAACGACATCAAGTGGGAGTCGTGTCTGAAGACCAGCAAACTCTATATGGGTCTCCTTGAAAGGATTTTAGACCTGAGTAAAGAGCGCGTACCTGGGGACGAAAAGACTCGGGGGGCATCATCTATCGCTGCCGAATCCCCTGAAGTGGT
>QHZP01000403.1:1778-6705 GCA_003224715.1 Acidobacteriota bacterium | reverse complement strand
AGCGAGAACTCTGGCGCAGGCTGCGCGAGGCCCTGCAGAATGATGACCGGAATTACCTGTACCAGTTGAATGCCCTTTTGGCTACAACAGGAGTCTCTCCACATCAATTTGCCGCAAAGGTCATCGCCAACGTGCAGAAAACGACTCCTACTGCGGCATCCGCCGTCGTTGAAGGAATGGGGGCCGCCAACCCCGAAGGGAACATTTGGAGACTGGCTGAGATTCCGGGAATCAATCCTGACTTCATCCGAGCACTCGAATGCGATAGAAAAGCAATGAAGGATTTCTTGGCAACCGCCTCCAATGCGGCATTCGTTCAGGCCTGTGGTTGCCGGAAATACGCTGATGGGGCATACATCCTGGCCTTTACCGCGAAGCGTGCCGACCAGGCAAAATCCACTAACCCTGGCGGGAAAACTCAATTAACTCTGGGTGGGCTCCCCCTGGATTCAGGCGCCTTTCGCTTGAGAGCGAGAATACAACCTTTGGGACGACGACCTCGGTGCCGCCTCGGCCGAAAATTCCATCCTGGTGGATCAGGTGCGAGTGTCCGGATGATCATCCTGATGCGGGTATGGTGGTCGACGGGGTTCGATGGCATGCACCTGTGCTTCAATGCCCTAACCCTGAACTGAGGCTTCGAGAGCTGCTAAAATAGTCAACCATGACAGGTCCGGTATTCATCAACCGGATAACAGTAGTTAGCCACAGAGGTGGCCGATAAGGAGTTATATCTTCGCAAAGCCTTGAAAAATTGTGACCCTCTCGGTGAGGATAAGCATCTCAAAACCGCCCGTCTTTCCACTTGCTCTGGGCACTCTGTGGCTCCGTGGCAATTCCAACTGCCGGATTTAGGATAATGAACTCCTTCGAGGCCAAGCCCCGATGACATCCCGCCGGCGCGTTGTTGGGGTCTCCTTTGCCTTAGCAGCTCTGCTTGCAACCGGCTGGCGGTCGGTCGAAGTGACGAGTGGACGCCCGATGGACAAAGGCCTTGTCTTTAAAGACGCGTCGAAGTCCACGGGACTCGATTTCCAACATTTCATCGGGGCCACTGGTGCCTATTACCCGCCTGAAATCATGGGATCGGGTATCGCGATATTGGATTACGACGGGGACGGAGACCTCGACGTCTATCTCTTGCAGGGGACACTCCTGGACAAAACAAAGTCTTGGAAAGACGCGGCTTTCCCACCCCCCGAAAAGCATTGGCCGGGCAACCGGCTTTTTCGAAACGAGCTGATACCAACGGGAAAGCTTCGCTTCGTGGACGTAACGGAACAGGCCGGTGTCGCCGGAAATGGCGAGTTCGGGATGGGAGTGGCTGTAGGCGACTATGATAACGATGGCGATCCCGATCTCTTCGTAACCAACTTCGGCCCCAACCTTCTCTATCGCAATAATGGCGACGGGACTTTCACCGACGTGACCAAACAGGCTGGCTTGGGGCACGATTCCTTCAGCGCGAGCGCCGCCTTCCTTGACTATGACAAGGACGGAAGTCTTGATCTGTTTGTAGTCCGCTACAACGCCTTCACGCTGCAAGGCAACAAAAAGTGCTACAACTTTGCGGGAGGCCGGGAGTATTGCGGTCCAGGCGACTATTCGCCTCTCTCCAGCAAGCTTTATCACAATGACGGGCACGGACATTTTGTCGATGTGAGCCAGAAGTCCGGGATTGGCACAGCCACCGGCAACGGATTAGGGGTTGTTTGCGCCGACTTCAATGGCGATGGCTGGATGGATATTTATGTGGCCAACGACAAGACGCCGAATCATCTTTGGATTAATCAACGCAACGGGATCTTTCAGGAAAGGGGCTTGATTTCAGGCTGCGCCTTTAACGCCGACGGCAAGGCGCTGTCCGGGATGGGAGTCACGGCGGGAGACTTCGATGGTGACGGAGACGAGGATATTTTCGTCACGAATCTTACGGGCGAACCAAACACGCTGTACCGGAACGACGGTTCAGGATTTTTCGAGGACGTAACAAACCTCTATGGCCTTGGTCACACAAGTTTTCCCTTCACGGGTTTCGGGACTCTCTGGTTTGATTATGACAACGACGGACGATTGGATTTGTTCGTGGCGAATGGAGAAATCCGAGTTGTTGATTCGCAGCGCGGCAAGCCGTTCCCATACAGCCAGAAGAACCAGCTTTTTCACAACGAAGCTAAAATCTTTCGCGAGGTAACAGCTCAAGCGGGTGCGGTGTTCGAACTGTCCGAAGTGAGCCGCGGTGCAGCCTTTGGTGATATCGACAACGACGGTGACATCGACATTGTGGTCACAAACGCCAACGGCCCGGCCCGGCTGCTGCTGAATGAGATTGGCACTCAAAACCATTGGCTGGAGCTGCGGTTGCGCGGGGTGCATACCAGCCCCGATGCCTATGGCGCGCGTGTTGCCTTGTTCCGTAAGGGCCGGGCGCCTCTGTGGCGGCGTGTGGCCACCGACGGCAGTTACCTGAGCGCCCACGATCCCCGCGTGCACTTTGGACTGGGAACCGACGCCGAGCTCAGGGAAGCGCCCCTGGAACAAGTACTTGTCGTCTGGCCAGATGATGACAAGGAGACCTGGAAATTGACCAAGCCCGATCAACTTCTGCTCCTAACCGAGGGAACGGGTGGTTTCGTCAAATAGTAACGCCTCAATTACGAGCAGGAGGAACAAAAAGGGATAGCCACGGTGAATTTTGCTCTCTAAATTCGGGGTGGGCTTGTGCAGAATGACAAAAACACACGATGAATTAAAAGCCAATTGATCGTGGCGGAGGCTCATTCGCTTGAAGCAGCACGGGCCTGCATCCAGGAAATAACCCGCAAATTTGTCGCACACCCTCAAACAAATTTCACGAGTTGACGAAATACGCGACCACTCTATAGTGGTATTTCATCGCCCTTAGGAGGAATCTGCACCTTGGCGGTCTTTGCGTTCTTGGCGTTTCCATGTTCTCGGAGTCCTGTGTCCAACTGTGTTTATCACCCGGTTCTGTTAATTAAGATTGTTCAAGGTCTCAGCTCTTCGCGAAACTCAATGGCCGACCGTCCGGAGTGCGTGCCCTTTGCGAGGGCCGGTCCCATTGTTTAGCCAGACATCGACTCTGGGAGCCATCCAAGTGTAAGGTTTATTTAGAATATCAATATCTCCGTCTCCATCGAGGTCCGCCAGGCGGCCTTCATGCCAGCCATGCCCCACCACCAGCTCACTCTGGCGGAAGTTTCCTTTCCCATCACCATAAAGAATCCACGCGGTAGCGCCTGGATGATCAGCTTCCCTGAGTTCGTCGGTCCACTTTGCCATTTCCGCTGCAAAGATATCCAGATGTCCGTCGGCATCGATGTCACCGACCTCCAGAGTGTGCCCATGCACCATGTCAACGCCCAACAAATCACGGCCCGCCCAAGAGTTAGGATTGATCGGGTCACCCCGGCACTCGTAAAGCTTGAGTGGGCCGCTGCCGTCCCCAGGAGCAACGACGATTTGTGCGACTCTGTCCTTCTTAAACCGTCCGGCAGCGATTCGTCCGCCGATCGTGCCTACTCGAACGGGCTTGAAACTGCTTCCACCTGTATGCTTGAACCAGCAGTTTCCTGCCAGCAAGTCCACTCTGCCGTCGCCATCAATGTCGAAGGCGGCTGCTCCCTCAGCGTACAGAGCGGCTCCTGGACTGCCCGCACCGGCACTGCCTGAAAAGATTTGTGTATAGGGCCACGGCTCTGTCTTCTTCGGGTTGGGGGGAATGTCAGCCAGAAAAATAGCCTCGGCCTTCTGATTCCAGAACATTAATTGCGGTTTGCCAGTCCCTTTGAAGTCACCGAACACTTGGTCGTGATGTTGATTGGCCCCACTATTTTTGATCAAGTGGCGTTTCCAAGAAACGTTGGGATCGTAGTTCGGATAGGGATTCTCCCACCACCACACTTGATTGTTCTGCGCATCGGCTCCAAAAACCACGTCCAGATCCCCATCCCCATCGATGTCAAATGCCGCGCCACCCGCCTCCACGGTCAAGAAGTCCTTCTCGATCTCATATCGATTCCATCCATTGTCCCCGCGTCGATACCATACCAGGGCCGGCGGCTTCTGCCGAAAGCTGATGACAAAGTCGCTGATGCCATCTCCATCGAGGTCCGCAACCAATGAGCCGGTCTGTTGCTTGGACTCGGGATGGGGCACCGGCAAGTCACCGCTTTGACTGGAAAGACGAACCCATCGGATCGGAGAGCGCCGGTCCTTTGGAAAAGCAAGATGGGCGGCAATCCATACCGCCATTGCAGTCACTACGAAGATTGATGCCAACCGCAAAGATCTGGCCACGCGATCTAAATACCTAAATCCAGCCGTTGAAATTGCCACAGAGTCACGGAGGGCACAGAGCCAGTGGGGAAGAGGGCGGCCTGGAGGTGTTCTATCCTCACTCTGAGGGTAATAATTCGACAAAGCTTTGCGGAGATGTAACTGCTTATCTGACACCTCCGTGGTCTCAGTGCCTCTGTGGCTAACTGCCGAAACTGTTATTTGAGTCAAACGCTCGAATACTTTTTGCAGAGCGCTCTAATCTTTTCGATGAGTTTGGGTACACCCGTCATAGGGTCTTCAGATCCTTCATACTCGGCCGACATGTATCCCTTGTAGCCCGCCTGGGCGAACATCTTAAACACCCGGTCGAGATCGACGGGTTCATGATTTTCGAAAACATCGCGAATGTGAGTATGGGTTGCATAAGGAATACAGGCTTCAATCTGAGCGTAATAGTCTTCTCTGAAATTGGTAATATCGAGATTGATACCGGCAAAAGGTGAATCAACCCGTCTCAAAATTTCCAGGAGCGTGGAGGCCCTGGCTGTAATTCCGCCATGGTCCTCAATGCCCAGCGTGACGCCCTTTTTCCCGGCGTAGTCGCAAGACGGTTTCATGACCTGCA
>QHZP01000403.1:0-1750 GCA_003224715.1 Acidobacteriota bacterium | reverse complement strand
GAAGTTGGCCCCCAAAGACCCGCAGGTGTCTAGCCCCGAGCAACTCGGTCGCATCTACCCACCGCCTTATTTTTTCCAATTCCTCACTGCGCTGAGCGGAGTCGGGTTGACACATGCTGGTGGAAATAGCCGTACCAGAAAAGGCTATGCTCTGCTTGAATGCGAAGTGTCGCAACGACGCTAGGTAGGAGGGTTCGGTCGACTTGAGCCAATAGGTGGTTATGTCCACGCCATGGAGACCGAGTTCTGCACCCTTGAGAACGAAATCTTCCATGCTCATTTTTCCGGTCTCCAGGTATTTCCTGTAGGAATAAGCGCAACAACCGGGGAAAAGCCTGGCCCGAGTGGGTGAGGTTTGGTCCGCCTGTCCGTTCTTATTCAGGCCCTCTAGACAAAGCCCACTTGCGACAGTACCCGCGCAACCCTGGATAAAATGGCGCCGTGAAATCGGTTTGATCATTGGTTCACCCTTTACCTGGAAATCTTTGGAACTCGCCAGAGACACAACCGACGTCATGGGAGGGGATTTTCAGAGAGGCCTAAAACCGAATCCGTCCTGAGAACTGAACAATTCGCGTCCCTGACACACTGATAATTCTGCCGAAGTCAGGGCTGCTGAAGTCCATCACCGGATCGCGTCGCTGGGTGCGGTTAAAGACATTCTCCATTTCTGCCCTAAACTCGAAACTGAGTCGCTCTGTGATCATGAAATGTTTATGGATGGCCGCGGTTTCACTCGGCTGCCAAGGTCCATAGATATCCAGGAATCTCGGGGCATTGCCGGGACTAAGGGGAATCCCGCCGACTGTGTGGGGCGGGTCGCTAAAGGCCGCCGGGTTTATCCAGGTTGTGCCGTGGGCGAGGTCGTAGCCACTGGATTTCTGGTAATTCGTCACGCCTGAAAGCCGATCAGGTCGGATGACTTCTGTAAAGATTACCCCCGGGTCGAAATTGTAGTCATAAGAAGGCAAGGGGTTCCCTGAACGATAACGCTGGATGGCAGTGAGTGTCCAACCGCCCAAAACCTTATCGACAATGCCACCTTGATTCAGAAACCGCCTGCCTTTGCCAATCGGGAGGTCCCAAATCCAGGTCAGTTTGAGATCATGAGGATGGCTGAACTGGGCCACCGAGCGCTCGCTCTTCCGATTGTAGAAATCTTGATTGTTATAATAGTAACCGCCCAAAGCATCATCGTTGTCCGTCAATGTCTTCGAGAACGTATAAGCCATGATGAAACCCAGTCCGCCCTTGACCGGTCGCTTTCGGAACTGCACCTGCATGGCATGATAAATCGAACTTCCCACGTTGAATCCGGTCAAGCTGATGCCTTGATATTGAGGAAAGGGGCGTAGGGCCTGATTGACCGTGCCCTCAAAACTGGGATACGGCTTGCCAATTTCAGGATGATCGTTGATATTGTCGTAAAGGGCATCTCCCAACGCCAGATACCGGCTTGGAGTCATATTGAAGAGAGCCGCCAAATGGTAAGTGCCCCCCGGTAAGCGCGTGCCTTTCGTTCCAACATAGTTCACTTCGACCGTCATCTGCTTGGGTAGCTCCCGCTGAACGCCAAGGTTCCAGTGCTGTACGTATCCCTGAGCCAAGCTATTGGGAAGGGTCCAAGCGATGTTACTCCCATTCTGCAAAGTCGGGTCTTTACTGGGTAACTTTCCAGCAAAGGCCGGCATTCCATTATCCCAGTACAGGACTGGATCAAAGGCATTAGGCGCATCGCTCCTGTTGAGAT
>QHZP01000402.1:14154-15943 GCA_003224715.1 Acidobacteriota bacterium | reverse complement strand
CCCACCCAGAGTCTCCTGGCTGACTGACCCACCACGATTAGTCTTGGAGCTTCAAAACGTTCTGGCCACGGAGTCAACTGAAGCAGTGGTTCCACCTTCGAATTCAAAAGCCGAGATAAAAGAAGCCGTCAAGGTCGAGACGATGCCAGCCGAGCCTTTGCCCAAGCCAGTTCCGACGGCCTTGCCATTGCCTTCGGATTCGACCAATTCCGCGATTGTGCGAGGGAAAGTCGAGGATTCCAGCGGCCAACCCGTGCTGGGTGCCGAAGTAAAGCTCAAGAACAAGACGACTCATGAGAAATTCGAGACAACCAGCAGTGAGACAGGAGAGTTTACATTTACAAACTTACCGGAAGGTGAATACATTGTTTCGGCAAAGGCACAGGGTTTGGAAGAGGCCCAGGTCGGGGTTAGAGTTGGTGCAAAGGCTGTTCCTCCGGTGCACCTTCGCCTGGAAATCGCTGAAATGCAGGAGGAGATGACTGTAACCGAAAATCGTCTCTCCTCCCCCTCGGCTGGCGACAACGTTGACATCATTGAATTGAATCGACATTGGCTTGAGAACCTTCCCAAGAAGGACGGTGATCCGCTGGCTGTCGCTTCTCAATTCCTTGACCCGGCAGCTCTGGCAACTGGAGGTGCAAAAATTATCGTCGACGGCGTTGAGAGCAGTGCTCTTGAAGTACCCTCCTCGAGCGTCAGAAGGGTATATATCAACAAGAATCCCTACTCTGCCGAGTTCGGGAAAACGGGCAAAGGACGAATCGAAGTTACCACCAGACGGGGGTCTTTTCACCAGTTTCGGGGGGCTCTCTCACTTTTGTTCCGCAACTCCGTATGGGATGCGCGCAATGCCGCTGCCACCGTCCAACCTCTCTCGCAACGAGCCATCCCCGAGCTGATGCTGAGCGGCCCACTAGCCCCGAAAGTATCCTTCTTTCTGGCGGGTCGATATTCGATCGACAACGAGAACGCAGTCATCAACGCTCAGACGCCTGAGGGCAGGCTGATTGAGAACTTCAGGATTCCTATGCGCAAGACGTGGCTGTTGGGAAGACTGGATTTCAGATTCACACCCACACAGACCCTGACGGTGGGTTATCAGTTCAAGAACAAGTCCCAGCCAAATCAAGGAGTGGGGGAATTCAATCTGCCTGATCGCGCAACCGATTTCTTTAACCACAAGAATGAAATCAAGATTCTGGAAAGGGCGATCTTCTCTCCTAATTTCTTAAACGAAGTCCGCTTGGCCATTAAAAAGGAATTTCAGCAAACTGGCAGCCAGGTGGATCAACCAGCCATCATCGTCCTGGACGCTTTCAGTGCTGGCGGCGCCCAAGTCTCGCAACATCGGACCGAGACGAGCGGTGACTTTGAGGACATCGTTTCTCTAGTCAAAGGAAGACACGCGTTTCGATTCGGAGGCGGAATAAGACCGCAATTCTTTCAGGCCCTTGATGCCTCCAATTTTGGCGGCACTTTTACCTTTTCTAACTTATCGGCTTTCATGGAAAGTCGGCCCTTCCTTTTCACGGTGAATCAAGGAGACCCCAGAGTTCGTTTTAGGCAACATGAATCTTATACCTTCTTTCAGGATGAGATTCGAATCCGACAAAATCTGTCCCTGTCCCTTGGATTGCGCCATGAGCTGCAGTCGAACCTGGATGACTCCAACAACTTCGCCCCTCGTTTAGCCTTCGCTTACTCACCGAGAAGTGGGCAGACCGTTTTGCGTGGCGGTGCCGGCATCTTCTATGAGCGACAGCCGGACAGCATGCAACTGCAAAAC
>QHZP01000402.1:7494-14090 GCA_003224715.1 Acidobacteriota bacterium | reverse complement strand
GCCGATAGAAACCTTGCAACTCCCAGTGTTGTGCGCATCGCTCCGGATATCCGCACCCCTTACATCCTCCAGGGAAGCTTTGCGGTTGAACGAAAGCTCGGTTCAGGGGAGAATTATCTGACGGTTGAGTACTCAACGATACGAGGCGTGAAACTGTATCGGATGCGCAATATCAATGCACCGCTTCCCGGAACCGGAATCATACTCGACCCGAACTTCATCAACATTGACCAGTTCGAGTCCTCGGGAACATCTCGTGGTCACAGCCTGAATGTGACATTTCGGGGGATGTGGCTAAAGAAATTCGAGTTTCTGTCGCAATACGCGCTGTCGCGAACCGAGGATGATACCGGAGGGATGTTTTATCTGCCTGCCGATAATTACGATTTGCGTGGCGAGCGCGGTCGGGCCGATTTTGACCGGCGTCATCGGTTTAACCTCGCGGGCACCTGGAAGCTTCCCTGGAACATCGGGCTGGGCGGAATTGTCGCGCTCTGGTCCGGCATTCCGTTTAATATCACTACGGGCGTTGATAGCAATCGGGACACCGTTCCGAACGACCGCCCACCTGGAGTTGGGCGAAACACCGGACGGGGTCCGCGCTATGCTAACGTTGATGCGCGCTTGGAAAAGAAATTCAAACTGAAAAAGGACTCCAGAACCGACTTGGAATTGGGGATCGACGCATTCAACGTCTTCAATCACACGAACTTCAAGAACTTTATCGGCACCCTCAGCTCACCGTTTTTCGGCCGCGCCAACGCTGCTAGTCCAGCGCGGCAGCTACAGTTTTCCTTAAGATTCCGATTCTGATTCGATTTTACTCGTTGCCTCGCTCTGCCATGAAGAATCACGCCATCACCTCGCAGCTTTTCCTTCCAGCTTAATAAGGCTGCTCCACGTTCGCAGGGAACTTTTCTGCTAGCGGTAGAAAGCCGCCGGCTGCAGCCCCTAACTCATCGCACAGGTCCATCTTCTCCAGCAAATGCCTCCCAGACTTTTCTGCTGTGTAGTGCTTCCGTTCCTTTCTCACGCCTTCTCTCCGCGATCCTAACGGACGAACGCTCTTTTCATTTCCAGTTGGGCCGGACACGGCCCCACTATATGTTTTACAGGCCAGAGTAATTTTTCCAGTCCTTGCACAGATGGAAGCTCGAGCCCAGCGTTGAGGCGCGGGACTTATCTGGAAGATAGTCGCTTCTTGTGGGTTGGTATCACTCTTGCTGGAAGCCAGTGAAGCAAAGCGATTGCGACTTGGGGTTTATCGCTGGGCTACCCAGTCTGGTCCGAGAAAAGATCGTGACTCTTTGGCAAAAGCGAGGCGTCGAAGGAGCTTGCCAGTTGGCCGGAAACGCTGTTCTGCTAGTGCTTCTAACCGATTTAGTTCTCGGCGCAGCACAAAGGGAACAGCACGCCCGGCAGCTTTGGTACCGGATCTTTCGCTTGCTCCAAGCCCCGTGAAGCGAGCCGATATCGGTCTGGACAAACGAGCCTTCAACTTTGTCGGGGTCGAGGGTTCCCTTAATTACTACGTGAGACCGCATCTGTATTTCCGCCCGCACCTTGAGTTTGGCAATATCACCGACCGGCAGCTCCGCGAGTACCTGTCGTGGCCCACGGTCACTAAGGTGGGATTAGCGGTGGGAGCCGATTTCTAGATAAATTTTCTTCTCTCGACAAACTGGGGGTCCTGTGGGGGCTTCTCCCTCCGCGTGAAATCGCCGTCCGCAGTTTCTGTTTTGCCCTACTATGAAGGATCACACGATCACTTAACTCGGGTTTCCTTCCAAACTTAATAGGTCATTTGCTGCCTTAACGTATCGACTGATACGGAGTTTTATCCCAACATGGATTTAGACAATTTTTACCTTTTGGATCGCCATTCTCTGTCCAAACCCTGCGTTGTTAAAATTCAAGCCTCGGAGGAAATCTATGAACAAAGTCACTCTTTCAGTAATCAAAGCAGATGTCGGTTCACTCGGGGGACATACCAAGCCTTCAGAAAAGATGCTTAGTGCAATAAGCTCACAGGTGCAGCTAAACGTGAAGAATGGTCATCTCCACGATGGTCTGGTCAGCCACACCGGCGACGATATAATCCTCATCATGAGCCACAAGCACGGAGTGGGAGCCAGCGCTGTCCATGGCTTTGCCTGGGATTGCTTCCTTGCGGCCACGGAGGAAGCCCGGTTCAATGGTCTCTACGGCGCTGGGCAAGATCTGCTTGTTGACGCCCCTTCAGGAAACGTGCGTGGGGCAGGACCCGGCGTCGCTGAGATCGAGTTTGTACGAGATCCCCACAGCCAGCAGCGTCCTGCGGAAGCCTTTCTGGTAATGGCGGCCGACAAGTGCAGTCCCGGAGTCTATAACTATCCCCTTTACACCGTATTTTGCGACCCGATGCACAACGGTGGTTTGCTTCTCAATCCTAAAATGCGGGAAGGATTTACTTTTACGATCATCGATATGGATTCCAGGGAAGGCGATCGCGTCATCAATCTCGACGTACCGGAGCGCATATGGGATGTAGCGATCCTTTTGCAGAATCCCGATCGGTTCGCAGTTGAGGCAATTCATTCGCGCCACTCCCCAGAAGAGCAAATTGTGTCAGTTTCAGCCACTCGACTTCACAACATTGCTGGTAAGTACACCGGTAAGGATGATCCAGTGGCTATTGTCCGGACTCAAGGGATGTTTCCTGCGCCGGAAGAAGTGACAGAACCCTTCCTGCTCGGTCACTTTGTCACCGGCGATTCGAGGGGCTCTCACGTCATGCCTCTCATGCCTGTCGCGGCCAAGACGGCAGTCACCGGTCCTTACTGCCTGCCAATTGTCTCCTGCCTGGCTTTCTCGATGGATGCTCACGGTAGATTCACCCAAGAATATGTGGATATGTTCGGTAACCTGGTCTGGGATGCCACGCGCCTGAAGGTGCAGCAGAAGGCTGAAGAATGGCGTCGTCAAGGATTCATTGGTCCCACTATGGCTTCACACGCTGAACTTTCCTATACCGGCATCATTGACGCACTTTCCCAGCTTGAAAGAGAGTTTGTCTTTAGCCAAGAGGAAAGTCGAATGAGAGAACAGCTTCAATGAGTGTTTGCCTAAGTGACTTGATGTTGCAGGATGAGCTCAAGTCATAGTTAAGGAGAGAATAAGCTGCCTCACCCAATTCAGGTCTTTACGCACCCGCTATTTTCTGCCTTACGAAGCTAGAATCGCACCAGTCTTTCCGTCTTATCCTATCCTTCATTCCCCTCCTCTTTACTTCCACCTGAAAATTCAAAGGGAACCCTGCTGAGTAAGCTTATGGTATTATCGGGAAGTATCAAGGTTCTATTCCTATTCCGCACGAACTCGGTTTCTTCAGGTCCCCCCACCGGCCAGGCAACCAGTAATGAAAATCGTTAGATGAACGCAGCCCGGATCTTGATTGTCGACGACGACCTCACACTGTTGCAAGTGCTTCCCGAAACCCTGCGATTGCGCATGGGTGATGTGGTCGTGGATACGTGTGATTCTAGTCAAGCGGCTTTGGAAAGGATCGTATCGACGGAATACGAAGCGGTCGTTTGCGACATCAAGATGCCAGGGATGGATGGCCTAGCCTTGCTGGCCAAAATCCGCGTACTACGACCGAACCTGCCCACGCTGCTCATTACGGGCCACGACGAGTATCAGGCTCTTGAAGCCTTGCGCGGCGGAGCATATGATTTCATTCAGAAACCCATTGACAGGGACTACTTTGTGGCCTCGTTAACTCGCGCCATTGGAGTTCGTCAATTAGGCCGACAGACAGAAGAGCAGCAGGTCTTGGCGCAACGCGCTACTGAATTAGAGAAGATCGTTGAAGAGCGCACCCGCGAGTTGCGCGAAGCCAACCGCATAAAAGATGAGTTCCTGGCGATATTATCGCACGAACTTCGCACTCCACTAACTTCAATACTGGCATGGACCAAGCTGCTACGTACCGGAAAACTGGACGCCGCCACCTTTGATCGGGCACTTGAGATGATTGAGCGCAATACAAAAGCGCAGGGGCGGCTCATTGAAGATCTGTTGGACGTGTCACGGATCATTGCTGGCAAACTCCCCCTGGATATCCGTCCGGTCGATCTCGGATCCCTGATTAAGACCGCCGTAGAGACCATGCGACCAGCAGCTGATGCCAAGTCCATTCGACTTCAGATGCAGCTTGGAATCGAAGGGCAAATCGTCGCAGGCGACTCTTTCCGCTTGCAACAGGTCATATTGAACCTACTGTCGAATGCCATCAAGTTCACTTCCAATGGGGGCGAAGTCCTTGTTAGGGTGGCGCACACGGATTCCCAAGCCCAAATCACGGTGAGCGACACCGGTAAGGGTATCAGCCCCGAGTTTCTGCCTCATGTGTTCGAGCGCTTCCGGCAAGCAGATGGTTCGAGCACTCGGGCCCAGGGGGGACTGGGATTGGGCCTCGCGATTGTGCGTCATTTGGTGGAGATGCATGGCGGGACCGTTCAAGCAGAGAGCCCCGGCGAGGGACAAGGGGCATCGTTCACTGTGACTATTCCGATTACTGGCGCTCGGGAGCTCACGGCAAGTTCCTTAAGGCAAAATGAAGAGAGTGCCGGCCCTAAATCAAACCCCGTCATTTTGAAAAACTTACGGATTCTTGTCGTGGATGATGACGCCGAGACGCGCGAGGTGCTAACTGTGATGCTTAGGCAATTTGGCGCTGAAGTGATAACAGTTGCGTCCTGCCAAGAGGCAATCGAGGCTCTTACTCAGCTCAGGCCGGATGTACTCCTGTCGGACATTGCGTTGCCGGATGAGGATGGCTATGCTCTGATTCAGAAGATACGGACGCTTGAACCAGAACAAGGGGGCTTGACTCCGGCAGCCGCGTTGACAGCGTATGCCGGGATCGAGGCCAAAACGCGCGCTCTCTCGGCGGGTTTCCAAGTGCACGTTGCCAAACCAGTCGAGGCAGCGCATCTGGTGGCCGTCATTGCTGATCTTTGTGGGCGGGGAGGGTAGCATCTAATCAGGACAAAATGGAGAAAGCAAGCGCCTCGGTCAGTACTGCGTTTAAGCCTTAGCGTCTCAGAGAACGTGGCAAAATGTTGCCAGTCTTTTCAGGAAAGACCACACCAAAGAAGTTGATCACCTCTAAAAATTCAATGCCAACCTGATCTTTTGGGTCGTTCTCTCCGCTGCCGAGCCAAGCCACTCGAACACTCATCCACATTCTGTCATGCTTCAAATGCAACTTCAGAATGATGTCTTCCTCCAGGTCCTGGGCTAGACCAAGCCTCTGGGACTACGCCTTAAGACATATTCTTTGTCTTTCTGCTTAGGCTGATTTATCGCTTCACGTTTGTTCCTCCGCGACCATAAGCAGTCGTTTGTAGGTGCATGCGTTATTGGCAATCTCCTCCGCAGTCCGTCTCGATCGTTTTAACTACAAGCTTGCTGAACCCGAACTCCGCGGTTGAAATGCCAGGGGCGCATCCGGAACTTAAGCAGTTCCTCCTCCTTGAAGCTTTCTTAAGGCTTCAAGCTTCCCCAAAAGACAAAGGAAAAGGTCGGACTAACTTTTTCTCGCTCCCTCAGGGAGAGGACCGACGGTTCGCTTAGCCAGCAAGATAGGTTTTAGGCGGATCAAGAGAGGTCTTTGGGAACATTGCTTTCTTCAACGAATTGAAGGTGGGCTTTGTGACTGAAAAGGAGAAGTTCTTTAATAAATACCTTATCTATTTCTGCTACGCTTGCAGTACTTTTGGAGACCTTTGAGGTTCCTGCCTTTCTTACCACATTCTTATGATCCGGCCGAGAGCACGACTCACTTCAGAAAATGGTAGGTACCGAAAGCGCTGGCGGTGGCGCATTCGTTCATCCCATTCAACAGCCTGCTGTAGCTGCGTGCTGATAACAGCAGTTCCAAACGCCCCGGCAAGCTGAACGAATTGACCTTCAAATTTCGCAGCGACCAGATTACGAGAGTCGTCACTTTCCAATCTTGACACTCTTAGGACTCGTGCTTTCACCTCAAACCACGGGACGGCAAGTCCCCCTTCATTTTCTTCTGGCCCGATTCGCAAGTCTAGGATTACATCTGTTCCAATCAAAGTGGACAGCTGGAAAGAAATGCCATCCCGGCTGACATCATTCACTCGGGTGGTTTCGCTGAACCAAGATCCCAAAAGGTTACAACCATTGACCAGGACCATCGACGGGTCGGAAAGTCGGTCGGAAGTCCTTCTCTCCAATCGCGTTTTTCTAGATTTACTTTTCATTTTCCACCTCCTGGGGGTTGGTATGAATACTCGAAATCGATGGGGAACTGGGAAGTTTTCTGGCCTATTTCCCACTGCCGTCTGCTCTTAACTAAAGCCTCTGCGACTTGGCTATCCACGGGATTGGAAAAGAAATATCCCTGACCATATTCGCATCTCAACGTCCTAAGTTCGGTCAGCTGCTCAGAAGTTTCCACTCCCTCTGCGATAACGTCCACCCCGAGATTATGGGCTAGCGTAATGATCGTCCGGACAATTTCTGAGTTTTCCTTATCCACTCCCATCCTTTTGATGAAGGAGCGATCGATCTTGAGAGTA
>QHZP01000402.1:1754-7470 GCA_003224715.1 Acidobacteriota bacterium | reverse complement strand
TGCCCAATCGAATGTCGAGTTCTCTCAATTGGTGGAGCAAGGAACACGAAGATGCGGCATTGTCCATGATCAGGCTTTCAGTCAGTTCAAGCTTCAAGGCGGATGCGGTCAGACCCGTCTTCTCGAGGACCTGCTTGATCTGATTGACCAGGTCGTGTTGCATAAGCTGTTTGCTAGAAAAATTCACGCAAATCATCAGCGGCGACTCAGGATATCGTTCGTGCCATTGCTTCATCTGGCGGCAAGCCTCCTCTAGAATCCATCGACCGATGGGGATGATGAGTCCCGTTTCTTCCGCCACAGGAATGAACTCTACTGGGCCAATTAGACCCCGAGTCGGGTGGTCCCAGCGTGCCAACGCTTCGAAGCCACATATTCGTCCTGTTTCCAGCGATACAATCACCTGGTAGTGAACCCGAAATTCTTGACGTTCTACAGCTCGGCGCAGATCGTTCTCCAACTGCAAGCGGGCGACCGCATGGTCCCGCATGGCTGTGTCAAAAACTTCGCATCGGGCCTTGCCCAGCGCCTTGGCACGATACATCGCGGTATCGGCGTCACGTAGCAGATCCTCAGGCCGCTCATAGCTTGACTCGCTCAGGGCAATTCCAATGCTGGCCGTGGTAAACACCTCGTGGCCATCCAGATTGAACGGCATTGCCAGTTCTTTTTGAATCCGTTCGGCAAGGCGAGTGGCGTCACTGACTTGCCTGATTTCTTCCAGGAGGATGGTGAACTCGTCACCTCCTAGACGGGCCACTGTGTCTGCGGAATGGAGACACGCCTTCAGCCGTCGCGCAGTTGCGATGAGCAGTTGGTCCCCAATCAAGTGACCGAGGCTGTCGTTGACCACCTTAAAGCGGTCCAGGTCAAGGAAGAATACCGCAAACAGGTGATTCTCCAGATATTTGGCTCGCTCCATCGCGTGACCGAGTCGATCCATGAACAAGACACGATTCGGCAAGCCCGTCAAGGCATCGGCTACCTTGCCTTCGGTAATGTCAGTCTGGGAGCCGGCCATGCGCGTGACTCTTCCGTCGCTGTCCCGAACAGCAATCCCCCGGCTGAGCATCCAGTGGTAGCTCCCGTCCTTGTGCAACATGCGGTGTTCATTTTCGTAGTGCGGGGTCTTCTGTTCGAGATGCGAAGCGAGGTCCGTTCTTACTCGTTCAATATCCTCAGGATGAATCCGGCTAAACCATTCGTTCGGTCCGTTTCCAATTTCTTTTTCTGTGTACCCAAGCATGGATTTCCAACGGGGGGAATAGTAGAACCTGTCTGCCTTCAGGTTCCAATCCCACAAACCGTCGTTGGCGCCGAGAACAGCTAACGCATATCGCTCTTCACTCTCGCGGAGCGCTTCTTTGGCTCGTTTGTGAGAAAGTTGCGTGTGAATGCGAGCCAGAGCTACAGGAAAGTCGATTGGTTTGGTCAGATAGTCGTTGGCTCCCAGCTCCAAAGCATCCACAATCTCTTCACTCTGACTCTTGGCAGTTACCATGACAACTGGGAGCTCACTCGCCGAGTACTTTTGGCGGATCAGCTTAAGGACTTCCAGACCGTTCATGTCGGGCATTTCAATATCTAAGAGGACCAGATCAAAGTCCTCTTTCCCTATCAATTCCAGACCCTTTCTACCATGTTCTGCCGTGGTCATCCGATAACCTTTTCGGCTAAGGCGGAGACAGACCATGTCCCTTATGGATGCATTATCATCTATCACTAGCAGGGAGCCATGCTGGATCATCGAAGTGGTAGGGGCAATTGTGCTCATTAAGTTCTCACTTGCCGGGCCCACACGAAGGGCCGTCATCGCCTGCTTGTCTTTCGCGCTCATTAACTGGCTCCCAAACCGTCGTTAAAGCCACCGCCTTGGTCTAAAGGCAATGGATGTTCCCAACCACCAGTTCTCTTCAAGAATTTACTAAGGCCCCTTTATTTAGTTCGTCTTCGATACACTTTGACTTTTGCTTGAACGACAAATTAAAACCGGCGACAACGGACAATTTGTCTGATTTGGGGGCTAATTGTCCCGTGAACGATATGAATCCATTGTTGTTGACCTCGGCTAATTCGAGTCTTCCATTAAGTTGACTCACACCAGCTTTGGAGCTTTGGTCCGGAAGGAGAACAGAACAAAGGAACAAAATAACCTGCTTTTGTCTTTCTGCTCAAGCTCTGGAGTGGGTTTCGACAAACAGCATCGTGGCTGTTGTTTGGAGGATAAGGCCTGCTCAGAATGGGCGAAATTATTGCGAAGACTCGCTTCAACCTCTTTCAGTGCGGTTCGAAAGGAAGACCTTAGATAAGAAGAATTACAAGGCAGTTGGAGTCAGAAAGAGGTGCTAGTCTCACCCAGATAATGATTGCGGTTGGAGTCTGTAGACAAGTCGTCCCTCGACGAACCTGGCCACGCGGTAGAGCCGGTAAGCTTCCGCCCGCTTCGACGATGTGGGTGATTCTGATACCACAGCAAGCAGAGAGGAAGCGAAGACTGACAAGGGCCGAGTGATGTGAATGCGGATCCCCTGAAACCGCCAAATTCCTTCCCTTGCCGGCGGCGGACACCGGTTTCCGGCAGTCACTGCGCTAGTTTAGTTAGAGGTTTCCTAAAGTGGGGGTAAAGCGCCGAAGTCGGAAACGCGCGTACATTCGCGAGAATATCGATTTGTTGCTCTTTGAGGAGGGTAATGAGTTCTTCCGGAGCCGCGTCGAATGCCCGAATGGTCCACTTTACTGTCAGTCTAGGGTTTGTCAAGAGGAGGGGACTCGAGGAAGAGGGTTCTGCAGCTCGAGTTGACCTTAATCTTGTCCCAAGCAGGGATGACTTAGGGATCTCCAACTCCGGATTCTGCTAAGCTCCATCTGGGACGATCAATCCTTCGGCTCCACTCGGGGTGGATGTATTCTGTTTCCGCCACGCCTACACCAGAAGCTTCTTGACGATGTTGCCTGAGATGTCGGTCAAGCGGAAGTCCCGACCCTGGAAGTGGTAGGTCAGCTTGGTGTGGTCGAGCCCCAGCGAATACAGGATAGTGGCATGCAAGTCGTGGATATCCACAGGGTCCTCCACGACGGTATAGCCGAACTCGTCTGTCTGACCGATCGTAACTCCACCCTTGATACCCCCTCCCGCTAGCCACACGCTGAAGGCCCTGGGATGGTGATCGCGGCCGAGAAACTTTGAGCGGTTGCGTTCCTCGTTCATCGGTGTCCGTCCAAATTCGCCGCCCCAGACCACCAGCGTGTTGTCCAGCATTCCGCGCTGCTTCAGGTCCTTCACCAGCGCGGCGGCGGCCTGGTCCGTCTCGCGACACAAGCTGGGCAATCGTGTTACGATATCATCGTGACTGGTGGTGCCGTGGTTGTCCCAGCCTCGATGATAGAGTTGAACGAAACGAACGCCTCGTTCTACGAGCCGGCGCGCCAGCAGGCAGTTGTTGGCGAAGGAGGATTTGGCCGGCTCAGTCCCGTACATCTCTTGAATCGAGCGCGGCTCTTTGGAGATATCCATCAGCTCAGGGACACTGGTCTGCATGCGGTAAGCCATCTCGTAAGAGGCAATGCGCGTTGTAATCTCCGGATCGCCGACGCTATGCAGGTGCAACTCGTTAAGGTTCTTTAGCAAATCAAGCGACCGCCGGCGAACCTCAGGCGATACTCCCTCCGGGTTGGTCAAAAACAGCACCGGATCGCCCTGCGAGCGGAACTGCACCCCCTGATAAACGGTGGGCAGAAAACCGCTTCCCCAGCAAGCCGTGCCTCCATCGGGCTGATTTTCTCCCGAGAGCAGTACTACAAATCCCGGCAGGTTAGCCGCCTCACTACCGATTCCATAAGTCAACCACGATCCCAGGCTGGGTCGGCCCGCAATCTGATGACCGGTATTCATGAAGATTTGCGCTGGCGCATGGTTAAACTGGGTGGTGCTAACCGACCGCACTATAGCGATGTCGTCCGCAATCTCGCCCAGGTGAGGCAGGAGCTCCGAAATCTCAGCTCCACTGCGGCCCCATTTCCTGAACTGGTAAGGCGAGCCCAAGAGCTTCGGCACTCCTTTGATGAAAGCGAAGCGCTCTCCCTTAACCATCGATTCCGGAATGTGTTGTCCATCTAGCTCTTGTAGCTTGGGCTTGTAGTCAAGAAGGTCTACCTGCGATGGCGCTCCAGCCATGAAGAGGTAAATAATGCTCTTGGCCTTCGGCGCGAAATGTCCCGGCTTGGGAGCCATGGGATTCAGCATGGCCATTGTTGGGAAACTGGGAGGCAGGTCGCTGCCAAGGGTGTAGCGGTTGATCAGCGTGGTCAGAGCCGCTGCGCCAATGCCGAAACCCGCTTGCCGGAAAAAATGGCGCCGAGTCACCGCTCTCAAGAAGTCTTGCATTTCGTGTGTTACGTTGTCTTTCATGGGTTATTCCTTCGTTATTGTCTCATCCAGGCTCAGCAACACATTTGACACCATCGCGGCTTCGCTGTTATGCTGGAATCTCGCCAGCTCCTGCTTGTAGTAGGCCAGGACACCGTCAATTTCCGCTGACGTCGGAGGGCGCGAGGCACAGAGGCGAAAACCATAGGTAACCCGCGAGGAAGGAGTGGGTCCGGCCTCCTTCATCATCCGTTTGGCTAGCGCCTGGGCCGCCTCAAAAAAAGCTGGATCGTTCAGCATGGTCAATGCCTGCAGGGGCGTATTGGTTCGGGACCGTCTTACGGTACAGAGCTCGCGGCTGGGAGCATCAAAGTTAATCAGGCTGGGGTAAGGCGCGGTGCGCCGCACAAACGTGTAAACACCGCGGCGGTAGCGGTCGCTGCCTTCGCTCATCACCCACTTGTCATCGCTGTAAGGCCTGTCCCAAACCCCTTCCGGTTGATACGGAAACACGCTGGGACCACCGATCTTGGGGCTAACAAGGCCACTAGCCGCCAAGGAGATGTCACGCACCATCTCTGCCTCCACCCGGAAACGAGGGCCGCGAGCCAGCAGCCGGTTGTACGGATCGCGCTCCTGAAGGGCGGGTGTTACCTTCGACGACTGACGGTAGGTGGCGGAGGTGACCATCAGTCGCTGGATCGCTTTCATGCTCCAATCTTGTTGCATGAACTCGGTGGCCAGCCAGTCCAGCAGTTCGGGGTGAGTGGGGCGCTCACCTTGAGTGCCAAAGTCCTCGCTGGTCTCCACAATGCCATGCCCGAAGAAGGCTTCCCAAAAACGGTTCACGGTCACACGGGCCGTGAGTGGGTTGTCTTCTGACACCAGCCAGTAAGCCAGACCTAGCCGATTGGGCATCTGGTTTTCGGGCAGACGATTGAGGATGCCGGGAACGCCAGCATATATCTTCTCACCCTTGCTGAGGTAGCTGCCCCGAATGTGAAAATAGGTCGACGGCCGCTCGAAGCCGTCGTGCTCTCTCATGACCATGGCTGTAACGATACCCAGCTTGTCAAGAGACTTCTTGAGTTCCTCCATGCGATCCCGCACGGGCTGTAGCAGCGGAGTGACTGAGCGAAAGACAGCCGCCAGAGCTTTCTTCTGTTCTTCGTTGCGTTTGTCAACAGGGATATCCAAAACGGGCCACAGCTTCGCTGCCAGATCCACGATGTGCCTGGCTGTCGCGCTGGAGCTTACTGACAGGCGGAAGCGCCCCATGTTTCGCGAGGCGTGGCGCATCTCATGTTTCAGGCGTACGGTCAGGAAGGTTTCCTGCTCGAAGGCAAAAGG